>CBDUAR010000001.1:0-59337 GCA_965365175.1 uncultured archaeon
AGTTAAATAATATTATCTAACTCTCCGCTGATATCTTTTACATTCTCTACAATATAAGTGTGAAGTTGTTGAATAATTAAGTTTTGCATTTCCTCTTTTAACACTCCGTGACATCTTGCAATATCAGATTCTGGAGCAACAGCACTTCCTAATGGAAGAAGACAATCCATATCTTTACCTTCCAATTTTTGTTTAGTAGCACTACCCTTCTTAATATTGAGCACTTTAACATTAACTAGGCATGAATCTCCTTCCCTACCTTTTATTAAATACTCCCAAGTTGTGTCCGTTTTATCATTAATGAAAGTAGTTCTTGCACATTTCTCTTGATGAGCATAAAAACAAGATAGATCATCACAAGTATAAGTAAAGAAATATAGAAAATAACCAGTAATTAAAACTAATACAATAATAGCAATAGTCAGATATGCTTTCCAATTATCCCTCTTTTTCAAAGTGATACCCATAATATAAATTATAATGCACTATATTTAAAGGTTTTTAAAAAAATAAAAAAAGAGGCCCGAAGGCCCATTAAAATTATAGACTAAGTAATTGCATACTTGTGTCAGTTGTAGAAAAGTTTTGAGCTACCACAACTTGACAACCCGCTTCTTCTGCAGCATGGATTAAACCATTAGTTGCAATACCATCGATTACAATTATTGAAGGCCTATTTCTAATTCTTCTCAAAGTTCCACTTAAAGCTTTAGCTTGAACCGATTTTATTTCTTCTAAATTTTCATCTAAAAGAATTGCTTTATCAGTTCCCTTATTTCCTTTTGAAATTTCTTTAAGTTTGGCTTTATCATCTTCGCTCAGTTCTACTTTCTTAACTTCTTTTGGAGCAGAGGATCTTGAAGTACTTCTCTTACCAAGATATTCGTCAGCCTTAACTTTTTTTCTAAGGTTCATCAATATCTCTTTACCAGTAAGCTCTTCTACTTCTTTTCCATCTGGTGCCATAGCAATGTACTTAATGTTTGCATTATCAGTGACATTTTGAATAATTAACTTTCCTCCTCTATCACCATCAACGAATAAAGTAATTTCTTTAGTCTTACCTAATTCACCAATTGCTTCAGGAAGCTTTGTACCATTCATAGCTATAACATTTTTTACACCATTTCTCATTAAGTTTAGAACGTCCGCTCTACCTTCAACAACAATAACTTCATTACCCGAAAGGTCTCCACAAGGTAAATTCTCTTTACCATATGAACTAACTTCTCCCATTCTTGAAGATTCCTTAATTTCCTTAGAAATTTCTCTAGAATCTGTAGAACCTTGTATCTGACTCATAAGCTTTTTAGCTCTTTCAAGGATGTAATCTCTCTTACTTCCTCTAACGTCTTCAATTTGTTCAACTTCAATTTGGGCATCGCTAGGTCCAATTCTTTCAATAGTCTCAATTGCCGCAGCAATTAGAGTTGTTTCAGATTGATCCAAAGCAGTAGGTATCATTATTTTACCAGTAGTTTGTTTACCATTTCTGCTAACTTCTACTTCTATTCTACCTATTTTTCCTTCTTTTTGAAGTTCTCTCATCTCTAGATCAGCACCAAGTAAACCTTCAGTCTGTCCGAAAACAGCCCCTATAATATCAGGTTTTTCTAGTGCACCTTCGGCTACAAAAGTTGCATGTATCATATACTTAATTGATACTGGACTTATTTTTGCCATTTTTTTATATTTCCTTATTTAATTTTTTTGAAATCAATGATTTCATTTAGAAAAATATCTTTTAGGGATTACTTCTCCCTATCTTTACTAATCGTAGTTTTACACTAAAATTAAGCGTGATCGTGAATTGAAATAATAATATCTAATGATACTTTTCTAATACTTAATATAGAAGTCTAGAGTATATAAATTTTCGTATTATGCTGCTGCTTCTAAAAACTTATCCGCAATATCTCTCAATCCACCTTCTTCTTTTGGCTCAAAAACTCCTTCCATACCAAAATTTAAGAAATGACTAAGTTCCAATGATCTATCCTCAAGCATTTCAACAGATGGCTGCCCCTCACCTAATTTAACTTTAAAAACATCAACATCATTCAAAACAACTCCTTCTTCGTTCTCCGAAACTCTTGAATCAGGACCAATTCTAAATCCTCTAATAGATCCATTATTTTTAGCGAAATAAACACCAGTCCCTAGCTGATCAGCGCCCATAAGTTGTACACCATTCATATGAAGGTATTCCAAATGAGAAGGAACTCCTTGCGCTAATCTCTTATTTACATACGTATCATTAATCATTTTAAAAATATTGGGAAAACTTAATTATTTCTTCTTAGTAATCTCAGTACACATACCAGCTGCTACAGTAGCACCAGCATCTCTTACTGCGAACTTACTCATATAAGGATTATCTCCTTGAGCTTCCAACACTAAGTTTCCGATAGGTTTAATTCTCACCTTAGCAGTGTCCCCATTCTTCAAGAAATCAGGGTTTGCTTTAATAACTTCACCAGTAGCAGGATTAATTTGTTCAATTAATTCTATAAACTGACATGGAATTTGAGCGGTGTGAATGTGGAATACAGGAGTATATCCTTTAGCTAATACGGTAGGATGGTTAATTACAGTAATAGTACCGATAAACTCTTCTACTATTGGACATGGAGCTGCTGCATCACAGATAACATCTCCTCTTGCAATATCTTTTTTACCTACTCCTCTAATATTAACACCAACGTTATCTCCAGCATCTGCAGAAGGTAATACTTCATGGTGAGCTTCAATAGTCTTAATTTCACCTTCGATACCTTCACCAGTTCTACCTGGAAGTACTTTAACTTTCATACCTTGTTTCATAATACCAGTTTCAACTTTTCCTACAGGAACAGTTCCGATACCAGTAATTTCATATACGTCTTGAACAGGCATTCTCATTGGCAAGTTAGTTGGTAATTCTGGAGCAGGGAATAAATCCATTTGCTCTAAAATTGTTGGCCCTTTGTACCAAGCCATTTTATCTGATTTCTTAACAATATTATCTCCTTGTAATCCTGAACAAGCAACAAAAGCAGTAGTTTCAGGGTTGATTCCAACACCTTTCAATAACTTTCCTACATCTTCTTTAACTTGATTGAATTTGTCTTCAGCGTATTCAACAGCGTCCATCTTGTTAACAGCTACTGCAATATTCTTTACACCCATAGTCCTTAATAACCATAAGTGTTCAGTTGTTTGTGGTTGAACTCCTGAAGGAGCCGCAATCACTAAGAATGCTGAATCAGCTTGTGAAGCACCAGTAATCATGTTCTTAACAAAGTCTCTGTGACCAGGTGCATCGATGATTGTAATTTGATATTTTTGAGTCATTAACTTCTTATAAGATAAGTCAATAGTAACTCCTCTTTCTCTTTCTTCTTTAATATTATCCATAACATAAGCGAATTCGAATCCAGCCTTACCGTGTTTTTGAGCTTCCTCTTTGAACTTAGCCATTTGCTGTTCAGATACTGCTCCACCGTCGAACATCATTCTACCTACACATGTCGATTTTCCTGCATCAACGTGTCCAACGAACACAACATTCATGTTTGGTTTTTCTTTTGCCATTTGATTAATATATTTAACCTCGTAATCTTACTACAGAAAAAACCCTTTATAAACTTTTCTATGATTGATTTTTATCGTCGATAAAGCTCTTTTTCAAAAGATATTTATATGTGAGTTTCATAATTTTTTGATGGAACTTACACTAATTCAATACTTAATTTTAGGATTAATTCAAGGAATAACCGAATGGTTACCAATTAGTTCTTCAGGCATGATTACTCTAGTAGTTTCTAATTTTTTTGGAATAACAAACATTTCAGAAATTTTACACATTGCATTATTTTTTCATTTAGGAACTTTTTTTGCAGCACTAATTTATTTCAGAAAAGAAGTTACAGAATTATTTGTTGCTCTATTTAACTATAAAAAATCAGATTCAGAAACAAAGAAAGTTTTGAAATTTTTAATAATAGCGACGGTAATTTCAGGAATTATTGGAATTATTTTAATGAAGTTTATTTCTAATTTAGATTTAAATTTAACTGGAAAAACAATAACTTTTGCAATTGGAGTTTTATTATTAGTAACGGCATTCTTACAATTAACTTCTAAAACAAGAGGATTAAGATCTCTTTCAGAAATAAAAAATTCGGATAGTTTACTTTTAGGAGGAGTTCAAGGTCTTTCAACTTTACCTGGAATTTCTAGATCTGGAATAACTGTTTCAACTTTATTATTAAAAAAGTTCGACGATACAACTGCATTAAAATTATCTTTCTTAATGTCTTTACCAATTATTCTTTTAGGAAATATTTTGTTGAACATAGGAGACATTGCTCAAACATTTGCAACAGCGTCGATATATGGGTTATTAACTTCCTTTATTTTTGGACTACTAACAATACATGCTTTGATCAAATTATCAAAGAGAATTAACTTTGGTTGGTTTGTTTTGGTATTTGCAATATTAATGATGTTAAGTGTTTTAATCTGATTTTTTTCTTTCAGCAGTTAATATTCTACTGACCAATTTAGATTTTATCACAACAATTCCATCATGAAATAATCTATTAACTTCTTCAGCAATTTTACCCGTCTTAAATCTCACTCCTCTCTGATAAATAGGGTCTTCCGATAATTTAATTATAGTTTTTCTTTCTTCATCAGATAATGTTCTTCTAGTTTCATAAGGAGAAGGCCTAAACCTACCTAGTAACAATGAAATTGCTTTTGAGGTCCTATCTCTTCCGTATTTTTGATTAATATATGCAGCAATTTCTCCCGTTTTCACTCTACTTCCATGTTGATAATTTGGATCTTGGGAGAGTCTTAGTATATCTTCAACTTCATCAACATCATAGGTTATACGACCTAGTTTCCTTTGAGTTTTCTTTCCGGCCCTACTACTAACAGAAGATCTTTTTTCTTCACTTAATCCAAAAGCACCTCTCCCTTCTCTTTGCAATCTTTTACCATGATTACTATTATGTCTTCTCCCGTGTTTTTGTTTTTCTTCTTTTTCAAGTAATATATCTAACGCCCTATGAACAGCACTATTAGCATTAGCAGAATTACCTCCATACCTATTAGGAACATCATATTTTTCAGCTATTTGTGCGGCAGTCATATCCCGAGTCCAATCATCTACAATTCCAGGGAAATCTCTCGCTAGTTGTTCACCATTTTTCTTACTTAGTGCAATTGCAGTAGCTGCTCTGTAATCAAATTTTTCCATAAAATTCGCAACTAGAATTAATTTTTAAACCTATTGATTCTCAGCCAAACCTTTTCTATCTCTAATCTTCTTAATAACTTCAGTTTGTATGCTCATAGGAATCGGTTCAAATAACTGATCTTTCAATGAAGAAGTTCCTCTACCTTCACTAGCTGATCTTAAATCATTACTCCAACCAATCATTTCTGAAACTGGAATCTTAGCTTCCATTTCTGCATTAGTTCCTTCTTGTTGAACATCTAACATTTGACCTCTCTTTCCACCAATCAGTTTAGTCATAGCTCCCAAGAAACTATCTGGAATATCAATTAAATGTATCTGTAATGGTTCTAATAAGGTAGGGCTAGCCTTTCTCATAGCACCAGTAATAGATTCTCTAACCGCAGGATAAACCTGAGCAGGACCTCTGTGGATAGCATCTTCGTGAAGTTTAATATCCATCAATGAGAATTTCATCTTAGTACAAGGCTCTCTTGCCAAAGGACCTTGGTTCATAACCATTTCAAAAGCATCTAAGATCATTTCAATAACTTCATTCATGTGAACCTCTCCACGAGTTTCATCCATGAAAATATTTCCTTTGTAAACATCTCTAATATTTCTAATTTGATCACCGCTCCAACCATACTTAGATAATATATCTGCCATCTCTGTAGATTTTTTCTTTATTCTTCCTTCAGGAATATCTCCAGCTTGAATAGCTTCATAGATATCCTCTTCTAAAGGTTCAACTTTGATAAAGAAACTATTGTGTTTATTAGGAGAACGTCCTTCAGTAGCATCTGAACTCTTATTAACAGTTTCTCTATAAACAATAATTGGAGGAGAAGTCTTAACTTCCAAACCCTTCTCTGACCTAATTCTATTTTCTATAATTTCTAAGTGTAATTCTCCCATACCAGACATTAAAGATTCACCGGTCTGATCATTAATTTCAATCTTCCTTACCAATTTGTCTCAATATTTCAACAAGCTTAGGCAAGTCAGCAGCCTTAGTAGCTTCAATTGATTTTGTAACAACAGGATCGAATAAGTGTTTAATAGCCTCGAATGGTTCAATTGGATTCTTTGAAACTGTTTCACCAGCGAATACATCTTTCAAACCAACTACTCCAACAACATTTCCTGCAGTAACTTGATCAACAACAACTCGATTAGCACCTTTGTAAACAGATACCTGTTGAATTCTTGTCGGTCTCTTACCAAGATTCATATAAACATCATCACCTTGTTTCAATGTTCCTGAAAACATTCTACCTGCAGCGATTTCACCTGCGTGTTTATCTACAACAATCTTAATTGGAACAAAAACAGGTTCTCCATTTGGATCACAGTCAACAAGGTTCTTACCTAAAGGAGTATCTTTATCTCCGTGCCATATTTTTGGAATTCTATATTTTTGAGCATCAACAGGATTTGGATGGTGTTTAATACTCATATTCAAAACAACTTCGTGTAATGGAGCTTTCTTTGCTAGTTCTTTATGATTGTCGCTTTGATAGGCATCAATAATATCTTTGAAACTGATGTTATTTGCCTTCATGTAAGGAAAACTCAAGGCCCAATTATGAAATGCACTTCCAAATGCAACTGTACCTTCACCAACACCAACTTTCCATTTCTCCTTGTACCCTTCTGGAGCAATAGCTTCAATAAGTTTGTTAACGTGATCAATAATTTTGATAAACTTAGCTTGCATATCTTCAGGAGTTAATTTAACTTCGTTGATTAATCTATCAACTTTGTTAATGAATAATACTGGTTTAACTAATTCTTTTAGGGCTTGTCTAACAACAGTTTCAGTCTGGGGCATAACACCCTCAACAGCACAAGAAAGAATAACACATCCATCAACAGCTCTCATAGCTCTTGTAACGTCCCCACCAAAGTCAACATGTCCCGGAGTATCAATTAAATTAATTAAATAATCTTCACCACCAACTTTGTGAATCATAGATACCGAAGCCGAATCAATAGTAATACCTCTTGACGCTTCATCTTCGTGGAAATCTAAGGCTCTTTGTTTACCTGCAGTTTCTTCGGAAAGCATACCTGCACCAGCCAAAAGATTATCTGAGAATGTAGTTTTACCGTGATCAATATGTGCAGCTATAGCTATATTTCTAATCTTATCTTGCTGCTTCATTAATTTTGCAATGTCTCCCTCTGCCATCTTGAATATTAGTTAATTGAAAAATTGGTTTATAAAGTTTCTGTAAAAAATTAGAATTAACGAGCTGAATCTGCCTGAGCTTCAGTTTCTTTCTTTTTCTTTATAGCAAAACTCTCCCCATTTTCCTCATAAGTCATAATTATCTCATCAGTCAATGCCTGAGTAATTGTTTTTTTCTTATTGAATGATTTATCTGATGCACCATGAATCAAATATTTTAGTGCAAGGTTAACTCTTCTTAAAGGTGAAACATCAACTGCTTGAGGATATCTAGCACCACCATACTCAATAACAGTAACTTCATCTCTTGGAGCTGCTTTTTCAATTGCAGTAACCAAAACTTGAACTGGATTTTTACTAGTTCTTTTTTCAACTGCTGCTAAAGCATCCAAAATAATTTTCATGTTCTTAGAATATTTCCCACTTGAATGACCTTGTTCAATCTTATGTTTCTTACCTCTATGTCCACCAGTAGCAAGCTTGTTCATTAATCTCTCAACAACATTAACTTTTGTTTGTCCTAATTTTTGAACATTTCTTCCATGAGTTTTCAAAGCCAATAGAGGTTTCAAATTTATAGCTGTCTTTAATCCAGGATCTTCAATTTGAACTTCAGTAACGTCATATAAATCAAAAATTTTGAACGGAGCTAATTCAGCCATTTTATCTTCTACCCTTCTCAATCTTACCAGACCACAATCTGTGTAACGGTTGATCATTTACTTGAATAACTTGAAATCTAACACCTGGAATGTCTCCTTTTGTTCTTCCTTGCTTTCCACCAATTCTTTCAATCATAACTTCGTCGTGTTCATCAATATATTTTTGTGCCAAGTTTCCAGGAATAAAAGCTGTAACAGTCTTACCATTTTTAGTAAGCTGAACTCTGCAACACTTTCTCATCGCTGAGTTTGGCTGCTTAGCTTCTTTTTGAACTTTAGCAAGAACAAGACCTTTAGCTTGACTAGCACCTTCTAAAGGATCAGACTTAGCGTACAGACCTAAAGCTCTAGCTTTATACTTTCTGCTGCTCCATCTAAATTTCTTTCTTTCCTTTACTTTTTTTAATGCGCTTTTTAATCCCATTTTATCGACTAATGAATAAATATCTGTAATAAAATTAGTTTTTAAAGGTTTCTTAAACAATTCTAAATTCTTTTCCAAAGAAATCCTTAACAATCTTCTGCATCTCTAAAAGCCTTCTTTTATTCCTCCCTAATAGAGCGGCTTTGTTTCTAGATCCTGCAGTCAAAATCATTTCATCACCTTTTACTTCAAGATCATTAAATTCAACCGGATGAACAATAGCTTTGATAAAATCCTTAGCATGTTCTATTCCTTTTGGTATAGGAATAACTTTAATCCTTCTTCCAAGAATACTGCTCATCTTTCTCAAGTTCTCACCCTTATCTCCAAGAGCTTTTGAAATTAAATTTTTAGGAACACAAAAAATAATCATATCATTATATTTTAGAACATGTCTCGTACTTATTTTTGTAGTTCTACCAAATAGATTTAGATATCTTAAATCTTGCATATCAATTGTACCGGCTAACATCATATAATTTTTTTAGAAGAATCCTTTTATAAATCTATGCTATTTCTCGAGAGTTATTTATTAGTTTCTTTAACAACGTCTTTCTTGGCAGTCTTTTTATCTTCTTCTTTTTTAATCAAAGGACCAATAACTTTAACCAATAAACCAGGTAGACCAGTACCAACAGGGATTGGTTGATTCAAGATTATATTCTCAATTACCGACGATAATTTGTCTCCAGTCCCCTTAACTGAAGCGTTCACAAACTGCTTAACAGGAGTTTCGAAAGTAGCTCTAGCAAGTATAGATGATTTATCTGCAATAATTCCCATTCTTGTAACACCCTTAACTATTCCTGTATTTGTCATAGCATCAGCAACCAACTTTAAGTGTCTCATATCAATATTAAGACCCTGTGTTGTTAATGTTTCTGAAATTTCATTAATAATTAATTGTCTTGCAACTTCAATACCAAACACTCCAGCCATTTCATAGAAATCATTTGATATCGTCTTATCTCCATTAACTTCTTTCAATGCTAGAACATCAGAAAGATTTGTTCCTAAGGTCATAATTATGTAATCTTTATTTCTCTTTACAACAAGAATTTGCTCAACGCCTTTAATACCTGAAATAATAGTTTCTTTTAATTTTTCTTTAAGCTTATAGATTTGTCTAAAGTTATATTCGCCAGCATTAATAATTAAACCATTTGCTCCTTCCTTTGTTTTATATCCTAAATCATTTAATCTCTCTACAACAGTCTTAGCAGACATATGCGTTTGTCTCAATCCCTTAGGATCAATCTTGATTTCAATCTTTTTATCACTAAAGTTCAAATTAATTTCTGAAGCAATTTCTTTTAATGTAACTTCTTTAATCTTTTCTGCTAATACTCTAGCATCTTTTTCATTATTATATTGACTGTTCAAATAAATCTCCATCTTAGGTGAAGAAGGATTCTTTCTGGCATCAAAAATTTCTATAAGTCTTGGTAGACCCATGGTAACCTGCATCTCAGCTACACCTGCCATATGGAAAGTATTCAATACCATCTGTGTTGAACTTTCACCGAACGATTGAGCAGCAACAATACCTATTGCTTCACCAGAATCTAATTCTCCATTTGTATGCAATTTAGTAACGTCCATACCATCATCTCCATATCGGAATTGAATAACATGATTATTACTATCTCTAATTGTTCCATCATATTCTTTTCTAATATCTTGAAGTGCATTAGCCAATCTTCTATACAAATAACCTGATTTAGGAGTTCTTAGAGCAGTATCCATAAGTGAATCTCTACCAGTAATAGCCTGGAAGAAAAATTCATCCGGTCTTAGTCCTTTAATAAACGGACTCTTAATGAATCCTCTTGATTTAGGAGAAAGGTCTCCCTTTTCGAAGAATGATAGTGTTCTTTGAGTATAACCAATGTCAATTCTTCCACCCATGAACGCCTGTTGACCTACAGCTGATGCCATCTGAGTAATATTAAGGATATTACCTCCACCACCTGACTTAATCATATTACTTACAGGATTATTTTCAGGGAATTCTTTCTTAACTATTGAACCAATCTTAGTTCTAACTTCATTTAATACTTGTAAGATCTTAATTTCTCTTGATTCTTCCAATGTTTTACCTGGAATAATTTCAAGAGTACCGTCGTTATAGCTATCAATTAATTCTTTTGTCTTTTCTTCAGCCTTCTTAATAACTTCATCACCCATAGCAATAACTTCTGGCTTCAAATCTAAATCTTCAACAGAAATTGTAATACCTCTGTTTGAAATATAATTAACACCAAGCTGGAATGCTTTTCTAATAGCATCAAATGTTTCAGTTCTTCCAAACTTCTTATCAATAGCCTTAATTATTTCACCATCTTCTTCACCAAATGAACTCTTATCAATAATTCCTTTTTGGACTTGACCATCTTTAATCTTAATAACATCATTTGAGAAATCAATCTTAGGTAATAACTCTGAAAAGATTTCTAAACCAGTAACACTTTTCTTAGTAATAACCTTATCAATTCCGGACTTATGTAATAATTGAATTGCATAATCTCCAGAAAATTGTTATAGTCCTAACAAATAATTTCCAGTTATGGCATCACCAATACAACCGATTAAGTTTGTGTTGTTCTTTGGAGAGATTAAATTTCTCTTAACATCTAATAGTATCTTAGCTTCTGATCTTGCTTCTTCATTTTGTGGAGAGTGAATATTCATCTCATCACCGTCGAAGTCTGCATTATATGGAGCAGCTGCAGCAGGATGAACTCTGAATGTTCTACCTGGAATAACTTTTACAAAGTGGGCCATTAAACTTCCTCTGTGTAGACTTGGATGTCTATTGAATAAAACAATATCCCCATCTTGCAAGTGTCTTTCAACTTTATAACCAACTTCTAATTCAGAAATAATTTCTTCCTTTAGCTCTTCAGTAATTTTCTTTCTTTTTCCATCAGGTCTAATCACATAATTTGCACCCGGATAAACTTCTGCCTCTTTGATAACTTTCTTCAATTTTTCAATATTAAGATCATTAACAGTCTCTGAAACTGTAACAGTTTTAGCAATCTCGAATGGAACACCAATTTCATTAATAGCAATATATGGATCTGGAGATACAACGGTTCTTGCAGAATAATTAACTCTCTTCCCTGCCAAGTTCTTTCTAATTCTACCTTCTTTACCTTTAATTCTTTCAGTAATAGTTTTCAAAGGTTGTCCCGATCTATGTCTTGCAGGAGGAACTCTACTAACAGTATTATCAAAGAAAGTTGTAACATGATATTGTAATAGATCCCATAAGTCTTCAATAATAACTTCCGGAGCACCAGCATTCAAATTCTCCCAAAGTCTTTGATTAGCTCTAATAATATCAGATAACTTATGAGTTAAATCATCTTCTGATCTTTCACCAGATTCTAAAATAATACTCGGTCTTACAGTTACAGGAGGAACTAAAAGAGAAGTCAAAATTGCCCATTCTGGTCTACAAGTTTGAGCATCAACTCCAATTTTTCTTAATTCTTCATCAGGAATGTTTGTCAAAATTTCTCTAATTTCCGTAGGGAAAAGTCTCTTTCTTCCGATAAAGAAGCTAGTTGGTTTGTCTAACTTAACCTTTTCATGAACTGCATTACAATAAGGACATTTTTTCTGATCCTTAGCTTTTTTAGCTCTTTCACTTTTTGAATATTTTTCTAATTTCTTTTCATCTAATAGTAATTTACCACAATCGTGACAGAATGATCTTAGTCCGATTTCAATTAATGGGATATATTTCAAATGAATAACTGCTCTTGCCAAGTCAATACTACCTGGGTGACCTAAACATTCTTTTATTCTTCCACCACAAGTTCTACATCTTACACCAGGATCAACAGCACCTAATCTTAAATCCATCAAACCACCATCTACAGGATAACCATCGATATCATAAAGTTCCGGAGTTACAATTTTAGCTGATGAAACTTTCTTAATCTGTTCAGGACTAAGTAAACTGAATCTAATTTCTCCGATTTTTTTCTTAACTAATTTTTTCATTTTTCTTGTTCTAAATGTATTAATTGCATAATACAATATTTTCCTCCATCTATACATTCTTCTTGGAATCTATCTGGATTTCTAGATCCAGGACAATGATTTGCATATTCACAGATATTTTGATATCCCGCGCTTAATTCTGTTTTTTTAACCGATTCTCTAGCACCACTACAACCAACAAGGCCACCTTCCTGTAGATCTCTCATAAAACATCCGCCAACCATTTTATTCGTATTTGTTCTTTAAATTTAAATTTGAGTGAATATGTAATCCTTGTAATTCTTCCATTAATAGTTTGAATGCATATGAAACTTCAATATGTTCTACACTTTCACTTCCACACATAGGACATGATATCTTATCCTTAATGAAATCATCAATTCCAACTGATCCACATTGCGAACAAACTGGAAGTATAATTTTATCTGAATCATATCTTTCCTTTAATAATAGACTAGCACCGTGTGCAACTAATGCTTGCTGCTCCATCTCTCCTAATCTTAAAGCACCACCACGAGCTCTACCTTCAACTGGCTGCCTTGTCAATAAAGCAACCTTACCAGAAGCTCTACCGTGAATCTTATTAGCTACCATATACTTTAATTTCAAGTAATATAAGTTACCAACAAAAATCTTAGATTCCATCTTCTTTCCAGTAATACCATTATACATTGTTTCCTTACCATCATATCTAAATCCAAGTTGTTTTAATTGATCTTCAAGATCTTTCTTACTTTCACCAGAGAATGAAGTACCATCGATAATTTCACCTTTCAAACATCCCACTTTACCTGCAAGTAATTCTAACAAATAACCTACTGTCATACGACTTGGTAGACCGTGAGGATTGAAAATTACATCTGGTTTAATACCATTTGAAGTAAAAGGAACATCAGCTTCGGGAATAATAGCACCAACAACACCTTTCTGACCATGTGCTGTAGCGAACTTATCTCCTAATTCAGGGATTCTATGATTTCTAGTTTTAATCTGAACAATCTTATTTCCTTCTTCGTCTTCTGTAACAAATACTGAGTCAACAGTTCCGTGCTCTTCTTGTCTCATTGTAACTGAAGATTCTTTCTTAGTTCTAACCGAAATTTCTCTAGCTTCTGACAAGAATTTAGGAGGTGACATCTTACCAATCAATACTTCACCTTCATTAACATTAGCTTCAGGATATACAACACCATCGCTTTCTAAGAATCTATAACTTGATTCTAATTTATATCCAGAACTATCTTTTTCAGGAACAGCAATCTCATCCTTTAACCCACCAGCGTAATTCATCTCAACTGCAGAATAAGGTCTGAAATAGAAACTTCGTCCAACACCTCTCTGAACACTTCCTTTATTGAAAACCAAAGCGTCTTCCATATTATAACCTTCATGAGTCATAATAGCAACGATTAAATTTTGTCCAGCAGGATAAGTATTCAAAGTATCATAAACAAAACTTCTTACAATTGGTTTTTGAGGATATTCCAAAACACTAACATCTGTATCTAATCTACATAAATAGTTAGCAGCATATAATCCTAATGCTTGCTTCTGTGTCTTTGAACCTCTATTTAATCTTGAACTCTGATCGTGATTACCATACGGAACTAAAGAAGTAACAACACCAAATAAATCCATAGAGTCAATTTCTAAGTGAGTATGTTGTGGAGTTAATTCTTCCTCATATAATGCAACCAAAGCATCTTCTTCTTCTGCAGCATCTAAATACTCAATAATTCCTTGTTCAATTAACTTATCCCAATTTAATTGTCCTTGTTCAATTTGGATTAAATGTTCATTCTTTAATTTAGAAACGCCTTGTTCAACAACAATAGCAGGTCTTAAAGCTCTTCCAGGTTCAGTCGAAATTGAAATATTTTGTAAATCTTTATCTTCTCTTATATTAAGTTGAATAGGTAATTGATTTGATCTTCTCTTCTCTCTTATATGATTTACGAATTCGTCAGGATTTTTTACAACTCCAATGAATCTTCCGTTAAAGAAAACATCAACACCTTCTACACCTTCTTTTTCCAATCCATCTACTTCAAGTTCTTTTAAGAATTTGTTTTCATCTAAATCAACTCTTGTAGAAATCTTACTTAATACAGCAAGATTTTTTCTTAAACCAATTTCAGTTCCTTCAGGAGTTTCAATTGGACAGAATCTTCCGTAGTGAGTAGGATGTAATGTTCTTGCTAAAAAGTTTTCTTGATCTGAAGGCAACATACTTGAAACTCTCTGCAATTGTGAAATTGTAGCCAAATAGTTTGTCTTATCCATATTTTGTGTAACACCAGTTCTTTCACCAGTCCATGAACCAGTAGCAATAGCAGATTCAACTCTATGCGAGAACAAAGTAGACTTAGCAATTGTCTTAATTGAATAAAATTTCTTTCTCTTAGAAGATTTTTGTAATGAGTATTGAATATCTCTAAATAAAATACCTAAGTTGATTCTAAATAGACTAGATAATAAATCTCCTGAAAGTCTAACTCTCTTGTTAGCATAATGATCTTTATCAGTTTTTATCTTAGGATTTTCCTTAGCAATTAAATATTGTTTCATCAATTTACATAATGTAATTGCTTTCTTCGTTCTATCTTCTCTCTTTCCACCAATATGGGGGAAAAGGTAAGAATCAATTCTTTGTTTAACTCTATCTAAAATTTCTTTTTTAGTACCTTGAAGATTTGTAGTTTCAGCGATATACATCATTGCATCTTCAGGAGTAGCAATATTAACGAAGTCATAAAGATTAACAATAACGCTATCAGTTTCACTTCCAATATATTTTGCAATATCTGATTCCTTACTAAGTCCCAAGGCCTTCAATATAACAATTGCTGGAATTTCTCTAAATCTAGAGAAAGATAATTCAAAAATACCTTCTTTGTTTTCTTTTAATACAGTAGGAATTCTATAAGTTCCTCTTAATGAAAATACTCTTAAAATTAATTCACCCTTCTTGTTCTTTTCAATGAATGGTTGATTTTCAGCCAAATCTTCAGCCATAACCATAACTCTTTCATTACCATTAATAATAAAGTAACCACCAGTATCTAATGGATCAATATAGTTTTCAACTAATTCTTCTTTAGACATAGAATTTGTATTACAAATATTACTCTTAACCATAACCGGAATCTTTCCAATATCTACAATTTCAGAATCAACTTGATCATCCTTCTTTACAGTTAGTTCCAATTTTATTGGAGCAGAATAAGTTAAATTTCTTAATCTAGCTTCAGCAGGAGTTAATAATGATGAACTACCATCAGCTTCAATAACCTGAGGTTTTCCAACTTCTATTTTTCCTAAGTTAATTTCAAAATCATCGTTCTGAATATTTTCAGAAATTTCACTAACGATTTCTTGAAGTCTTTGTTCAATAAAGTTGTTAAAAGAAGTAATATTCGATTCAACTAGCGAGTGATTCTTTAAATAATTCTTAACTACCAAATGTTTATTGTCTTTAACCATCTTTATACAACCACACGATAATATAAGTTAACTTTATCGTCTTCCTTTCTCTCTATTTTAATTACATCACCAACGTTACATCCTTCGGGAAGTGCAACATCTGTAGAATTTATTCTCGGTAATTGTGATCTAGAAATATTTAATTTAGCTAACAGCTCTTCAGTCTCTTTCTCGCTCATCTTAGAATGTTTGGGTTGTAGAATGTGCATTTTGGATAGTACTAATTGTTAAAATAAATTAACAACTATTGAATAATAAAAAGTGCTAAAATTGGTTTAAAAACCTTTTGCTTTTTCGCATTTTAGTGCAATAATCATTAAAAACGCAGAAATTCTATAATTTCATGCCAGAGATAAAAACTTATGGAGAATTGTTAGAAATGTTAAGAGATCCTATGAGTGAATTAGGAAATTTACGTCAGTCTCCAGAAAAAAATGAGCTTGAAAGAGAGCTTGCAGGAGTACGTAGAGGACTTGAAGATTTATCTCCGCAAGGGCAAAGGATTCCACATGACACTCTTCTAACTCCGCAACTTATTGATGCAGGTTATAAGGCGAGAGAAATTTATGATAAACATTTTAGCAAGAAATAATTCTAAATGGCCCCGAGGGGATTTGAACCCCCGACACCTAGCTTAAAAGGCTAGTGCTCTAACCAGGCTGAGCTACGGAGCCGTAAAAATTATTAGAGAAATCAGTTTAAAAAGGCTTTTATTTATTGAGCAGACAACTTCTTAACAAGATCTTTTGAAACATTATATTCTCTATCCCTAATGTGAACTACTGTTGTCTCTCCCTCACATTGTGTTCTCAAATCAAACATTAGTTTACTTCGTCTACAGCCATTAATTTGAATAACTTGTCCAACATTTTCAGATCCACAATAAAGTAAATCTGGAAGACCAGAATTTTTAATCCAGTAGTTTGCAAGTCCCACAGCACTATATTTTCCAGGAATACTTATTATTCTTGTAGGATCTAGTGGACCCTGCTGCTTATCCATTTTACAATAACTTGTTCAACTTTTCTTCAATGTCTTCTTCAGTCATTGAACCAATAAATTGTTCCACCATCTTACCATCCTTGAAAACGGTAAAGTTAGGAATAGAACTAACATTAAATTTTTGAGCAAGTGCTTGGCCTCCTTCGCCAACATTTACTTTACCAAACTTCACCTTCCCTTTCAATTTTTCACTAAGATCATCAATAATAGGAGACATCATCATACATGGCATACACCATTCAGCAAAAAAGTCAATAAGCACAACACCCTCTTTAGTGAAATCATCGAATTCTGCTGCACTGCTCAATTCAGGAACTTTATCATTATCTGTCATGATTTTAATTACTAATGCCAATTTATAAGTTTTTGGTTTGGACACCTCTACCCCTTCCATTCCCCTTTCCAATATAAATATATTCTCTCATAGATTTTGAAAATCTTAATGTAACTTGATCTCCCTCTTCTATTACATAAGTTTCGTTTCCCTCTTTTAATGAAAGACTAGTAGGATAAAAGACAAGTGTTCCAGCAATTTTTGGTATATTGATTTTTCTAAGATCTCTCTTTTTCTTTAACCATATTGAATCTCCCAACATTCCAATCAATTTTGAATAGCCAATTGTTGCTTTTTCTTTAACTCTTCCAGCCATTTTCATTTATCCTCGTACTTAGATTAAAAAATACTTTTTAAGAATTATTATACTCTAACCAACCTTTTATTCCCTTATCAACTCTTTCAATATTATATCCTTTTTTTCTCAGTTCTTTTGCTACTATTCCACTTCTACTTCCATATAAACACACAACAACAATCTTTTTTCTTTTAGGAAGCTTCTTCAAAGAACTCATTAGGAAAACTTTTCCCATAGGAATATTTTTAGCACCTTTTACTTTTTCCTTACTCTTCTTATATTCATCAGCCTCTCTAACATCAATAATCAAGGCACCCTTTTTCTTCAACACCTCTGCAAGTTGCTTTGGTTTCATTAATCTAATAAGAAAATATTATTTTAATAGTTTATCTTTTTGGGGTATCTAACAAATCTCTTCCTCTTTCAAACAATAGAGGAACCTTGCTTCTCAAAACAACCTGATAATTAGGTTCTAAATCTAATGCCTGTCTAGCATATCCTCTGGCTTCTCTAAAATCTCCTAAGATAGCAAATGCTGCAGCCGCTTGTACATAAATTAAAGGATTAGTGGGATCTTTTCTAATTCTCGCATCCACGATTTCTTTTAATTCATCGCACATTTTAGGTTATTTCTCAAAACTGCTAGCACTTTATAAGAATTATTGTGATGTTCTTGCAGGACGTTTATTACTTTTTTTTGTAGTATTGGACTGCTATAGAATAATGTTTATTTATTGACTCAAAACCAGGGGTTGATCTAACATGAAGAATATCTCCAATATCATAAGCAACTGAATTTGCAGGAGCATGTTTGATTAAATGAGAATACGCTTTTACCTCTTTTTTAGTAACTCTAGAAGGTTTTATAATTTGAAAAACTACTGGACCCTGATTTCTAGTTAATTCTGCAAATTCTTTATCAGTCATTTCAGTGATATCTTTTAATTTTGATTCAGCCATTGTTCTTTTACCCATTGTATTTTCTCAGAATTATGCTTCTGAGGTGCAAACACCTCTAAAATTAGATATTCTGTTTATTTATAAAACTAACGAACGCTCTTGCAGGGCGTTTACTCAGAACTTTCTTCAGAGTCACCTTTATGCGCAAATCCACCTTTTCTAAATGCTGGAGCCATACTTAACTCTCCAAAAACAATATTATTCAATCCTTTTAGTGCTCCCCTAACATTTTCACTCAATGTATCACTATTTGTGCTTGTTACACCTATCCTAACATCTCTTATTTCATCTCCATAATCATGATGTCTTACTTCACCAGAGCCTTCAAATCTTAAAGAATCATTTTCTTCCACAAATTTCATTGCTTCAGTATAAATTCTCATAGGCATTGAATCATAAACTATTCCGTTTCCGCCAAACAAACTCTGTTTCCTTTCTTCATCATCCATAAATTAAATATCATTAAACCCTTTATAAGAATTATTATACTAAAAAACATCTCTCTAAGATAATAAAATACTGTGTGTCCTTGCGGGGCGTTATACTCTAACCTCAACTTTTCCAAAATACCCATCAAGAATCTCTTTGAGTTCATTTAGATACTCTTCTGAGATATCTTTTTTCTTACCAAATTCAGGATCAACAAATTTTTCCTTATTCTTAAAACCTTGAAGAGCAAATTTTCTCGGTTTACCTGCACATAATGTATTCAACCATTGTGCAATCTCTTCCATATCTTTTACATCGTGATCAACAATAGTGGTTCTAAACTCATAATAATTTAACAGCGAAGAAATAACTTTAATGCTCTTTTCAATTTTGTTAATATCTACTTCACAATTTGCGACTTCAGGATATTTATCTTTAGAAGTTTTAATATCCATAGAAACATAATCAATCAATCCTTTCTTAATCAATTCTTCAAGTAGTTCCGGAAAACTTCCGTTGGTATCAATCTTGATAGAATAACCTAAATCTTTTATTTTTTTTAAGAAATTAACATCAATAGTCATTAGAGGCTCACCACCAGTAATACAAACTCCTTCCAATTGACCTTTTCTTTTTTCTAGAAATTTTAAGATTTCTGCTTCAGAATGTTCCTCTCCCATTGGAGCCAGGACTAATTCTGGATTATGGCAGAAACCACATCGGAAATTACAGCCAAATAAAAATAAAGTACAGGCTATTTTCCCCGGGTAGTCTACTAGCGTCAGCTCTTGAAGACCTTGAATTTTCATCTTTAAGCAGCTGAAGCTTCAAACATTACTCTATCATCCCATTCACACTGCTTACCTTCATTCCATTGTTGTTTGGGTCTAATATAACCACACACCCTTGAATACACTTCACATTTAGTTCTTTTCATTTTTTGTTTTTCCTCCTTTTTTAATAAACCTCCGCAGGAGAATCCTGCGTAATTTCTTTTACTTCCATTCCCTTAACAGCATCAATCGTCTGAGCTCTATTTGCCATTCTCAACTCATTAACTTCTGTCTCTTGCTCTTTATCAAATCCATTTTCTAAGTCACACTTTGGACAGTAAACATGTTCACCAGCCAAATATCCGTGTTTAGGACAAATAGAGAATGTTGGAGTAATAGTGAAATAAGGTAAGTGATAACCTTCAGCAATTTTCTTTACCATCTTTTTAACCCCTTCTTTAGTCAGTTTTTCACCAATAAAACCATGAAGAACAGTTCCACCTGTATACTGAATTTGCAATTCATCTTGAAGATCAAGAGCTGCAAACAAATCCGGAGTGTAATCTACTGGCAATTGAGTAGAGTTAGTATAATATGGTTTAGCACCTTCTTCTCTTACTGCTTTCTCGTTTGCCACAAGAATTCTACCAAATCTCTTTTTGTCATTTCTAGCGAATCTATAAGTTGTACCTTCTCCAGGAGTTGCTTCTAAGTTGTAAATATTTCCAGTTTCCTCTTGGAATTCTTCTAACTTGCTTCTCATAAATTTTAACACATTTAATGCGAATTCTTTTCCTCTTTCAGTTGCAATAGTTTCTCCTGGCATGAAATTCATTATAGCCTCATTCATTCCCAATAACCCAATAGTACCAAAATGATTTTTCCAATACTCTCCAGTTCTAGACTTAACACTTCTTAAGTAAAATCTTGAATAAGGATAAAGTCCCTTCTCTGTAAATTTCTCAATAGATTTTCTCTTAATTTCTAAACTCTCTTTAGCCAATTCCATTAATCTTCCTAATCTAGACAGGAAATCCTCCTCAGTTAAACAAGTAAACCCTAATCTTGGCATATTAATTGTAACAACACCAATACTTCCAGTTAAAGGATTTGAACCAAATAATCCTCCTCCCCTCTTTCTCAGTTCTGTCTGATCTAACCTTAACCTACAACACATACTTCTAGCATCCTCTGGTTTCATATCCGAATTAATAAAATTAGAAAAATAGGGAATACCATATTTTGCAGTCATGTCCCAAATAGTATCATATTCTGGATTATCCCAATCGAAATCTTTTGTAATATTATAAGTTGGAATAGGAAATGTAAACACTCTTCCATCAGCATCTCCCTCAATCATAGCTTCAGCAAATGCCTGGTTAATCATTATCATTTCTTTTTTGAATTCTTTATATGTTTCAGGCATAGGTTTCCCTCCAATAATAACTGGCTCATCTTTCATATATGTTGGAACTTCTAAGTCCATTGTTATATTTGTAAATGGAGTCTGAAAACCAACTCTAGTAGGAACAGCAAGGTTAAACAAAAATTCTTGCATAGCCTGTTTAACTTCTTTGTAATCTAAATCATCATATCTAACAAAAGGTGCCAATAAAGTATCAAAATTAGAGAAAGCCTGAGCTCCTGCAGTTTCACCTTGTAATGTATAAAAGAAATTTACTAGTTGTCCCAATGCAGTTCTAAAATGTTTTGGAGGTTTTGAAGCCACTTTTCCAGCAACTCCTTTAAATCCAGTCAACAAAACATCTTTCAAATCCCATCCAACACAATACGCTCCCAAGGTGCCAAGATCATGAATGTGTAGATCACTAGCTTCATGCGCTTGTCTTATAGCCTCGGGATAAACTCTTCTTACCCAGTAATTATTAATTATTTTAGTAGCAATATAATTATTCAAACCTTGCAATGAAAATCCCATATTTGAATTTTCCTTAACCATCCAATCATTTAAACCAATGTAATCATCAACAACTTCAATTGTATCAAACAAACCTTTAACATTTCTTAATTCTTCATGACTCTTTCTGTAAAGAATATATGCCTTAGCTACTTTAGCATGACCTTCTTCAATTAATAATTTTTCAACAGAATCTTGAACATCTTCTACTTCCGGAATTCCTGTCTCTCCGAATCTTTCGTCAAGAATTTTCATTAATTTTTCAGACAACACTTGAGATCTTTCTCTATCTTTTCCTCCAACTGCTTTTGCAGCTTTCCAAATAGCCTCACTAATTTTATCCTTCTCAAAAGGAACTACACTTCCATCTCTCTTTCTAATTTTCCTTACCATTATAATGCACTAATCTCCTTTCTAAAATCTTTAATATCTTGAAAGTCTCTATAAACAGAAGCAAATCTAATGTAGGCAACATTATCAATTTTCTTTAACTTTTTCATAATTAATTCACCAATAGTAGAACTCTTCAATTCTCTCTTCCCTTTTTTTCTTAATTGTTCTTCAATTTCGTTTATCATCTTATCAATTTTTTCTTTTGGTATAGGACGCTTCTCAAAAGCTTTCTGGATTCCTCCTTTCAGCTTTTCTGAATCAAACGTTTCCCTCTTACCATCTTTCTTTATTACATACAATCCATCCTTACTCACTCGCTCATAAGTGGTATATCTCTTGTTGCATTTCAGGCATTCTCTACGCCTTCTCACGCCCTCTGGAGAGCTTCTTTTATCTGTAACTTTTGATGTTTTATTTGAGCAATATGGACAGTCCACAATTTCTACAAACATACAATATATTGTATGTCTATTCCTCCTTTATTACTATTACTTGTAGAATAGTAATCAGAATCATAAAAAGTATTTAAACATTTATGACCATCAAAAGAAGGTAACACACTCTTCCAATATTTACCTATTTTTTCTATTATTTTTAAGGATTTATGTGGTCAAATAAGCCCTTTCAAAACATTTATAAACTATAGAGTCTATATTAATTATAACTGACATGGTGTCTATAGAATGGAGAGAACTAGCATACAAGTATCAAGAGAGTTTAAGGATTGGCTTGAAGCTCAAGGAAAGAAAAACGAAAGCTACGAACAAATAATTAAAAGATTAATCAAAAAATGAGGATCATACTCTTAACAACAAAAGGATTTGGTTTTTTTATTTAGTGCAAAAAGGGGAAAAATAGGGCTTTAATTCTTGAGCCCTATTTTTAATAATGTTTTTAAACTATCTTCTGTAGAATATAATATGGCTTTTGGATTTGAAGGAATGGCTGCGGAGATAGGAATGAATGCTTGGCTATTTGGATTTATAATGATATGGTCTATAGCATGGAAACTTGCAGCACTTTGGAAAGCAGCTAGACACGGATCATTATTTTGGTTTATAGCATTAGGATTGATTAATACTGTAGGAATATTAGAAATACTTTATATCTTTGTTTTCTCAAAGATGGAATCTACAAGATTGGTTAGACATAGAAAAGTTAAACCTGAAGTAGCACTTTTAGATAAGAAACCTAAGAAGAGAAAGAAATCTAGGAAGAAATAATTCTATATACAAATATTTATAAGCCAGCCATTTATTTGTTTTAACATGGCAGAAACACTCCAATCAAGAGGGTTATGGCACGTAACGCTAATAGAAAGGGATCTTATCGAACAAGCAGGACTAAATCCTGCAGATTTTAGGCAAGAATTTGGATGCTTTAGATATAGGGATAAACCAGTAATAGTTTCTCATATTGTAGGGAGAGAACTAGTTGTTAGCAGAGAGGGTTGGGATGACAATGATTTGGCTCAATTGGTTAATGGTTTTTCTAAAGTTGTGGAATACAACCCATTTTGTAAATATCTTTTAAAATTGGAGTTGCCAGGTAAAAATATTCCCGGCCTAACAACTTATGAATGGGATAAAATTAATCCTGAAGCAAGATTTAAAGAATTGAGTGAAACACCCAGCGTTACTAATTTAGTCAGGATTTAATTATAATTGCATCAAACTACATTTCTTACACAACTTATTTCTAGAAGGTTCGTTACACATTTCACAATAAGCAATCTCACCCTGTCTTGTCATTTGCAATCTATCGTACAATTTTTCAAAATTCTTAATCACATTCCATCTATCTTTATGAGATAAGGTATCAACAAATTTTCTGACCTGAATTCTGTATGAATCTAATGCACAAGGACAACTATCATAAACAACAGGAAGTTTTTTCTTCTTTGCAAACTTTCTAACTTCATCTTCCGGAATGTAATAAAGTGGCTTTATTCTAGGAATAAATTTTTTATCAGAAACATTTCTAGTTATAGGACCAAGGTTAGCACTTAACTGGGGACTTCCTTTAAACATATTCATTAAGAATGTCTGAACCTCATCATCCAAATTATGTCCTGTAGCAATTTTATCAGAACCTATTTCTCTAACTCTCTTATTAATTATCCATTTTTTTATAACTCCACAAATTGCACAATTCTTTATTGTACCCTTAGATCTGGATTGAATTCCACTTCTCAAATAACACATAGAACTTCCCATCTCTTTTTTGATATCATAAGTATACAAAGGAATCTTCAAATCATCACAAAGCTTTCTAACTGCTTGTAGACAATCTTCACTATATTTTCCAATCTTCAAATCAATATGGAATCCTTCGATATTATAACCTAATTTTTTTAACAAATAAGCAGTAACTGTAGAATCTTTTCCTCCAGACAGAGCTACCATTATCTTTTCTTTTTTATTTCCTAACTTCCATTTCTTTATAGTTTCCTTAACTTTTGCTTCAACATCCATATTATATCAATTAAGAATTAGTTTTTATATCTTTTTTCTTCTCAATAGATTAGCGTTTGTTACAACAGTAATTGAAGATAATGCCATAGCAATTTCCGCAACTACTGGATTCAGTAAACCTGCAATGGCCAAAGGAATAGCTACAGTATTATAGAAGAATGCCCAAAATAAATTCTGTTTAATCTTAGAAAATGTGGCCTTAGACAAATTAATTGCCTGCACAACACCCATAAGAGAACCTTTAGCTAATACAATATCTCCTGCCTCTATAGCGATATCTGTTCCAGTACCCATGGCAATACCCACATTAGATTGTTTTAATGCAGGAGCATCGTTTATACCGTCTCCTACGAAGGCTACAAAACCATACCTCTGCAATTCTTCAACTTTCTTAGACTTATCTTCAGGTAAGACTTTAGCAATAACTTCATGTATTCCAACCTGCCTAGCTATAGCCTTAGCAGTCAATTCATTATCTCCGGTGATCATTACAGTCTTATACCCTTGCATATTCAACTGATTTATTGCCATAACGGAATCTTCTTTTATTGCATCTGCAACTCCAATAAGTCCAATTATTTTTTTACCTTCTGCAATAATCATAGTAGTCTGCCCTTGAGATTCAAACTCAAACATCTTATCCTTAACTTTAGTTATAGAAATTTTATTATCTTTCATTAATGCTTCATTCCCAATAATAATTTTTTTCTTATTTATTACTCCTTCAAGACCCTTTCCACGAATAATTTTGAATTTTGTAACTTTCTTGTATGTTTTAAGATTAGCTCTTTTAACTATTGCCTTTGAAAGAGGATGCTCACTTAATTTTTCTAAGCTTCCAGAAATCTCGAATAATTTCTTTTCAGTAATCTTAGGAGTGGTGTAGAAATTAACAACTTCAGGTTTACCTTTTGTTATTGTTCCGGTTTTATCAAAAACAATTGTCTTAATCTCTTTCATGGTTTGGATAGCCTCACCTTTCCTAATCAAGATACCTCTCTTGGCTCCCATACCACTTCCTACAGTTAAGGATATAGGAACAGCAAGACCCAATGCACAAGGACATGCAATAACAAGAACAGAAATAGCAACACCAATAGTTCTACCTAAGGGAGCACCAATAATAAATAACCATGAGAAGAAAGTTAGCAAAGATAACGTTAAAATTACTGGAACAAAAACATTTGTAACTTTATCCGCAACTTCTTGGATAGGAACTTTAGTTCCTTGAGCTTCTTCAACTAATTTAATAATATGTGACAAGAAAGTGTCTTTTCCAATTTTTGTAGCCTTAATATATAATATTCCATCTTGATTAATTGTAGCTCCAATTACAGGACTCTTAATTGTTTTATCTACCGGTAAACTCTCTCCAGAGATCATAGATTCATCAACACTACTAGAGCCTTTTATAACAATTCCATCAGTGGGTATTTTTTCTCCAGGCCTAATAACAAGAACATCATTAATTTCAACTTCATTAATCGGAATTTCAACTTCTTCCTTATTTCGAAGAACCCTTGCCTTTTTAGCACCCAGCTCAAGAAGCTTTCTTATTTCACTTGTAGCTCTTCCTTTAGCTTTGGTCTCAATATATTTTCCAGTTATAAAAATAGTCATAATCATACCAGAAACTCCAGCAAAACTAGTAATTTCCATATAGAAACTTAATATTCCTGTTAGATACGCAACAAGAGTACCCAATGCAATAAGGGAATCCATAGTAAAATAAAATTTGTAGAATCCTCTCAAACCACTCCTAATTGTATTAAATCCAAAAATGAATAAGATAGGGAAACTTAAAATAAGCATAAGAGGAGTCATAACATTCATAGGAACTAACGATCCTCCAAAAATATACTCCCAATACATAATAATCATAATCTGAATTGTAAATGCCCAAGTACCAATTAATTTAACTTTCCACATACTAATTTCTCTTTCTTCTTTTCCATCTTTTGGTTTAGAAGCAGGACCTGTATCAAACTCAACAGATACAGGTTTATATCCAGCTTCAATTACAGCATCTTTGATTTGTTTTTCACTTACGCTGTCATCAATATCAACAAAAGCCTTACCAGTAACGGCATTAACTTTGCTTGATTTGATTCCGGGAACTTTTGCGAAGTTCATTTCAACAATCTTTGAACAACTAGCACAATGCATTCCTTCAATATCTACGGTTACTTTTTTTGTCATTTTTCCTCCCATTAATTTAATAGACAAGAACTTTATTTAACCTCCACATCCGCCACAGCCACATCCCCCCGAAGCCTTAGGCGCCGCAGATTCTATCTCTTGAGAGCTTGCCTCTCCAGAATCAGTTACAATGAAACTTCCCGGAATCATCCCCATCCAACAACTCCATCTAATAGTACCTGTTTTGTCAGGAGTAAACTCTACAACATTCATGCCTTTCTCTAGTTTGATATCTAGTCCGTAATCCTTAACATAAATTTCATTATTACATCCAGTAAGTTCCTTAACATCAATATTCC
This sequence comes from uncultured archaeon, assembly GCA_965365175.1. Lineage (GTDB taxonomy): Archaea > Nanobdellota > Nanobdellia > Pacearchaeales > GW2011-AR1 > WJLC01. The sequence goes on from CBDUAR010000001.1 coordinate 27,084, forward strand.
ATTTAACAGGAATTCCCTTCTTTAACACAAATGAATTTGGTTCCCAACCAGATCTATAAACCTCCATATTAATTTCTTGATAATCTCCAACAATTTTAACTTGTTCAGACTCAACTCCTATAATTTTATCTTTAAGGGTGTCTAGAGTAATTGAACTTCCAGTTATAGTTAGTCCCCGATTCAACATGATTAATCCCAAGATTAGAACTATAACCGCAGAAATTTTCAATATCTTTTTAGTAGTATTTTTACTAATCACTGTTGCCAAACTTCCAAAACCAAACATTACTGGTAGAGTCCCCAAACCAAATGCCGCTAAGGCGCTAAGACCAGAAAAGAAATTTCCAGTTCCTGCAGCATATAGGTACATAGCTTGTAATGGACCACATGCAATGAATAATCCGCTCAATGCACCAGTCACAAAAGGTCCCTTGTAAGGTCCCTTAGCACTCATAGAAGCCTTAGAAGAAAATTTTGACAAAAACTTAGGATTAAATTGAAATCTTCTAAAGAATTTAACCCCCATCATACTTAATGAGAAAAAGATCATAAACAAACCAGCAATAATTGCAACAGCTCCTCTAAGACCCACGCTAAATGCAAAGAATCCTCCAATCAACCCAAAGATACCCCCAATAAGAGCGTAAGAAAATACTTTAGAAGCACCATAGACCAAGTGTTGTCCAAATCCTTTATAGCCATTTATAGCATTTTTTGTAGTATAAGATAGAACAAAAGCCCCACACATTGAAACACAATGGAAACCAGTGAGGATTCCAGCAAGGAATAATAAGAATAATCCAGAACCTTCACCAATAGCGGGAATACCTATATTTAATCCTCCTAGATAATTATATAGATAATATCCAATACCAATTAATCCCAATGCAATTATAATAAACGGGATGTAATCTACTTTATTCTTTTTGGAAGTAGTTTTTTCTTCAGTAATCTTATCTCCCCCAATTTCGTAACCACTATCTCTAATTATATCTTTTATTTGTTCAGAGGAAATTTTTTCAGGATCATACTCAATTTCAGCAATACCCTTAGAATAACTAACAGTAACGTGTTTAACTTTATCTTTTAATGACTCTTCAATAACTCTTTCACACGAGTTACAATGCATTCCTTCAATATGAATTATCTTTTTAGCCATCACTTTTCTAGAAAAATATGTTATATAACTACTTAGGTGAAACTAGTTTCATTTCAAAACCACGACGTTATTCATTCCTCTTCTCTTTCTTTCAACAATATCTTTTGACTCTAACTTATCTAATATTCTAGTCATTCCAACTTTTCCAACATCTAATTTTTCCATCAATGTTCTCTGAAAAATAGCTCCTTCCTTCTGCAGCATCTTCACAACTTCTTTTTCTCTAATATTCAAGCCTTTCAAATCTATTTTCTTTTTCTTAGCTTTAATCTTTTTAACAACTATTCTTTCTTTAGGCTTCATAAACATGATAACTAAACCAATAACTAATATAACTGCCGCAATAGCCAAACTAATATAAGTTTGAACAGCAATAGTATCAAACATAGTACAAGTAGGACCGTGAGTACAAGTCTCTCCAACAATACTCTTTAATCCACTATTAAATATTAATATTATAATTCCAATTACAATAGCAATTCCAACAATTAACCAACCAACATGTTTATTTTCCATCTTCGTAATTCTTGATTGCCTTTTTCAAAGCCTCTATTCCTAGAACAGAACAGTGAACCTTTATGTTAGGCATTCCTTTTAATTTTTTAATAATATCTGTTTTATTAATTTTTTTGGCATCTTTAATACTTTTTCCTTTAGCTATTTCACATACAGCATCTGAAGCGGCAATGGCAGCAGCACATCCGAATGTTTTAAACCCGATGTCTTTTATTTTTTCAGTTTTGGGATCAACTTTAATCTCAAGGTGCATTATATCTCCACAAGCAACATTTCCAACCTCTCCAATCCCATTAGCATCTTTAACATCTTTTACAAATTTGGGATTCTTGAAGTGTTTCATTAACTCTTTTGAATATTCTAATGTCATTTTGAACAACAGCACACACGAACTTTTTTAATAGGATTGAAATTCAAATTCTTAGTAATTTCTAATTTTAAACTCATAAGATCAATTCCATTATATTGTTCTTTACTTATTTTTCTATCTTCATTTAATATTTTATATTTTAATCCAGAATCTTCCAATATTTTTAGATAGTCTTCTTTTAGTAATGCTCCTCCCACACAACCACATAATAATTTTTCATCTTTTCTTTTACTTTCATTTAATTCTTTAAGTAAAACTATATCCGATACAAACATCTTTCCCGAATCTTTCATAACTCTTCTAGCTTCACTAAACACCCTATCTTTATTTGGAGCAAGATTGATTACACAATTACTGATTATAATATCAATACTCTTATCCTCTAAAGGAATGTTTTCAATATCTCCTAATTTAAATTCAACATTTTTATATCCATATTTTTTAGCCAACTTTTTGGATTTGTTAATCATTTCCTCAGTTATATCAACTCCAATAACTTTACCTTTATTCCCAATTTTTTTAGCAGCTAAAAATGCATCAAATCCTGCCCCACTTCCAAGATCTAAAACAATGTCGCCTTCATTAATATTAGCAAGTGCGATAGGATTTCCACATCCTAATCCTAAATTTGCTTCAGGAACATTTTCTATTTCTTCTTCACTGTAACCTATGGATTTAGAAATATGCTCGTTTGTTTTTGAATTATCGCAGGCACATTTACTTCCACAACATCCTTTTTTAGATATCTCTTTATATCCTTTTTTTACTATTTCCTTAATTTCTTCCTCTTTCATTTGTTCAATTTCCCTACCAATTTTTCAATATCTTTTTCATCTACCCCATGGGCCAAACATCCATCTTCAATAGATTCCATCTGAGCCATCGGACATCCAACACAACCCATTCCAGCATCCATCAAAAGTTGAGCAGCTTCTGGTTTTTTCTCAAGCAATTCCCCTATCTTAGTGTCTTTAGTTATTTTCATTTTAATGGGCTGATTCTCCTTAATCTTTCAACAGTACTTTTAATTTCTTTAATAGCATAATCAACTTCTTCTCTAGTAGTATATTTGCTCAAACTCAATCTAATTGAACTATTAGCTTCTAAGGGGTTTAAACCTAATGCAAGTAAAACATGACTTGGATCTAATGATTTTGAACTACATGCAGAACCTGTTGAAGTAAATATTCCCTTAGCATTCAAAAATGAACCAATAGCCTCACCCTCAATATTATGAAATGAAATATTGATATTATTACAAAGTCTATCTGCACCTTTAGGCCCATTTAATTTAGTATTAGGAATTTCCAATAATTTATCAACAAAATAATCTCTTAATTTTCTCATCTTTCTCAAACTTAACCATCCATAGACCTTTGTAGCTTTAGCAAATCCAACAATGCCGGCAACATTTTCTGTAGAACTTCTTATCTTCATCTCTTGACCTCCTCCATGAAGTAACGGAGTAATCTTAATTCCAGATCTTATGTAAAGAGCCCCCACTCCCTTAGGACCATGAATTTTATGAGCATTCAACGTCATTAAATCAATATTATCTTTATCAATATTAATCGGAACTTTAGTAAAACTTTGACATGCATCAGTATGAAATAAAACTTTTTTCTTTCTACAAACTGCACCTATTGCTCTAATATTTTGAATAGTACCTACTTCATTATTTCCATGAATAACAGAAACCAAGAAGGTTTCACTTGTAATGGCCTTTTCTACATCTTTTGGATCAACAAAACCTTTTTCATCAACATCCAGATAAGTAACTTTACAACCTTGTGTCTTAAGCCATTTACAAGCATTTAATACACAATCATGTTCTATTTTGGTAGTAATGATATGTTTCTTGCCAGAACTAAAGAATAATCCTTTAATAGCCAAATTATTTGCTTCGGTTCCACTTCCAGTAAAAATAATATTATTATATTTAGCACCTATTGCACTTGCGATTGTTGTTCTAGCCTCCTCCATAAGTCTCTTTGCTTCTTGTCCTTTCAAATGTAATGAAGAAGGATTACCATACTTCAAATTATAAACAGGAACCATTGCCTCAACAACCTTGTCATCAACTCTTGTTGTTGCAGCGTTATCTAAATAAACTTCCTTCATGCGCATCTCCCCTTGCAATGGCAGATACCCTTACAAAATGTTTTAGAATGTTTTTCAATTAATTTTAACATAGGAACAATTGTATTCTTATTCAATAAATATATTCTCTGCTTTCCACTTTGCTTAACTTTTACAATATTGCAACATCTCAATGAAGATAGAGCGTGAGAAATTTTACTCTGCTCAACATTTAACTCTTTAGATAATTCAGTAACGTTTTTTTCCTTATTTTTCAAACTAAGTATAATATCTATCCTCAATTTATTCGCCAGATTTGTAAAGAATACATGATATGTTTGATTTTTCATATGAAATGCAATTCATACAAGTTTATAAAGATTATTGTTTCTCTTTTCCAACCCTCATAAGCATATCAAAAACAAAATGATTATATCTATCATATTTTTTCTTAAGTTCTTCCGGGTCATGGCCCAAATCGAATAGTTCGCTTAAAGCCATAGCAACAGCAGGAGATCTGTTTTCCCCCCTACTGCAATGAACTAAAAGAGCCTCCACTCCTTCCATATTTTGCCTAAAATCTTCAACTATCTTTCTAGCAGTGCCTTCATCTAGCCATTTATCTCCTCCTTTAATAATGAACGGATGAGTATCATTATCATCAAAAGTATATTCTGAAACTTTTTTATACAATGAAGATTCTTGTAGAGGCTGGGCATCAATTTTATAACTAGAAAATATTCTTATCGCATAGGTAGGCTTATCTGGGACATGTGCAGCTGCATCCCACCAAGACATAATATGCAAATCCATGAAAGATGAGAACTACTTAACTATATAAGGATTATTGAGATGAAATTACTTTTTCTTCTTTCCTTCAAAAACAAGAAATGCTACAATGAGAATTACTAGTCCAATAGCACTTCCAACAATTATCTTCAATGTTGTAGGACCAAATGAAAGAACTGAACCATTACTCTCCATAGTTTCATTAGCAGTAACATTTCCTTCAGAAATTTGTCTTGTTCCAACCGCTTCATAAATTTCCTTAAGGGTTATTCTAGCATAAGTTGTCTTATATTCACTATATTTAACTTCCAATTCATAGAAATTATCGTTGTCTATATCAACTTTTTTAGTTTCATTAAGACCAATATTTACTGTTACTGGATCACTAGATATAACCACTTCAATAGAATTTGCACTAAATGTATCCAATTCTAATATATGTTCTAATGATTTCAAATTAAATTTAACCTTATCATTATTCATCATAGATTTTGTATAACCTTCAGCCATTTGAACATCGCTAATAAAATGTATTGTCTCTTCAGGAGTTGTAGTAGTTGTAGTAGTTGTGGTAGTTGTAGTACTGCTAGAAGAAGTATCTTCACTACTATCGTCCGAGCTAGTTGTAGAAGTCGCAGTAACTGTTAATTCTATTGTAGATGAAGTTCCAGAATTTCCTAGATCATCGTAACATTTTATATACCAGTCATAACTTCCATCAGAAGTATCAAAAGTTATCGTCTGAGTTGTATCTTTTGTAATGCTAGTATCTGTGCTTTCTAAATCTCCATCCAAGTATAAACTACAATTCTCAACATCAACTAAATCAGTAACACTAAATTGGTAATCGATGTCTCCCTCTTCTAAACTATCCTGATCCTCTGGTTCAATCAAAGTTATAATCGGACCAGTTTTGTCGTAAGTCAAAGTATAATTAGAGCCTGCAAAAATTGAGTTTCCATCCTCATCGCTAGCAAAACAATTCCATTCATTAGTATCTTCAACAGAAATATTATAATCAAAAGAACTAGAATTAGAATTTCCAGTTATGTTATTTGTGGTGTTATAAATTAAACCGGTAGAATTCCAAACCTTCAAAGTAACATTTGTAAGATTAGCGATAGTAGAATTTACAGAGCAATTAAATGTAGTATTATTTGTTGTTGAATAAGTATTATCACTCGGAGAGTTTAAATTCATTGAAGCAATTCCAATTTTTATAGTATAATTAGATGAGGAAAAATTAGAATTACTTTTATTATCTTCACTAAGACAATTCCAAATATAAGTTCCATTGTTTAATGTTATATTTAAAGAAAGTTCCAGATTATTTGAAGTGGCATTTAATGTTGTTTCATTGATTACGCTACCTGTTGAGTTCCATAAATAAAAAGTTAAGTTGGCCAATTGTATTGGATCTTCAGCACTACAATTAAATGTCTGATTGACATTTGAGCTTAAGGTATCATCTGAAGGAGAATTTAGTGTAACTTCAGGAGCTTCAATGTCAATATCTAATAATGTTTGATAAATTTGAATTCTAGAAAAATCCAATCCACTTCCAGCATCATTTATTACTTTTCCACTATCATTTAAGGCATCCTCAATTTCAGAAGGCAACATAACAGAACTTCCAACTAATCTTCTGTATTGGTTTATCAAAGCGAAAGCTCCAGCAACGTGAGGCGTAGACATCGAGGTTCCAGAGGAAGTAGCATAACCCCCATTTAAATAACTAGAGTTAATATTTACCCCTGGAGCTAATAATAAAACCAAAGAATTTCTATTTCCTCCCAAATACATTGCATCACTCTTATTTGTTCCTCCAACAGGAGTGGCATTTTCAACACAAGCAGGTCCGGATATTTGTGTAGTACTTCCCTCATTTCCTGCAGCAACAATTACAGAAATATTAGCAGCAACAGCATTGTTTATTTCATTAGCAAGAGGATCAGCAGGACAATAAGTAGAAGATGAACCTCCTCCAAGGCTCATACTAATGACACTAATATTATATGTATCTTTATTTGCAACACACCAATCAATTGCTTTTTCAATATCATCATCCCAGAAAGTACCTGTAGCATTAGCAGCTTTTATTATTGCCAAATTTGCACCTGGCGCAACCCCTGTAAGAGAACCGCTTGCTGCGATAGTTCCCGCAACATGTGAACCATGTCCATGTTGATCATCAGGAGCAGAATCTTCAGTAGTACAATTAACATCATCAGCACAATAATCGTATCCTGCGATCATTTTATATCCCCCTCCAAAACCTCCTCCAAGAGCAGGGTGGTCTAAATCCGCACCGGTATCAATAACACAAACAGTCTCTCCAATTCCAGTCAAATTAATTCCATTTGATTGCAAACTCCAAACAGGAGTGGCATTAATTATTAGAACACTATCTTGCATATCAATTGTTCTCATCCGTACAGGCTCAACGAGGTCAACTTTATTATCCTTCTGCAGCATATCTAATTCCTCTTGGGAAATCATTGCAGAAACTCTTCCTTCATCATCAAAAGTATGTTTTATTTTGGAATTCAAATCCTTTTTAATTTTTTTAATATCCTTTTTATCTTTCAATTGAATGTTTACTCTAACAGTTTTATTTTCTTTAACTGATTCAATAATACTACTTTCAACTTTAACTCCTTCTTCAGAAACAGCATAACCTGTTATAGTATATCCAGTATTCTTGCTAATACTCCCAAAAATAAAACTAATTAATACTACTATAGCAATTAAAAAATATACCTCTTTTCTCATTTTAAACTAATAGTTTATATAACTACATATCTTTTAAATATTTATGTATAAGATAATAAAATATAAGAATAAAAAAGTAAAAGCTAAGGTTTGCAATTGGTTTCAAAAAATTTCTGGCCTAATGTTTAAGAGTAGAAAAACTGAACCCCTGTTATTTGAATTTTCAAAACCTGCAAGAAGAGCAATACATTCATACTTTGTATTTTTTCCATTTATTGCAGTTTGGTATAATAAAAATAAAATAGTTGAAGTAAAAAAAGTTAAACCTTTCACATTACACGTAAAACCAAAAAAACCTTTCACAAAACTTTTAGAAATTCCCCTAAAATCCTAGACAATCTCTGTAACCAATAATACTTTTATATTTCCAACCAAGGGACACAGTAGATTTCTCAGTTTCCATAGCAAAATCTCCGTTTCTTTGTGCACTTTGAATAATTTCACAGAAATTATCTCCTTTTAATAACGGAAGATTTCTAGAATGCATAATTAAAGCCATATCAACTTCTGAAAGTGAAGCTTCACCTTGAATAGCATTTCCTGTTGTTAATATGTAAGTTCTTTCCCATTCTCTTGAACCTGAATTAAAATTAAAAAAACTTAATTTAATTCTAGCAGATTCGGGGAGTAATTGAATAATTTCGTTCTGAGGAAGAATTTCTTCTAATCTTTGGTAGTCCTCCTCCGATGCAGTTACAATTTCTTTCGGAACAACTACTTCCTGTCTTGAAGGAGATTTTTCACTTTGTTGGGATTGACTAGAAATAGCCTCAGAAGATATATTTTCATTACTAAAATAAATATTGCCAAGATAAAATCCTAAAAGAATAACCATAATCAAAATCAGTGCAATGTTATATTTGGTTAATTTTCTTACCATTTTATAAAAATGGGCGCGGAGGGAATTGAACCCCCTTCTCTCGGGCTGGAGCCGAGTATAATACCAGTATACGACGCACCCTATATATTAGTTAGAAATTTCCTATTTTTAAACTTATTTCAAGTTCTTTATATCCTTAATCTCTTCATCAGATATAGAACATCCCTTAAATTTCAAAGCATAGAGTAATGCGTCTAGAACAGTTCTGCCATCTTTTAATTTTGTCAAACCTTTTTTCCAGGCAACATAAATTAACTCCGTTGATCTAATAAATCTAAATCCCCTAAAATATTTGAAGTCCTGCTTCTGAAGTTTTACTTTAGTATGCATTTTTCTTTCTAACAATTCTTTCAGGTTTTCTGGTTTTTCTCCCAACATTCTAATAGTTCTTTCATCAACAGCAATAACGTGAGGAATTTTTTTATCTAGAAGAATTCTACTTAATGCTAAACATGATGCTTCACCAGAATGAATTAAATTAATATTTCCTTTATATCCAACGAACATACTATTGGCAATTTCAACCATCTTGTTTTTCTTTGATACAATCTCACTATTTTTTATCCCAAGAGAATCTGGCAATTCCAAAACTTTCTCATCAAATAATTTTCTTAACCTTAAAGCTTCCAATTCAAATCTTTTTACAGTAAGGGGTCTATCTATAATCTCATACTTAACATCTTCAGTTATCAAAAATTTACCCTCAAAAACATCCTTCAATTTCACAACTTCATCTAACAAACCATTCATAGAAAAACTAATCAAAGTACTTGCGTCAAAGATTATTGCCCCTTCCATCATCCAAACATATCCATCGCCAATTTAATTCTAGTTTTAGCATCCATTGTCCTTGCAACAGGAACGTCGGGAATACCTGTCTTACCTGCATAATCTGCTAGCTCAAACATCGTAATTCCTAATAGTTCTGCGGTTTGTTCCATCGAAACACCATGTTCATATAATCTTGAAGCTTTGTTAATACTGGCTTTTCTAAAAACTTCTTGGATATATCTCTTCAACTTTCCAGATAATTTGTTAATAGATTTTCTAATCATCTCAAAATCTTTTCTGAATCCTTTCTCATCATCCTTTTCGATATCTTTTATAGATTCATCTAAAAAAACAGCAACATTTCTATAAAATGTATTCCAACCCCTTAGCGATTGATAACAACTTCTTTCTAGAATCTTACCAATAGAATAAACAATAACGGCAACCATAATATTATCTGGATCCTGGGTTAATGAAGCAGTATTAGTCGTCTGATTACTCAATAGTTTAATTTTAGTAGCATCACACTTTTTCATAGCTTCTTTTGTCTCTTTCAGAATTCTCAAAACATTCTCACGCTCTTTCATAAATTAATTAAGAAAAAAGATTATTTAAACCTTAATATATTCAATAAAATATGAAACAAGTGGTATTAGATACAAGTTTTATTTTAACTGCAATAAAAAATAGAATAGATTTCATAGAAGGAATAACTTTCTTAGGTTTAACTCCAACAGTTCCAATACAAGTAATCTATGAATTGAAAAATATTGTAGAATCAAGTAAGAAATTAAAGTTTAGAGATGATGCAATATTAGGATTAAAGATTCTTTCAAGAAAAAAAGTAAAAAAGATTGACCTAAAAAATTATTATGTAGATAATGGATTGATTAGTTATGCTAAAGGTAATAAGTCAGCAATTATCGCAACAATGGACAAAGAACTCAAATCTAAGATACCAAATCAAAAATTAGTTATTAGAGCCAAAAAACGGCTAGAATTGATTTAATGATAAGCTTTAAAAACCAATTTTTACTCTATTTTTTAATACAAAATGTTCTATTTAACAGAAGTTGAAGACTATGTAAGAGTAGACCCAAAGTTGTTTGGTTTACCGACAGGTGAAGCAGTTGAAAAGCAACTTAGAGAAACTTACGCAAATTATTATGATAAAGAATTAGGAAAGGTAGTTGCAGTTATAGAGATTATGAATGTTGGTGAAGGAGTTATTATTCCAGGAGACGGAGCTGCATACTATAGTTCAAAGTTCAAAATCTTAGCTTGGAAACCAGAACTTCAAGAATTAGTTCACGGAGTGATTTCAGAGATCACAACATTCGGTGCTTTCATTGATATGGGAATGATGAGAGGAATGATTCATATTAGTCAAACAATGGATGATTATGTAAGTTTCAATAAAGCAAACTCTTTAACTGGTAAAGCTTCAAAAAGAACCTTGAAGTCAGGAGATCAATGCATTGCTAGAGTTGTAGCAGTTAGTCACAAAGGTAATGAACCAAAGATTGGTTTAACAATGAGACAACCCGGATTAGGAAAAATTGAATGGGTTAAAGAAGATCAAGCTAAAAAATTAAAAGATGCAGCAAAGGCATTAAAAGCTGAAGAAAAAGCTGCAAAAGGTAAAAAATGAGCAAACCAAAAGCATGTAAAATATGTAACACAATCGTTGAGCATGGAGAGAAGTGTCCTAAATGTGATTCTAAAGAATTAACTGAAGGATTCAAGGGAAGGATAGTTGTTCTAAATCCAGAAAAATCTGAAATAGCTCCAAAATTAAATCTAAAAGACAAGGGTAACTTTGCTATTAAGACAAGATAAAATGGAACTTAAAATTCTTAAAGAGAGTCAAAATCCTTTATTTAATAGAAAGGAAGTTTTTGCGTCTGTAGAAGCAAAAGTTAGTCCAACTAATGAGGAGGTATTAACTGCTTTATCTAAAAAATATTCTGTAGAAAAAAATGCAATAAGAGTAAATGGAATTCATGGTAGTTTTGGATCACCAGAATTCACAATAACTGCAAACGTTTATCCTTCAAATGAAGAAAGAGACAATGTTGAAAAATTAACTAAAAAAGAAAAGGAAACTGAAAAGAAAGCAGCTGAAGAAGCAGCTAAACCTGTTGAAGAAGAAAAGCCAGCTGAACCTTCTGAGACACCTAGTGCAGAACCAATTCCAGCAGTAGAAGAAACTGGAAGCAATCCTGTTCAAGAAGCTAAAGAAGCCGAAGTTGAAAAAGCTGAAGAAGATAAAAAAGAAAAAGACAAAACTCCTGAGGAAAAACAAGCTTAATAAAAATGGCAAAAAAAGAATCAAAAGGAAAAAAAGCAAAGAAGAATAAAAAAACTAGTAAGAAATATTCTAAGTATAAAATAGAAGGCGACAAAGTTACTAGACATAGATCTTGTCCTAGATGTGGTCCAGGTATTTTTTTAATGGACGCTAAGACTAGAAAGTATTGTGGTAAATGTCATTACGCTGAATTCGAAACTCAAGGAGATAAGAAAGAAGAAAAGAAAGAAGCTCCTAAAGAAGAGAAGAAAGAATAATTATTCTTGGTTTATCAAAAATGTTGGACATTGCTTATAATTAGAATAGCCACAAAATGATTTAATGGTCTGTCTTAAATTTCTTTGAGCCTCTTTGGCCTTTTCTGCTCGTTCAGATCCTTCTCTAAATGAACATCCTTCCACAATAATTTTTGTCAATCCAGCAATAAATTCACACTGATTTTCATGTTTTTCGTAATAGGGGCAAATAGTGGGAGTTTTTTCTTCTCTCTTTTCTAAATTTTTTGGAGTTATTCGTGGAAACATTTTGTTATATAATTTGAATATTAATTGGGCAAAACTCTATCATTTTACTAAGCCCACACATCACTTTTTAATTAATGATTATAAAACCCTAAGAGAGTTTTCAAGTCAAACAAATAGTACGACCTGAACGCTCTCCTGGGCAAAAAGAGGTGATATAATATAGAGGTTGCATCACTATATAAATGTTTTGGTTCTGTTACTTCTGAAGAATGACAAGACTTAGTCAACATAAAGTGACAATGAACATTTTTAAAGGAATTATCTCCTTTAGTAACTACATATATCTATTAGTCACTACATCATTTTTATAAACCCCTTTTCATATAGAGAAATATGGAAGAGGATAAGAATTCTGTAAAACAAGAGCAAATTCACGACCTTTTATTTAGTCGGGAGATTGGATGGCAAGAAATTATTTATGATTTAATTAATACTGAGCAATTAAACCCGTGGGATATCAATGTTTCAATACTAACAGAAAAATATCTAATAAAAATACAAGAATTAGAAGAAGCAGATTTCTTTATTTCGAGCAAAGTACTTCTAGCTGCATCGCTTCTAATAAGAATCAAATCAGAAATTTTACTTAACAGATACATAAAGAGCATAGATGATATTTTATTCGGTAAGAAAGAAGAAAAAACTTACAAGATGGAAAGAATAGAATTGGACGAAGAAATTCCAGAACTTATTCCTAGATCTCCAATTCCAAGATTTAAGAAAGTAACCTTAAAAGAATTAATAGAATCATTAAACAAAGCAATATCAACTGAAAATAGAAGAATAAAGAAGGAAATAATAAACAGAAATGCACTAAGAGAAACTTCTATTTCATTACCAAAAAAGAGATTTAGTATTAAAGATAAAATAAAGGAAATTTTTACAAGATTGACTTCTCACTTTACAACAAACAAAGGCCACAAAAAAATAACTTTTACAGAATTCATCGGAAAAGATAGAGACGAAAGAATAATTTCATTCTACCCATTATTACAATTAGAAAATCAAAAGAAAGTTTGGTTAGACCAACCAGAGCATTTTGAAGAAATTGATATATGGTTAAAGAAAGTTTATCTAAAACATAACCCTGATCCTTTTGCAGATCTCAAAAAAGAATTAGAAGAAGAAATGAATAAATTGGATGAACCAAAAAGAAAACGTATAAAAGAAATTAACAAAGATTTTGAAAATCCAATCGGTGACGAGTTTGAATGAACATAGTCTTCAGAACATAATTAATTTCTATTTGAAATTGGAATATCATTAAGCAAAGTTGAGTGAGTCTTACCATATTCCCCATAAAACTTTTCTTCGATCCTTAAATATTCTTTATTCATCCTATCTGCTGTTTCCGGATCAATTAATCCTCTCTCTAAATAAATAAGCATTCTTCTACTCTGGTTAGCAATATTCTCTGTCATCGCTTGCGCCGATGCAGAACTAGTATCTCCCGATTCTAATATTTTTTTGGCTTCTTTGAGACCTCTCTCTAAGATTGAAACTGCTCTTTCTCTTGCGGGTTTAGTTTTTGCCATAAAATCCCCACTAATTTACCCTTTTTAAAGATTTATATACCTCTCAAATTAATTATTTTTATGAAAACTGCAGTGTTATTTTCAGGTGGAAAGGATTCATGCTTCTCAGCATACTTAGCGAAGCAACAAGGAAATGAATTGATTTGTTTAATAACAATGCACTCCGAAAACCCTGATTCTTATATGTTCCATACGCCAAGCATAGAAAAAACAAAAGCTCAAGCAGATACAATGGAATTACCTCTAATAGTTCACACAACAAAAGGAGAAAAAGAAAAAGAACTAGTTGATTTGGAAGATGCAATTAAGAAAGCAATAGATCAATATCAAGTTGAAGCCTTGGTAACAGGAGCATTGCATAGTGAATATCAAGCTTCTAGAATACAAAAGATATGCGATAAATTAAATATTAAATGCATTAATCCATTATGGCACAAAGATGAAAAGCAATACTTGCAAGAATTAATTGATAACAAATTCAAGGTTACGATTATTGGGGTTGCTGCTTACCCTTTAGATCAAACTTGGTTAGGAAGAATAATCGATGAGCAATTCATTAAGGAAGTTACTGAATTAAAAGTTAAAATTCATGTTGCAGGCGAAGGTGGAGAATTTGAAACCTTTGTATTAGATTGCCCCTTATTCAAAAAACCTCTAGAAGTAAAAGACTTTAAAGATTCTGGAAAAGATAATGCCTGGAGAAGAGAAATAGAAGTTATTTAATTTTAACTTTAGTTAAAACCAATTTTTTCTGCTTACCTGTTTTCATATCTTTAACCATAAATACTTTTTTCTTGACTTCTTTCTTACCAACAAATACCACTTTATTATACCTATACGAGTTAGCATAATTCAAAGCTTTAGAGGGTTTACCATAAAATACTGAAACAATTTTACCCTGAATTCTCAACTTTTGTGCAAGATCAACAGATTTCTTATCTTCATTAAGAGATACAATCAATATCTTGTCTCTACTATCTTTTATTCTAGCTAAACTCAATAGTCTATCTAATCCAAATGAGATTCCAGTAGATTGAACTCCTTCAAACATATAACTACCTCCTGCGGTAATTGTTTCTTTTGTTCCGGGAGATTTTATTTCAAAAACAGTTCCATTATAGTAACTTAATCCTCTCATCAAAGTAGGCGAAAATTCTGCCTTAACTTTATAATAATTCAAATATTTTTTTAATTCTTTAATCTCAGAATAAGCATCATACTTTTCAAAATAACTTTCAGGTTTCTTAAAGATAGTTAAAATCTTTTCATCTTTTCCTAGATTATTCTTAATCTCTTTCTCAGGAATCTTATCTAATTTATCCAATTCTCTCATAACTTTATCTTTATCCTTAATACCTTCTTTTTCAAGAATTTCATTAACCAACTTTCTATTATTAAAGTAAAGAACATATTTAATACCAAGATTTCCTAGGATATTTTTAGCCAAAGACATAACCTCTGCTTCATCCTTGATATCAGAACCAACAACATCAGCATCAGCCTGAAAGAACTGTCTAAATCTATTTGCACTAATGGGTTCATCTCTAAATACTGGGCCTATTTGGTATCTCTTGAAGGGTAATTTTTGATTATTCATAAGTCTCTTTAACTGAAATGTAAATTCATATCTTAGTGCAAGCTTTCTTTCACCTTTATCTTGTAGTTTAAAGATATCCGAAACAGCTTCATCCTTCTCATTATCTCCTTTTACAAAATCTTCATACTCTATAATAGGAGTCTCAATTGGAAGAAAGCCATATCTCTCAAATAAATTTGCGACAACTCTCTTTATTGCTTCTTTCTTCTGAGCATCTTCGCCAGTAATATCCTTAAATCCTTTTACTGTTTCTGTGTTCATTTTCTCTTTTTTGAAGGGCGGAAGGAGGGAATCGAACCCTCGTTTCCCGGACCACAACCAGACGTAATAGCCACTATACGACAACCGCCATTATTTAATTGAGTTGAAATAGGTATAAAAAAGTTCTGATAAGCACAGCTAGAAAAATTATTGCCCTTACGCGTGATGGGGACAACCCCAAATTTTAGCTGTCATAGATTTGGAGGAGTAACAGAATTTTTAAACTTAACTATTTTCATTAATTTATGAAATACGAACTATTGGCCCCAGTAGGAGATTTTCCAATGTTAGTAGCTGCTATAAGTGCCGGAGCAGATGCAGTCTACTTTGGATTACAAGAATTTTCTATGAGATACGGTTCAAAGAACTTCACAATAAAGGATCTTGACAAAATAAAAAAAATATGTGGAAAGGTAAAGAAATACTTAACTCTAAACACAATAATTTATGATGAAGAACTAACAAAATTGGAAAAATTAATCAAAAAAATAAAAGGGAAGGTAGATGCAGTGATATGTTGGGATCTATCAGTAATCCAATTATGCAAAAAACATAAAATTCCTTTTCATATTTCAACTCAAGCTTCAGTTTCAAATGCAAAAGCAGCAGAGTTTTATAAAAAATTAGGAGCTAAAAAAGTAGTCCTTGCAAGAGAACTAAATCTCAAACAAATAAAGAAAATATCTAAGGTTTTACCTGTTGAAACTTTCGCTCACGGAGCAATGTGTGTCTCAGTTTCAGGAAGATGTTTTACTTCACAATTTTTATTTGGAAAATCCGCAAATAGGGGACAATGCTTACATCCTTGTAGGAGAAGTTACATAGTAAAAGATAAACAAGAAGGATATGAATTAGAATTAAAAAATGATAAGGTAATGTCTGCAAAAGATCTATGCACTCTTCCATTTTTAGACAAAATGAAGAAAGCAGGAATAACAAGTTTCAAAATTGAGGGCCGTAATAGAGATCCAAGATATGTGGATGCAGTGGTTAGAGCATATAGAAAAGCCTTAGATAAAAAATTATCAGAAGAAGAGCTTGAATCAGAAATTGAAAAACTAAAGAACGTTTACAATAGAGAATTCTCTTCAGGATTTTATTTAAAACTTCCAACTTCAGATGATTTTGCAACTGTAGAACACAGTGCTTCAAAAGAATACAAACATTTTGTAGGAAAAGTTACTCACTATTTTGATAAAATTGGAGTTGCAACGGTAAAGCTAGTTTCAGATTTAAAAACCGGAGATAAGATAGCAGTAATAGGAAAGACAACGGGATTAATTTATTCAGATATAGATTCTTTAGAGATAAAAAACAAATCAATTTCAAAAGGAAAAAAAGGCGATGAAGTAGGAATTAAGATTCAAAGAGTTAGAAAGAATGATGAAGTTTACGTTATCAAAACTAGATAGTTAAATCTCCGTGATCAATTAGCATCCTAATAATTCTATGCCCAGTAACTTCCCTGCTCCTATCTCCTCTTTTAAATTGAGCTTCTCTCATTAAAGCCTCATGATAATCTGGGCAAATTGGTTCGCCTTTGTCATACTTCCTACAGGAATCCTTAATACTAAAGTCTAGTTTTTTCATTCTATTGAAACATTCATAACATCTTTTGTCTTGTTCTCTTGCCATTTTAATCTAATCGAGCCCTCCTTCTAGCAATAACTTCTTCTAAACATGGAGGATTCCCTTCAGACCCAAATTTAATTATCATACCTCCTTTGGGCTTTAATGCTCTTAAATAACCTTCCTTACCAATATTACCATCTATAAAAGTCCTACATTTTACTTCAACATTATCTGGAAAATCTTTTGGGCAATATGCACAGGTAGGCATACCGCCATATTCTGTTGTGGTTCCGCCACCCCGATATACCCTTCCGAATACGCATTCTTGTACCATTTTATTGTTTACAACTGAAATAAAAACCATTTATAAGACCTTCGGTTAAGAGTAAAAAATAAGAAATAGTATAAAAATAAAAAAAATAAATTTATGCAATAGTTGCACTTATAATCTGAGAACAGTAGAACAAATCACCTTCAGTCTTATTGAAATAAACCCTTGCATCAACTCTTATAGGAGTCTCATCCAACTTGTGATCTTCATTACTCTTAGTAGAAGCAGCAGCAATATTACCTTCGATTAAAACTTCATCCCCAGTCTCACTAGCAGTACTAAAACTTAAAGAAAGACCATCAATAGGAGCTCCAGCAGAACCTACTTTTCTACTCACAGTAAAATTACATACATCTGCATCACAATCCAAATTTTTAATATCAAGACTAATCCCTAAGCATTTTTCTGAATATTCTACCGTTTCAGTTTGGCCTTCAAGCAATCCAGAGATAACAGTCCAAACAATACCAACCGCTACAAGAACTAAACCAATCATGATTATAGTCATAACAATAGCAGATAGACCTTTTTTGTTTTTTAACATTTTTAACCTCCTTTCATCCTCCTTTAACATATATAAGTTAGACAATTTGCTTATTTAAACTTTATTAAACTCGTCTAGTAGTTTAAAAAAGTCTTTTTTGTCTAGAGTTTTATCAACTTCACTCAACCCAATATGTTCTGCCATTTTCCAAAACGCTTCTGGCCTATACTTTTGTTTTCTTAATGAAATAAGTGTTGGAAGTTTAGGATCATCCCATCCCTTATATTTTCCAGATTCGATCTCTTTTCTAAATAAAGAAGTTGATATTTCCATATCCTTAAAATGATATCTTCCCAAAAATCCTGTCCAAGGATATTTTTTCCCTAATGTTTCAAAAATTAATTCCTGTCTTTTAGCATTGTCCCGATGATCCTTACCTCTAATAATATGAGTCATTTTCATTTCAATGTCATCTACCGAAACTGCCAAATTCATTAAAGGCCAAACCCTATATTTTTTCTTCTGTCTTGGATGAGATGTTTCATTAATTCTAGCTAGGGGAAAATCTCTCATTGCAGGATTTTTGTGTTTCATATCTGATTTAAATCTTAAAACTGCTTCTCCTTCTTTAAATCCTTTAAACATTTTTTTCCATCTTTCCGATTGATCCTTAAGATCTCTACAAGGACAATCTTTTTTATTTTCTGCCAGCTCTTTAAATTCTTCAGAAGAACAAGTACAAACATAAGCAGCTCCCTTTTTAATCAATTTTTCAGCATACTTATAATATAATTCCATTCTATCTGACTGTATCGCAACAATCGCCTTATCTTTTGTTAACCATTTAGCATCTTCTTCAATCATCTTATATGCTTTAGGATCAATATTCTCTGGATTTGTATCTTCAATTCTAACATAAAATTTTCCACCATACTCTCGAACATAATCAAAACTTAAAGAAGCATTAACTCCATGAAATAAATGCATCGGACCTGAAGCACTTGGGGCAATTCTCATAACAACACCTTTTCCAGCGTTTGGTAATTCGGGTAAACCTTCTCTTTCTTCTCTTTCACTCAAAAGATCCTTAACTTTTTCAAACTCGCTTTTCTGTTCATCAGGTGTCATTAAATTTACCGCCTTAACAATTTCAGAAATCTTCTTCCCATAAGTCTTCATATCTTCTTTTTTCAAACCTTCGTTAAATAAAGCAGAAATAACACTTCCTTGTTGAGCTTTACCTTCATAAGTTATAGCATTTTTTAACGCATAACCTCTTATTTTTTTATCATCTATTTTCATAAACTAATTAATTAAGAACTATTAATAAAGGTTTTTAGTATCTGTGTCCGTCTTTTTTCTCAAGAACTTCAATTCTTTGTTGTAAGTGGTAAATTTGATTAGATAAATCTTCAATTTTATCTGTCATAGCCATAATTCTCCTAGCCAATTTTCTTCTCTTTTCATCAGGATCAGAACTTTCAACGCTTGGAGTACTAGAAGTGGTAGTTGTACTAGACATACCAAAAATACCAAAGCCAGTAGGCTGAGAAGTTTCTGCAGGCTTTTCAATCTCTATAGTATCTTGAGCAACTTTAGCTGCTTGTTGTTTCTTATACCTCTCAGTTAAATCAATAACGTTGTCGTTTTTTTTCCCAAATAACCATCCCATAATCAAAATAATACTGTTCTCTTTTTAAACTTAGTTGTTCTGAAGACATACAAACATTTTTTAAACATCTCTTCATAATATTCTTATATAAAAAAGATGGCAGAAATAAAGACTGTTCACGAGATTATTGAAGAAATTAGTCCATATTATGCTAGCAGAGTCAAAGCTAAAGAATCAGGGAAGATATCTTATGTACCTGAAGCAGAACATAAATTAGTTTACGAGACCTATTCCGAAACATTAGAACCAATATACTATTTTGTACTTGATTTAATGGAAGATTTCGGTTTAAGGCCAGAAAAACTTATTGATAATTTTTCACCTTCTCCTGGGTCAACACAATTTGGAGAGATGGGTCAGAGAGCTTCACTAATGCAACAACATGCCCAAAGAATTTTAGGAGATGTTAACACCGTATTGCGAAGTGTTCTAAATATTATTTATGATTTAAAGGATTTCAAAATAAGATTACAGTCTTATGATGATCTTCATTCAAGCGACGGAGTAATAAAAAATGCAGCTCGTTTATCATTGAAACAAATATGGATGGACAAAGTAGACATAAACAAAGGAAATTCGAGTATTAAGGCAATGGCAGTTCAAGGAGGGTTTCCAACATTAATCAATGCTTTTCTAGCTGCAAATAGCGTTCATGATGTAACTAAGCCAGTATCGGAAGGAGGCCTAGATTTAAACGATGTTGTGAAAAGAGTTATCATTCCTAGAATTCAAGAATTCGAACAGTGGATAGTTCAATCAGAACAAGCATTAAGAAAGAGATATCAATTAGAAAAGACATATCTTAGAAGTCAAGCAAATAGTTTAAAGCTTTATTCAAGATGGGCAAAACCTTATTTGATTGCTGCTCAAAAATTAGAGCAAAAAACATCAAAAAATGCAGCTCTTGTTAATGTATTTAATAGAACAATATTGGAACTAACACTATTGGGAAAACACGGACTAAAAGTTAAAGATGCAGCAATAGAAGGAAAGCTTCCAAAAGAATTCCAGAATGAAAGATTCATAAAAAAATTAAGAAGAGGATATAATAGTTGTATTCTAGTTGATTTTTCTTTTAGAGCAGTCCCCCAACAGGGATCATACCTTGGGAGAGTTGATGTAACATTCAGAGGATATGCACTAAGTGACGATGAATTAGCAAAACTTAAACAAGAAATGGACAAATCAGATGTTAGTGATGCTCTAAATCTTATAGAAGGAACTACAGACGAAAGTATCTCCCAATTACAAGAAGACATTAACAGTTTCTTAGAAGAAAAAGATGAAGAAGAAGTTAAGGCCAAAGAGGCAGAAGAAAAAGATGTTAATCCTTTTTTAGCATTACTTGGAATTGGTGGAAAGAAAGAAGAGAAAAAAGAAAAGAAAGACGCAAAGAAAGAAGTGAAAGAAATCATTGTGCCAAAAGATAACTGGATAGAAAAAAATCATCTGAGAAAATTAGCAGCCGCGAATGCAGGAGATGTTGGATTCACATTATTTGATATTTACAAAAAAGCCCATGGAATGGTAAGTTATACCTAATTATACCACTTTTAAGTTACAGTAAACAACAAGATTTATAAAGAATTTTACCTATTTCTTAAGACTAAAATGGATAGAAAAATATTCGGAGATGAAGTAATGTTTGGGAGAAATGGTAAAATAAATAAAGGTCAAACCCCTCTACATAATATGGATTCTGATGGAAGATATGCGGGACTAGGAGAAGGATTGGGCGAATTAGATACTGGGGAGTTTGATACAACTTCTGACGGATCTAAAAAAACTCCAAGATATCAAAGACCCTCCACTTCGCCAAAAAGGGGAGTTAGTGGGAAATTAGAATATTATCCCGGATCAGACAACAGTAATGGATATTTAGGAAGATTCAGAGAAGAATTGGCAAGAGCAACAAGAGAAACGGAGGAAATTGATCCTTATTCTACAGATCCCTTGAGTGACATAAACCGAAGATTAGACACTTTCCTTTTGAGACATGCTGGAAAAACATTCAGAGAGTTTGTAAGTGGAGTGGATTATTCTAAAATTAATGGAGATGATTATGGATCTTTAGGAAAGAGAGGGATAAAAATGAAATTATTTGAACACAGATCAACACTCTATCTTTTGGCATTAGAGGCATGCGAGAGAAGAGGAATCGATATAAAAGGATTACTAGAAGAAGCACAATCTGCACAATTTCCAAATTTAAAAAGAGATGAAAAAGAGCCAACATTAGAAGAGATTAAAGAGGCTTTAATAGAATAATTTTTTATTTTGTTTTGTATTTAGCGCCACCAGTTGCTTCCTTCCATCCAACCTTTTTCATAAAATATTCAAAAACATTCTTTCCCTGCTGATTAAATCCGGGAATATCTTTTAAATCAACATAATGTCCTGATGCGGCATTAAACCATTTAACTTTTCCTCCCTCAATAAAAACTTCTCCCGAACCATAAACTTTTTTTCCTCTTGCAAGAGTAGAATGGGGGAGTTTATGCAATCTATGGGAAAGATCTATCTTCTCTTTTTTCATTTGAGGCATTTCATGGAGAAATGTTTTTCTATTCGCAGCAATAAAATTTCCATCTTCATCAACTACCCACAAATAAGTGGCATTTGCAGGTTGTCCAAAATGAACTAGTTTTCCTTTATTTTTCCCCTTAAGAGGAATATGGCTGGCTACATCAAGTACTCTTCCTCCCTGAGATGCATGGCCCTCATAAAATTGTTCTTCATATGTAGCGCTTTTATTAGGTTTATCTTTGATAGGGCGCCATCCCCCAGTTATTGCCTTTTCAATTCTTTTCTGTATCGGAGTTCTTTCTTCTGGGGCCTCTAATGTTAGGTATTCTTGTTCAATATCTTGTACTATTGACCTCCAATTTATATCATATTTTTTTAATGCATAGGGGGCACCCATTTTTTTCAAATCGTCTTCAATTGCCATGCCTTCTAATCCTCCTTCCCCACCTGATAACATCAGACCAATTCCTCCAGCAAGTAAAACAAGTCCAAGAATAAAACTAACAGAACTTCCAATCGAAGTAGATATTACTGCCCCGGTTATTTTACCATCTAATAAAAATGCAATTCCCAAAATAATAAGACTAGCCCCAAGAACTCTCCTCTTTTTCATATTCAACGTAGAAAAGAGATATTTTTATATATTTCTCTAGTCAATAAATAGTATGCCAAAAAAGAAAGAAAAAGAAGAAGTTGAAGAATCTGAACTTGAAGAAGAACTTGAAGAAGAACCAGAAATTGATGTAGAAAAGTTAAACGAATTATTAGAATCTCAAGTAAAAAAAGAACCGGAAGTAGTTGAAGAAACACCAATTGTACGAAGAGGATCTCCTTCATTAGAAAAGGTTGAGATAGCAAGAGGACCTAACTTTTCTCTAGAACAAGGAGTAGAATTAGAAACTCCGAGTATTGGAAAAAAAGAAGATACAAAATACGAAACAATAAAAGATCCTTCCGAGGATTACGAAAGAAATCCAAATAAAAAAGAAAACATACAATATGAGGGAGAACCAGAAGCAATTTCTGCATCATCTAATATTGATATGACAAATGTTGGAAGGGGACCAGAGAGAATGGGACAAGAATTCCACATGAGAACACCTGACGAATTAGGAAAGACTCCTGAAAGTGTAAGAAATTATGAAGCTATTCAGGCAAAGAGGAGTGAAGAGTTTAAAGGAGAAAAAACTGCTTTCCAAGAACAGATGGAAAGAAAGTACGAAAGAAGATAAATCTTTATTAATCCCCCATATTATTTCTAAGAGATGGTAGATACGAGAAGACTAACTTTAAGAGAAGTGTTTTTTGAACAATATGAATCTGCACGGAGACATTTTTACCCCCAGATTGGCCTTGTAGGAGATAGTCCCGAAAGAGGATTTGCAAGAATTAGAGATAGTATTGGACATAGAGATGTAGCATTTTTATTGAAATGTTTTAGGTCTAATAGGTTTGCAAAAAAGGCTTCAATAGAAGACAGGAAAAGAGAATTAATTGCAATAGATAAGGATGATCTGAGTGATTCAGTAGTAAAAAATCTTTCTGAAATATATAATAGAGCTTCAGATACTGTTTACCTTAATCTTGGAGGGAATGTTGGCAATATGAGAATTGGATTCAGAAATATGGCTGGAAGAATGGAAAGTGTGCATGTTAGAGCCTCATTTAAGCTACAGGGAAAATCTTATACTTGGCAAGGTAGAGAAGGCTTTTACGAAGTTCATGCATTAAACTTCTAGAGTATAATGAAACACTTTATCATAAGGAATAAACCAACCTACTGTATTTTTTATTGATGCTTTCTCCCAAATCTTTCTGAATAATCTTATTGAATTACCATGAGCAGAAATTGCAACGTTTACTTTTTCCTTTTTCATAAACTTAATTAAATTTTTAATAAAAACTTTAACTCTTTCTTCTACCATCTTAAAACTTTCACCATGTGGAGGAGGATTATTCCACCCTCGATGAATAATATTATATTCCTTCTCTCCCAAGAATCTCTGAACTTTCTTTCTTAATTGAGGATCAAGATTTTCAATAGCATCACCCTCTTTCTTTAAATCGTACTCCCTTCTACCCATTTTAGTAATAAATGATTCATGAGTCTGCCCTTCTAGATCACCATAACTTCTTTCAATCATCCTATTAGCAGTAATTATTTCTTGACATTCGGGATGGAATTTTAATACTTCTTTTAGAGTATCCTTACTTCTAGAAAGTTTAGTTTGGAATGCAACATCTATTTTTTTACCTTTTAGTTTCTTAGCAATAATCTTAGCATGCTTTATTCCTTCTTTTGTTAATTTAGAATCCTTCCAACCCGTAAAAATACCTTTAGTATTGTAAACAGTCTTTCCATGTCTGAATAAATATATGTTTAGTTTCATCCTCTCTTTAATCTATCAAAGAATCAAATATTATAAACTTAACTAAGCAGCTTCACTTATTTTTATAACATAACCTCGTGCAATTCCTTCAGATCCTTTTCGCACATGACTTTCATTAAATTGCATTGTATCCCTAATTCCTGGAAAATATGAAGCGACTTCAATGTGACTAGCATTTTTGTGATCTGCCATTTGTCTACCCCTACAATCAGATAGATGAAAGTCATATTTTTTATTAGGGTCTAGCAAGATTAAAACATTCAATTCAAATGGGGGGATTTCTCTACGTTTACCATTCTCTTCTAATATTGCTTTTAATCTTTCCATGAGAAGTAATCCACATTAAGGAATCCTTTTAAAGCTTTGGTTTAACAGTGTGAGGCAACCCTACGCAAACTATATAAATTATTTTTTACTACTTAAAACATGGTAAAAGAGAGTGATTATAGGATAAATGATTTCTATCAGGGAGGCTATTCTACTTTTAAGCCGGACTATTCTGCAGAGGGAATTTATACTGGAGCTCAAATTCCAGCATCACAGCTAGGAGCCCCAACAAAACCAGATACTGCAAACCAAATTGCGCAGGTAAGCATGCTTCTTAACCAAGGTATAGTTCCAATTGAAGTAGGAGCGCTAAGCCCAGAAGTTTTTGATCAAATTCCAAAACAACATTTTAAAGAAATAAATAGAATGGCTAAACTAGCAGGTTCAGACATTTCAGTTCATGCACCAATAATTGAAGCTTCAGGAATAGGAGATCAAGGATATAGTGAATCTGCAAGAAAATTAGCAGAAGAACAATTTAAAGGAGTAATCGATAAAACAGCACCAATGAATGAAGCGGGGGGGATGTCAATCACAATTCACGGAGCTGCAAAGATTCCTGGAAAAGAATACAAAATAGATGAACACGGAAAAAAAGTAGTAGAAAAGATCTACGTTGTAAACAGAGAGACTGGAAAGGTTTCATCTGCGTTTGAAGAAGAAAAGAAATTTTATCCTTCAACAAAAGATTGGGAAAAAGGAACAGTACACTCTCCAGAAATACAGATAGATATACTAAATCATACTGAGTGGGATAATTCAATTTCACAATTAATGCATCATAAGGAAGATGCTGAATCTCGTATCAATGAAAATCTGGGATTAATTCCCGAAGAGTTAATGGGAAAGATTCTCCAAGAAGCTCGAGAGGGAAAGAGCGATACAATTCGATTGTTGGGACCAACACAAAGAGAAGCTTACAGTAGGATAACCGCAGCACAACAATTCTTAGGTGACACTCAACAGAGTTTAAGCGGATTATTTAACAAGGCCTATAAGTTTGGATCAGATGATGATAGAGAAACACTGAAAAAAGCTTCTGAAAAATTTAAGGAAGATGCAAAACAAGGATTCTTAATTGGAGAAGCGAAAGCAGTTGAAAACATGCTAGTAACATTAAAGAGTATGCAACCAGAAGTATATCAGGATGTAGAAAAATTTGCCATCGATAAATCTGCAGACACTTTTGCAAACATAGCTCTTCACGCAGTAAATGAATACAAGGATAAAGCACCAACAATAAATGTTGAAAATTTATTTCCTGGAATGGCTTTCTCTCACGGAGAGGAGTTGGATAATTTAATCAAAACAAGTAGAAAGAAATTTGTTGAGAGAGCAACAGCACAAGGAGTATCACAATCAAAAGCAGAAGAACAAGCAGAAAAGGTAATAGGAGTTACATTAGATGTGGGACATCTAAACATTGCAAAAAAGAAAGGTTTCAAAGATAAGGATTTGTTGAAAGAAATGGAACAAATTGCAAAGCACGTAAAACACGTTCACTTAACAGACAATTTTGGTTATTCGGATTCACATTTATCCCCTGGAATGGGTAATGTTCCAATAAAAGAAATTTTAGAAAGATTAGAAAAAGAAGGATATGAAGGAAAAAAGATTGTAGAGGCTGGAGGATTAGTACAACATTTCGGAAAATCTCCATTACCTTATATGTTAGAGGCTTTTGGATCTCCAATATATCAAGGAGGCCCACAATGGAATCAGGCGATAGGATTATATCAATCATACTCTGGAGGATTTGGGCAGATGTTACCCTCGATAAATTATGAAACCTTTGGAGCAGGATGGTCAAACTTACCAGCAGAACTAGGAGGTTCAAGAGCTGGCGCACAAGGAAGTAGAATGAGTGGAAAAGGTATGGAGTAATCACTCTCATTTGATGAATTAATTAAATTTAAAAACCGAAAATACTATATAAAGGAAAGAAAGATGGTGAAAAAGACGAAATCTAAAAAAGCTAAGAAGAAACCTATGAAGGCTAAGAAGAAAAAATTCAAAGTAATAAAAGAGCAAGATATTCCTACATTACAATTAAAAAAAGAGTATGACATTGCTTTAGACTTTGCAACAAAAGCATATAAGAAGTTTGAAAAGTCAATAAAATCAATTGTTCTTTTTGGTTCTAGTGTTAAGGAATCAGCAGTTGTTGGATCAGA
Organism: uncultured archaeon; assembly: GCA_965365175.1. Lineage (GTDB taxonomy): Archaea > Nanobdellota > Nanobdellia > Pacearchaeales > GW2011-AR1 > WJLC01. The sequence goes on from CBDUAR010000001.1 coordinate 54,124, forward strand.
TGTAGATATAATAATTGTTATAGATGATGTTTCAATAAAATGGGATCAAGAAATGATTGCTTGGTACAGAGAAGAGTTAGATAAAATTCTAAGGGCTAATCCTTACCAAAAAGGTTTACATCTTAACACAGTAAAGTTAAGCACATGGTGGAATGATCTATTAAACGGCGATCCAGTAGTAATTAATATTTTAAGATACGGTGAATCTTTAATTGACTTGGGTGGTTTCTTTGAACCTCTAAAATATTTATTAATTGAAGGAAAGATAAAACCAAGTCCTGAAGCAATTTACAACTCATTACAAAGAGCACCATTACATATACAGAGAAGTAAACAAGCAGAATTAAGTTCTATAGAAGGATTGTACTGGGGAATGGTTGATGCATCACAAGGAGCATTAATTGCAGCAAATGTAAATCCTCCTTCACCTGAACACATTCCTGCAGATTTAAAACAAACTTTCGTTGATAGAGGAATGTTAAATGGAAAATATGTTGACTGGTATAGAGATCTATTAATATTACATAAAAAAATAATACACGGAGAAATAAAAGAACTAAAAGGAATAGTAATTGATGATTGGCAAGCAAGAGCAGAAGAATATCTTAAGGTAATGGTTTGTTTAGTAAAAGATATAACAACTAATTAAGTCTTCCTCTAAAAACACTAATTTCTTTAGAAGTATTAAGTATTCTTTGGTCATATTCACTTAAATCATTATATTCTTCAGAAGTTTCTTCCTCAGAGTTAACCTCTGACATTTTAAGCAGCCTCACAGAACATTTTTTCTAATCCACCAGCTAATTCAGCATTTTCTCCTTCCAATGCCATAACTGCAAAGGCGTTAGTTGATGAATTAACATAAGCAGTAACTACTCCCTTTACTTGTTCATCTTTTAAGTCTGAAACATACTTTCCATCATAGTCACTTGAAAGTCCTTTCTTAACTCCCATTCTTTTAATAACATCTGCAACTTCGCTAGAAACTACTGATTCTTGGACAACCTTTGCTGCCTTCTTCATTATTATCGGTCTTGTTAGAACTCCATCTTCAGATTGTACTTCAACCTTAAATACATTATTCCAAGTATTTTGATTTGGAGCATCCTCAGTAACAGTATCATAAAGCCCAGTTAATATAGTCCCGTATCTATCAGTAGATTTACCTTGATATGCAGCTGCAAGAGCACCAAGATATTTATCATTAAGATTGATTTTTGCAATTTCTGCCATCTTCTTTTTTAATTCTTGATTATCGTTTGTCATTTTAGAATTTTGCCCCCGTTCCTTTTGCACTAACATAACTTCCTTGAGTATAATTACATTTCATAGAACTCATTTCTCTTTCAGTTTCCATTTTTCTATATGAATCAAATAATTTATCTAATCTTTCCTTTAATGTAGCAGCTTCTGCAAATTCATCTCTTCCTCCATTTCTTCCTCCACATGCTACCACTTCAACACTTGGGGTTTCAACTGGAGTAAAATCACTTGGTTTGATAGCAAATCCTAGCGTACCACACGCTAAGGCTAAAATTTTTCTGATCCCTAGTTTACCTTTATCTTTTCTCATATAATATTAGAGTGATTTTACTTTATAAATCTTTCTATTGTTGTTTCTTAGAAGTAGTGACAATTATTTCTTTCCTTTACTCTTTTTAGCAGCTTTCTTCTTTTTCTTTGGAGAAGCCTTCTTTTTAACAGGAGGTCTTCTTCTAGGTTTTGAAGGGCTTTGAGGAGATCTAGGCGGTTGTGGAGGTCTTCGAGTGCTACAGAAAGCACGTTCTAATCCTTTAGCTATTTTTCCTCTTTGATCGTCTAATGCCTCAATAGCATATTGATGAGTACTTGCATCTATATATCCCTTTTCCATTTGAGCTTTTTGATCAGCAGTTAATTCTCCAACGTATTTTCCATCGTGTTCTTGAGAAGGATCTTTCATAACTCCAGAACGTCTAAGAACTTCAGCAACCTCTGCATCATTTACAGCTCTTTTAACAGCCTCTGCAGCTTTAGCTTGCAATCTAGGCATATTTAGGAAATCACTTTTAGATTTTATAGCATCTCTAAATAATAGTCTATAAGCATGTGGATTTGGAGCAGCATCTGTAGCATGATCATACATTCCAGATAAAATCTCTCCATATCTTTGTTCAGTACCAAATTCACTAGCAGCAACAGCACCAACATAATCATTATCTAGAACTTTAGCAGCTTCTTTTGCTTTACTTTTCCTTGTCCTTGCCATAATAATTCGTAATGCTTGGACTTTATAAATCTTGTTAATTTAGAAGTGGTAACACTATTTCAACTTTTCATAAACAGTTCTCATCTTACAAGGCATCTTAGACTTAATTTGTTTAATGATTTTTCTAAACAATCTTAAACCTTTTTCCCCCTCAACTTCAGCCACGTAAATTGGAGAATCTTTCTTAACAATAGCAGCCTTACCTACAGACTTACCATAAGATAATTGCATACCAGTCTGCATACGATCAGCACCTGCACCAGTAAGCATTTTGTTTTCTCTTTGAATATGATGTGGGAAAGGAACAACCTTGAATATATAGTTTCCAGCTAATCCTCTATCCAGCTGTTTATTTACAAACTGTCTGCAAGCCTCAAGAGCGTGATCTCTAATTTGACACTTTTCAGCTGAAACAACTGTCAATCTATGAGCGAACTTCTTCTTTGTAGCACCCATGTGGAACTTAACAATTTTCTGAGGAGGAACAGTCTTAATATATGACTTACCCTTCTTCTTACTAATCCTTGTAAAAGGAGTAACCTTTCTTTTTGAATATGCAGCTGCTTTTCTCAATCCCATCTTATTTTATCTCCACTTTAGTTGTAATAGCTTGACCAGGTAAACCCTTTTCAAAGATAGATCTTACAACACCTTTATTTCCATGAGCACCAGATATTTTACCTTTGATAACTTTTCCAGAAGGCGATTTCCAAACAACTTCCTTACCAACATATTTTTCAGCCTTAGCTCTACTGTCAGAACCTTCTATTTCAATTAAGTAATGTTTTTCAGTTATAGTTTTCTTTCCTCTTCTAAACTGAACAATTTTTGCATTAACCATAATAAATATCAATAAAATTAGTTTAAAAAGGTTACTTATTCCTTCCTTTTTAATGTATGTTTAGCTTTGAGTATAATATTCTCTCCAATGTGTTTTATATCCTTATAATCAATCCTATAATGTCCATCAACCAATTTATTACTCTTAATAATAAAATTTTCTATTTTCCCATCATCGGCAATAATATGTTTAACTTTACCGATAATTTTTCCTCCTTCTGTTAATACCTGAAGTCCTTTATATCTCTCATGAGGAACCTTACTCAACAAAACACTATCTTTTCCAAAGTTTTTGATATATTTAGAACCAATAAACAAGTCGGGTTTTAGTAAACCCATATCTATAGTTATTCCAGTAACCTTGAAGGTCTTAGTATCAATGTGAACTTTAGTCGCAGTACCTAAAATAGCTCCTTCAGGATCAATCGCTTCCTTTCCTAAAATATCATCGCTGGTTATATCTTCTTTTTTCATAGTTCACTCTTCAATATAATATTCTTTTTAGCAACAGAAATATCTTCTTTTGGAATAGTAAATCTTCTTCTGAATATAGATTTTTTAATAACCAATTCCGTAAAAGTATTTGCATTAGTTTTTCTTTTAATATCTACAACCCTTCCAATTTTCTTACCTGTAGAATCATAAACTAATTTTCCAATCAAAGAAACAATAGGATCAATACTCAAGACAAAAGCTTTATCGGACTCATGCTCAAAGAACTCTTTGCTAATAAATAATTTTCTTTTTCCTTTCACTAAGATACCTTCGATAACATTCCCCTTAAATAAAGCATCTTTAACATGACCAAGTAAATCTCCATTCTTAGAATAAACTCTTTTTCCAATATAAGATTTTAAACTGCTTAGACTATCTAAATTTTTTACCTTTCCCGAAATAATATCAGTTCTTTTTCTAAACATTTTTCCCTCTTTGTAAACAAATCATTTAGAATATATAAAGATATCCCAGTGTGATTAAAGTTAATTTGATTCCTTGACCCAAAATTGACATCGAATAAAATTTTGCTTTGTTATATTTGAAAACACCTAATAAAGCAGCAAACGGTTGAGCAGGTAGTGGTAATACATTAAATCCTAACACTGCAAAAGCCCCGTATTTATTTAGTTTAACTTTCATATTATAGAATTTTTTATATCCAATAAGTTTTTTAGAAAATCCACTTAATCTTTCACCAACCCAATAATCAACTGTGAATGAAATTATCATACCAATAAGGAATAATCCAATCACAATGAATGGATTTATCATTCCTGAAGTTAGATACGCTATAAAAGTTATTTCTATAGGTATCGGAATAAAAAATAGTCCTCCAAATGTTGTTGTATAGAAAGCACCTAATGGAGTCAAATTAAAGATGTTAGCAGAGATATGTTTAACAAAAACATTTATAGCTTTGATAAGAAAAAAGTTAGAATGTCTCAACTTAGTAACATAAAAAGTGATAAATAAGATCACAATAACTGATATTAATATGGTGTAAAAAATAAATTTAGATTTCTTATCTTCATTATATGCAAATATTCTATCTCTCTCAAATGCCTTCTTTTTCATTTCAACCTCTTACCCAATATGACAACGTCTTTACTTTTTTTAAATTTCAGCTTTTCATAAAATTTTACTGCAGGTATTTTTTTTCTAGTTGTTAAATAGATTAAGTAAACATCCTTTGATTTAGCATAATCTTCAATTTTTTTTATCAACTTCTTTCCTATACCTCTTTTTTGATATTTTGAATCAACTCCAAGACCCTCAATAACCATAGCAAATCCCTCACCAATAGCCTCTATTCTTCCAATAACAAAACCAACAACTTTTTTGTCTTCTTCAGCAACGTAAATAGTAGCAATTTTATCAAAATATTTTACAAAATTAAGTGAAGTAGAATCAGTCCACTTTTCACGGAATATTCTGTTAAATTCTTTTTCAACAATTTGAGATATTTGTTTAAAATCTTTCTTGGTAGCTTTTCTTATTTTCATATATTAACCTAGAATTTAATACTTATATTATTTACTCAAAACAAATATTTCTCTTCCAACAACTTGTTTCTCTCTATATTCTGGAAATGGTCCTTCAACTAATTTTAATCCAGTCCTTTTGGTAAT
>CBDUAR010000002.1:0-29047 GCA_965365175.1 uncultured archaeon
AATTTTATTCTATTGGTAACAATAAGACATCTAAAAGACAGGAAGATGAAATTGCATCTTGCAAAAAGCAAAGACGGAAAAAATTTCAAATTAGACAAAGAACCATTTATTGACAACGATGATGAGTCAATCGCAGGAGTAGAAGATGCGAGAATAACCAAAATAGGAGATAATTATTTCGTAACTTTTACAGCATATAATGGACATGATAAAGAAGACAACATAATTACTAGGATTGGAGTAGCCAAAACAAAAAATTTTAAAAAATATTCCGGAAGAAAAACAATTTTGCATAATTTCAAGAATAACAAAAATGGAATTATCTTTAAACATGAAAAATATTTTTACATTTTCCACCGACCTTTTGGATCTTCAATAAAAACTCCTGGAATTTATCTAGCCAGAACAAAAAATTTTAGAAAATTTGAAAATTTAGGAGAAATTATCCCCCCAAGAAAAAACAAATGGGATGATGCAAGAATTGGAGCAAACACTCCTCCAATAAAGATTGTTGATGAAAAATTTGGAGAATGCTTCTTAATGTTATACCATGGAGCAGATAAAAAAAATAACACTTACCGAATGGGCTATGTTTTACTAGATAAAGACGATTTAACAAAAGTTATTGAAAGATCTAATAGGCCAATCCTTTCTCCAACATTAGAATGGGAGAAAAAAGGAGAAGTTCCAAACGTTATTTTTGGTTGCGGATTGGTTCCTCTATCAAAGAATAAACTTAGATTCTTCTATGCAGGAGCAGATAAATCTACAGGCTACGCAGATCTAAAATTAGAAAACGCTGAATGTCTCTGATGAGATTTTAACTCACGACCTCCGCCTCATGAGAGCGGCGCTCTAACCCTGAGCTACAGAGACCAAATTACTAAAAATGTCTCATTTAAAAGTTTTTACTTATAGAAATCTATTCCTTTTTTGAAGCTTTTATTGACTCTTCAACTTTCTTCTTCTCAGTATCTTCTCTTTTCTTAAGTCTTGCAATATAACCTGCTATCTGGTTTCTAACCTTCTTACTCGGCATCTCGCTACCAAGTATCTTTTTATTCTTCTCAAAAGTATCATTAAAACCTACACCCTTTTTCAAAAGAGTATTTGCAGTTCTCTTAATTAATCTTGTTTTTATTTTTCCCATATTAGAATGTCTTACTGGAGGTTTTTAAACGTTTTTATTCGATCTTTTCTATACTAGATAGATTTTTAATAGCATCTATAAAAGAACTCATTTTTTTCAAAGGCTCCCCCAAACTAAGAACTGTATAAGGTAAATTGACTTCAGCAGCCTTTTTACTAGCCTTAACTATATCAGTATCAGTTATTCTCCTTTTATTATAAGCAACCAAAAGCTCAATTTTATCTGCTTGTCTGACTCTCAAACTTAAATCAGCCTTATTAAAACTCTCTATATCTACTATTTCTATTCCCTTATTTGTAAGATACTCCTTAACTTTATTAAAAAATAATTCATTTTTCTTCTGAGAAGCAGATTTCTTCCTTGCAGGTTTACGTTTAGGTTTTTCCTCTTGAGTTTTTTCATCAAAAATATCCAATTCTTCTTTTGGAACTTCAACCTTTGGTTCCTCTTCTTCTACTTTGGGTTCTTGTTCAAACTTTACGGGTTCCTCTTCTTCTACTTTGGGTTCTTGTTCAAACTTTACGGGTTCCTCATTAACTTCTTCTTTTGGTTCTTCCTTAACTTCAACTTTAGGTTCAAATTCTGATTCCGGAATTAGATAATATCTCCAAATTATTTCTCCATTTCTATTAAAAGGAATTGCAAAATCTTTAATTTCTTTCAAAGCTACTCTAATCGCAGGATGTTGTTCACTTTCTTTCAAGAATTTCTTTTCTCTTAACAAAATAAATGCATCTTTTTCCCTACTTTTAAGATGTTGCTCACCAAATTTTTCCAATTTATTTTCCTGGCCTTCTAGAAAATGTAATTTAGAACTTCCAATTTTCATGTGACTCATCTTTAATTGTCTTTCAGATAACAATTCAGATAAAAAAGCAGAAGCAAATAAAATGCTTAATCCAACTTCTTTTGCAATATGAACTGGCAAACTAGGTCCTCTTTGTCTAAGAAAATTAATAATCTTATTTTTTAATTCTGAAGTATCTTGATTAGGCATAAATTGTCTAAATCTAATGAGGTTATAAATATTATTATGGCTTGATCCACTTAACTTCGTAATATGTGATACCTTCTTCCTCGTCAACAATTGCTAAAAGTAAATTCTTTTTTGTCGAATGTGCAACTCTATTCTTAGCAGAAAATTCGTGCCAATTTAACTTTTTAGATTCATGATCAACAAAGACAACCCACTTAGAATGTTTCTCGTCCATCTTGAAACCCTTTTCATAAACTCTAAAATCAGCACCAAATTTTAAGGCAGTCTTAACAACATAACCTTTTTGTTTCAAATCCTTGAAAACAGGATATTTTATTTGAATTTTTTTATCAATTCTTTGTAGTTTCTTAAATAATTCTTTAAAAGAAATTTCTTTTTTATTTACTAAAATATTCATTTTACCCTTCTCAACTAAAAACAATGCTTCTGAAAAAGAATACTTTATTTTTTCTCCGATTGGTTTTCCAAATGAACTTTTCTTGTACAAACTAAATGCTTCTTGTGAATTACTTGAAATACTTTCTTTAGTTAAATATGCTAAAATTTTACTCATAATCAATATAAAGAATAACAATATTTAAAAATATGTTTTTGTATAAAGTAAACATGAAGCTAACACAAATCTTACTAGGACTAGTATTGGTGTTAGTCTTAGCTCTATAAATAGAGCTATAAATTTCTTCTAAATTAAAATGGCTCTAGAATTTATTTGTTCTCAAACTATTGAAAAGGGAAAAAGAATCCCTATCCCTAACAGCGGATGCAACTTATACAAAATCAAATCTGGGCAAATAAGATTTTTTAAAGGTGAACCAGATCCAAATCAAGAAATGAAAAGATCAAAAAGCAATCCAGAAAAAGGAAAAAAGGTTATTTTTCCACTTCCAAAAAATTCTGAAACAATCAGTTTTGATCAATATCAAACACACCCCAATTGGGTTAGTTATGGAGATCCCACATTTTATGATCAAGAAGGAAATATTATAAATGCGTAAATCGAAATATTAACATGAAATATGACTTCAAAAAAATAGAAAAGAAATGGCAAAAAAAGTGGGCAGAAAAGAAAACATTTGAAGTGAAAGAAGATTCAAAAAAACAAAAATTCTATCTCCTGGAGATGTTCCCTTATCCCTCTGCAGCAGGATTGCATATGGGTCATGGATTAAATTACACTATTGGGGATATTTATGCAAGATTCAAAAGAATGAATGGACTTAATGTCCTATATCCAATGGGGTATGATTCTCTTGGACTTCCTGCAGAGAATGCGGCAATCAAAGCTGGAACTCTCCCAAAAAAATATACTCAAAATTCAATAAAAAATTTTATGAAACAACAAAATGCTCTGGGACTTAGCTATGATTGGAGCAGAATTGTTAATACTTCTGATTCAAATTATTACAAATGGGATCAATGGATTTTTCTAAAAATGCTTGAAAAAGGAATAGCATATAGAAAAAAATCTGCGGTTAACTGGTGTGATTCTTGTAAAACCGTATTAGCAAATGAGCAAGCACAGGGAGGAACTTGTGAAAGATGCAAAAGTAAAGTAAAAATGAAACAATTAGAACAATGGTTTTTCAAAATTACTGACTATGCAGATGAACTTCTAGATAAAATAGATGAATTAGACTGGCCTGAAAGAACAAAAGCCATGCAAAAAAATTGGATTGGTAAATCTAACGGAACTGAAATTCAATTCGAAATAAATAAAGAAAAATGGCCAATATTTACAACAAGACCAGACACAATTTATGGAGTTACGTTCTTAGTAGTTTCTGCCCAACATGAAAAACTTATGGGATTAGTTACAGAAGAACAAAAGAAGGAAGTTGAAAAATTCTTGAAAAAATTAAAATCAGTTTCGGAAAAAGAACTAGAAAATATGGAAAAAGAGGGAGTATTCACTGGAAGTTATGCAACCAATCCGCTAACTGGAGAAAAAATTCCAGTTTATGCAGGTAATTTTGTTGTAGCAGATTATGGCTCGGGAATGGTAATGGCAGTTCCAGCCCACGATCAAAGAGATTTTGAATTCGCGAAGAAATATAATATCCCAATAAAAGTAGTTATCCGACCAGAATTATACGAATTAGATGAAAAGAAACTAGCAAGAGCATACACTGGAGAAGGAACTTTAGTTAATTCTGGAGAATTTGAAGGAATCCAAAATAAAGAGGCTATTGAAGAAATTACAAAATATTTGAAAAAGAAAAAATTAGGTAAAAAAGTAATTCAATACAAGCTAAGAGACTGGTTAATTTCCAGGCAAAGATACTGGGGAACGCCAATTCCTATTGTTTATTGTGATAAATGTGGAATAGTTCCAATTCCTGAAAAAGATCTACCTGTAGAACTTCCAGAAAAAGTTAAATTTGGGGAAGGTAATCCCCTAGAAACAAACAAATCTTGGCTAAAAGTTAAATGCCCAAAATGTGGAATAGATGCTAAAAGAGAAACAGATACAATGGACACTTTTGTTAATAGTTCTTGGTACTTCTTAAGATATTGTGATCCAAAAAATAACAAAGTCATTTTCGATAAGAAAAAAGCTAAGTATTGGACACCAATCGATCAATATATCGGTGGTGCAGAACACGCATGTATGCATCTAATTTACTTCAGATTCTATACTAAATTCTTGAGAGACATAGGAATAATAGATTTTGACGAACCTGCAAAAAAATTATTCCATCAAGGAATGCTACACGGAGAAGATGGCAATAAAATGTCCAAATCTTTAGGAAATGTAATCAATCCTCTGGAAATTATAGAAAAATTCGGGGCAGATTCTCTAAGATTAGCTCTTATGAGTTTTGCTTCCCCAGACTCAGATACAAATTGGGATGAAAAAGTATTAGCAGGTAGCTTCAAATTCTTGAATAAAGTTTGGGATTATTTTGAAAATGTAAAAATTGGAAAATCAGATCCAAAAACAGAAAGTAAACTAAACAAAATAATAAAAGAAATGACAAATCAAATTGAAAACTTCAAATATAATCTTGCAATAATTAAAGTTAGAGATTTATTTAATTCTCTTCCTGAAGAAACAAACAAAGAAATTTTAGAAAAAGCATTAAAATTATTACATCCATTCTGCCCCCATTTAACAGAAGAGCTTTGGGAAAAAATTGGAAATAAAGGATTTATTTCGTCAGAAGAATGGCCAAAACCAGAAGAAAAGAAAATAGACGATAAATTTGATAAGCAAGATCAGGCCAGAGACAAAATAGTTTCAGATATCATTAATATTTTAAAAATTGTAGAAGAAAAAGGAGATAAGAAAGAAAAAGTATATGTTTATATTATTCCGAACGAAAAAGAATTCTATGATGATGAAGAAATAACAAAGAGAGTTGGAAAACCTGTAAAAATCTTTGCGGTCAACGACAAGGACAAATATGATCCAACAAACAAATCAAAAAATTCAAAACCTGGAAAACCAGGAATTTATTTAGAATAATTATTTTTTCCTAGAAAACTTTTTATGCGGTTTAGGCTTAGATCTTAACTTCCTTGGAGTATAAGGTATTGACTGCCCTTCAGATTCTCTAAGATGCATAAGATGTTTTGCATATCCTAATTGATTTGAAGGAATAATAATTGTTTTATCCAAATAATCTGGTTGTTGATCAGAAGGAATAACTATTGTTGGTTCAGATCTCGATTCATTTTCTGGAACAGCTTCCAATCTTCCAGAATTTCTCCTAACAAACTCACTTATTCTAGTAGTATCATTAGGATCGCCAGTAACCAAATGATCTGCAGCTGCGAGAATATCATTTTCATCACCAAAGACATCAATTTCATCTATTGCCGCTTGCAAATCTTCTGAATCCCCTAAAACTTGAATACCTTGAGCATTATATTCTGCGGTAGAAACACTTCTTCTTTCAAAGCCCATGGTTTGTCTTTTCTTTTCCTGAGCTTTTTCATCTTCCGCCTTTCTTCTTTCAGTTTCATTTATTTCGGCTTGCTCAAACATAGCAGTACGCTCTATTAAAGAAGGTAACTGAAAATGAGCAGTCTTAGCTCTCATGGCTCTAGAATCTAAACTTTTTTCCATTTTTCTTAATTTTTTGTAAACCGAACTAAATTTAGAAGGCCTATCTTTAGGATCTACTGCCATACACTGCTCAACTAAAAGCTCGTCTAAACCGATATCGGGGATTGAGGGATTGAGTTCTCGCATGGGAATAACCCTAAAATCATTTCCCCCCTTAGACCACTGAAAAAGCTTTGAGATAGTTTTAGCCTCAAGCCCCATGCCTGCATCTTCTGCTTCTTTTCTCTCTTCCGCACTTAGTTCAAGATAATTTCTTCCGGTCATAAGATTATAAAATGTTGCGGCCGCAGCAAATATATCTGATTCAACAGTATGTTTTTTCAAAGTATACAATAAAACCTCTGGAGCTGCAGTAGCAAGAGTGCCTTCAACAAATAATGCCTGAGTTATCCCTTGTTGTTCTGCAATTTGCTCTGAGGTTAACTCATTGACCTTTCTAAAAGAAGATAAACCAAAATCAATAAAATCTGTTTTTAAATCATCACGATCAAGAATATTATTTCCATTTATATCTCTATGAAGTATCCCTGCCTGGCAAAATTCCATCAAATTTTTCACCATATGCACTCCAAGATGAAACTTCTCTCTAAGATTTCTAGTATTCCCTAAACAATTTAATTGAGTCCCCCAAAACATACGAGAAACAAAAGTATAATCTTCACGATCAGAATAAATTGCATGTGGAAAATGAGGATGATCATATCCTTCAGAAATTCCTATTTCTCTAATAAATCTCTGTGCAGGTATTCCGTCTTCTCTTTTTTTCTCAAGAAGTTTTTTCACTACTCTAGTTCTACTTTTAAGATCTGCACCATACTTTTCTGCATATTTTTCATATCCCCATTTAGCAAGCTCCCTTCTTAATCTAACCTCGCTCATTCTAGGATGTTCACTTTTTACGTAACCAATTGGACCCTGGATTAATAAATGAGTTAAAGCATTTCCTCCCAATGCTAAAGGTCCAAGATAATGGCCATCAATTTCATCTATTACCTTACCGTTCCAAGACAAATCTCTTTTCTTATCTCTTCTACCTTCATCCAAGGAAATAATGTTATTCTCGTACTTGATGGTATCATGGGACCTAACTAATTTTCTAACTTCTTCAAATTGTTCGGCATCTTCATCTGACCAAATAAGCTTTCTAGCTGTAGCCTCTTCTAAAAATAAAGGTTCCGTTCTATTTGCCATTTTAAGCCGCCCCCACCTCCGGAGTTATTGTAATCGGTTCTGCATCCAAAATTCTTTGCCCATATTTTTTAAACCATTCAAAATCTGTAGCCGAAAGCACTCCACCCTTTCCTGCTTCAAGAACTCCTTTAGCATAGTTATCATACCACTCTTGATCTTCCTTTCTCAAAGGCATTCCTACTGCCAATGTTTCTGCTAAAGTTCCAGTCATATTGATGTCATACCATCTTTCTCTAAACTGGATTGTATCTTCAACAACCGAAGCATAATAAAGTTGCTTCATACGCATTTTAGAACCATGTATTTCGGAAGCTTTATCTCTAACCTTAGTATCATTTCTTCTTGACCATCCAACAGAACCGGGATTAGCCTCAACACAATGATCCGGTCTAACTTCAAAATCATAAATTGAATAAGTTTTCATTCCTTCAGGAGTTTCAAAATCTCCTGGAACAACATCCAGAACCATTTCGCCATTTTCATCCACCTCAAAAACACCCGGTAAATGAGAATGAGAGAAAAACTCCTTGTTAACTTTACCCCTCTTATCTTCAACAAAAGTATCTGGTCGATCGTAACTATCCCATGGATCTATACAAAACTTCTTTATCTTTTTAGGATCATCAAAATACCCATAATCTTTGGCAGTCTTCTCACTGACAGGATACATTGGATTCTCTCCCACATAATGGCAATGTCTTCCAACCATATCACTTCTTATTCTGACTTCATCTGGCAAAGATTTCAAATATTCAATATCGTCTTTTTTTAATTGAGATAATACTGTTGCAGTAGACTGTGTGGCATATGGCCCAGTTCCAAGTTTTCTAGCTAAAATATCCAAAGGCAATCCTGCAGCCATAGAAGCCTTTATAAGATTTCTCTCATGATTTCCTCTAACAACCATATGAAAATTCTTCCTAACAAAATCTAACATTTCCCGAGTCTGAAAATAATATCCTAAAAAGTCCCCCAAACAAGTCAGCACTGGTTTATCATCCTTTAATTTAGCTTCAAGAGCAGAAACTTGAAGATTAAATTTTCTCTTAGCTGCATCCAAAACAAATTCCTTAGGTGTTTTAACCACTCCCGGACCTTCTGGACGAATAAGATGTTTATTATGAATATACCTAAGCGTTCTTTTAGCCTCTTTTCCCTGATTAGTACTAGCATCAATAGTATCAATCAATGCATTTCCGATTCTTATCCAATGCATTAATTCAACATCAGCAAGAAAACATTTAGCTCCAGAAAGATTCCCATGAAAATCTGCCGCTAGAACATATTCTCTATGTAATTTGAACTTATCCATCCTATACCAACTTACCATAAAAAAATAAGGCGATAACTAATATTTAAACCTTTCTAGTGTTGTAACTACGCAATGGGAACACTATTCTAACACTGCCTTTATCCTTCTCACTCCAGAAGACGAAGATTGCTCTTTTTTGACCTTAAAATGCCCTAATTCGCACGTTTTCTTCACATGAGGGCCAGTGCAAATTTCTTTTGAAAACCCTCCAATTGTATAAACTGAAACAATATCTCCATACTTTTTATCAAAAATACCACAAGCCCCCTGCTTTTTAGCCTGTTCAGGAGACATTTCCTGCCTTACAACTTCACAAGAACCCTCAATTTGAGCATTTACCAGATCTTCAACATCCTGAATTTCCTTTTCAGTAAGCTTCCTATCAAAAGAAAAATCTAATCTTAGTCTTTCAGGATTAATATTGCTACCCCTCTGCTCAATACTTTCATCTTTTAAAACAATTTTTAATGCCTGTAATAATAAATGAGCTGCAGTATGCAATTTAGTTGTAGCTTCCGAATCATCTGCCAACCCCGACTTGAATTTTCCAGCAGTAGCAGTCCTTGAAAGTTCTTGATGTTTTTCTAATTCTTTCTCGAAACCTTTCTCATCAACTTTAATTTTCTTTTCTTCTGCTAATTCTCTAATCATCTCGATAGGAAATCCATAAGATTGGTACAATAAGAAAGATTCTTTTCCATCAATTTTTTTATCCATAGACATTTTTTCAAATTCTCTCAATCCCCTATCTAAAGTCTTCTGAAATTTATCCTCTTCTTTTTTTAATTCATCTAAAATTTTATTTTTATTCTTTTTAATTTCATCATAATCATCATAAATTTTGATTACTTCTTTAGCCAAATCATCTGTAGCATCAATTTTCATAATTTCCACCCCTAATTTTCTAAGATGTCTTATAGATCTTCTTATCAATCTTCTAAGAACATAACCTTGTTCAGAATTTCCTGGAACAACACCATCTGCAATCATAAAAGTTGCAGCTTTAATATGATCTGCAATTATTCTCATAGAATTCTCGTTACTTTCATATTTTTTGTGTGATAATTTTTCAATTTCCTTTATTATGGGTAAAAAAGTATCTCCAAGATAATTATCTTCTAACCCGTTTAGAATAGCAGTAGTTCTTTCAACACCCATTCCAGTGTCAATGTTTTGTTGTTCTGCCTTATTGTAATTTCCTTTATCATCTTTATTGTAAATCATAAAAACATCGTTCCAAATTTCTACCCAAGTATTGTCTTTAGGATCAAATTTTTTAGGAGCAGATTTAGAATTATTTTTCCAATAAAACATCTCACTATCTGGTCCACAAGGCCCAGTATTTCCAGCAGGTCCCCACCAATTATCTTTCTTACTTAAAAAAGCAATTCTTTCCTTAGGAATTCCTAGTGATTCCCATATTTCCGCAGCCTCTGTATCCTTTGGAGCATCTTTATCTCCTTCAAAACAAGTAACTGCTAATCTATCTAAAGGAATCTTCAAAACTTTGGTTAAAAATTCAAAAGAAAACTCAATAGCTTCTTTCTTACCATAATCACCCAAGCTCCAATTACCCAACATCTCAAAAAAAGTATGATGGTAACTATCTCCAACCTCTTCAATATCTCCTGTCCTAATACACTTTTGAACATCTGTTATCCTTTTCCCTAAGGGATGCTTCTGTCCTAACAAAAAAGGAACTAAGGGATGCATTCCAGCAGTTGTAAACAAAACAGTAGGATCATTTTCTGGAACTAACGAAGCCGAAGGTATCTCTTTATGATTTTTAGTTTTAAAAAAATCAACATATTTCTTAATTAATTGCTTTCTGGTTATCATTATTCTCCATAGAAATAAGAGTTTTAAAAATTATCTACTTAATAGAACTAAGTCTCTCTTGTATTTTTTGTAGTTGCATTTCCAAATCATCTTCTGGAGACTCGGCTTCCTTAACAACTTCTTCTGGTTTTTCAATTTTCTCAACCTTTTTAGGTCTCTTAGCACTCTTCAAAATACTTGGAATCTTAACTGGAGGCAATAAATTCTGCAATCTTCCTATATCTAATTTAAGAGCCCTCAATTTTTTATCTAAATTTGTTTTTATTTCCAATTCTTCCATTCGGTATTCTAAATATTTCTTCAATCTCTTAGAAATCTTAAGTAAATCTATTTCGGAAGCAAGAATATCTCTTTTGGCTTCTAAAGCACTACTAGCTTCAAATTTTATATGAATTAATCTCTCAGAGTTCATTGTATTTTAGAAAAAAGTTCTTTGTCCACTCTCTCTATCTGCTCTTTTGTTGTTTGAATTTCTTTTTCCCAGTTATTTAATTCCTCTTCTTCCTGTTCCTTAAGTTTTTTAATATCCTTAAGCATCTTTTCAATATCCATAACCTTATCTTTAGCTTTTTCAAAAACCTTCAAACTTTGTTCAAACTTATCTATTCTAACAAAAACCGGTTCTGCTTTCCGAACCATGCTCACAGCCTCCCTAAATCCTTGAGGAACTTCTTCAATATCTTTTGTCATAGGCTCTTCAGACATTTTAGGAGGTAACGGCATCATTTGATCTTCATCATCAGCATCCTCCTCCACCTCTTTTTTCCCAGTAACAGCCTCTTTAATCGCGCTCTGTGAAAATTTTTCTCCTAAATTGCTTGCAGGAAAACTTGGTAATTGGGGTAACTTCTCATTATCAGTATCTAGTTTTGGTAACTCAGGTAATTCGGGTAATTTAGGTATCTCTGGCATAGAATTCATTCCCTCTTTATCGTCTTTACCAAACCACCCCATTTTACTTTTTTAAAATATGTTATTTAATATATATAAGATACAATATAGGTTTAAAAACTTTTATTTTTTTAGAAAGTTAACCAAAAAGTATTTAACTAAAAAAATTGTAATAAATCAATGCTAGAAAAATTTCTTAGAGATGTTGTATCAATTGTCGTCGGAAAAAACGCAGAAGAGATAGCAGAATTGCTCAACACAAAAAAACATGTTAACGAATTTAATATTGCAAAAAAATTAGATATAACAATTAATCAAACGAGAAATATTTTATACAAATTGTCTGATTTTGGACTAGTATCGTCGATAAGAAAAAAGGATAAGAAAAAAGGATGGTATACTTACTTTTGGAGAATAGAGATAATTAAAGCATTAGAATTCTTAAAAGAAATAAAATTAAAACAAATTAATCAGATTAATTATCAAATTAACAACAGAGAAACAAAACAATTCTATGTATGCAATACTTGTAATATCGAGGCCAGCGAAGAAAATGCACTTCTACAAGAATTTACTTGTAATGAATGTGGAGAGATTTTCACACTAAAAGATGATACTAAACTATTAAAGGAATTGAAAAAGAATTCAGATAAAATCGAAAAAGATATTTCTTTTATAGATGAAGAATTGGCAAAAGAAAACGTTAAAATTGATAAAATCAAGGAAAAAGAAGCCAAGAAGGAAGCAAAAATTAAGAAAGAAGCCAGAGAAGCCAAGAAGAAATTGAGAGATAAAGAAAAGAAAAAAGAGGCTAAGAAAAAAGGTGTTAAAAAGAAAGTTGTGAAAAAAACTGCTAAAAAAGCAACAAAAAAGAAAAAACCTACTAAAAAGAAAGTAGTAAAGAAAAAATCTGTTAAGAAAAAGGTTGTTAAAAAGAAAGCTGCTAAGAAAAAGAAATAATGGCAGAAATTTATACAATAAAAAATAAACAAAGTTTTCTAGAAAATTTGAGTTTAACCCATAAATTAATTATTATTAATGTTGTTGCATATATTGTAGGAATAACTTTGCTTACCCAACTTGGAGAAGATTTTATTTTAACACAAATAGCATTAACTCCTTCATTAATTCTATCAGGTAAATCAATTTGGACCTTCCTGACTAGTATGTTTATGCACGGAAGTATATTCCATTTATTTGCAAATATGTTCTCTCTATTTTTTGTAGGAAGATTATTAGAAAAAATAATTGGCAAAAAAAGATTTTTCTGGACATATATGATGGCCGGACTTGCAGGAGGAATATTTTTTATTCTAGCAGGATTAATTTTTGGAGGATTAGATATCCCTGCCGTTGGAGCGAGTGGAGCGCTATTCGGATTGTTAGGAGTCTTAGCAGTCATTGTTCCTTACTCTAGAGTATATTTAATATTAGGTCCACTTATATTAATAATCGGAGACGTATTACAAAGAATATTCTTGCCTATAGCAATATCTGAAACGATTAGTCTACTAATTACATTTGCTATATTTTTTATGATCTTTTCTTTATTTTCATTTAATCCAAAAATGAGAAGATTTGCTCTACCCTTAGAACTTCCAATGTGGTTACTCCCAATAATAGCAATAGTGCCTTTAGTAATAATTTCTTATTTTGTTCCTCTTCCAATAGGAAATAGCGCTCATTTCGGAGGATTGGTAGTAGGTTTGGCATATGGATATTATTTAAGAAAAAAATTTCCCAATAAAACTAAAAGAATAAGCCAAATGTTTAGATGAAAAAAGAGTTGAAGAAAAAATATAAAGAAAGTTGGAAATACATCAGAGAATCCAAAAATTATATCTATGTAATAATAGGAGTATTTTTTACTTTTTTTCTTATAGGTTTGATAATTCCAGCACCTCCAGAAATAAGTGAGAAAATTTTGGAATTTATACAAGAATTAATAGATCAAACTGAAGGAATGAATTTTATAGAATTATTATTGTTTATTTTTTTAAATAATCTAAAAGCTAGTTTAATGGGATTAATATTTGGTATATTCCTAGGTGTCCTTCCGATAATTTTTAGCTTGGCCAATGGATATCTTTTAGGTTTTGTATCTGCAGTAGTTACAAAAGAAGAAGGACTTATTTCATTATGGAAATTAATGCCTCACGGAATATTTGAACTTCCGGCAGTTTTCATATCACTAGGTCTTGGAATAAAATTAGGAACTTTCATTTTTAAAAAGGAAAAGATAGAAACTTTTAGAGAGTATGCAATAAAATCTTTCAATAGTTTTATATTAATTATAATCCCATTATTAATTATTGCAGCAATAATTGAAACTAGTTTGATATTTTTATTATAATTCAATAATTTTATATAGTGTCAAAACATTATTATTTTAATAAAAGGGGGTAAGAAAAATGGATGGCTTAACTAAAACAGCTGTAATTTTAGCTAACATTGGTGCTATCAACTGGGGTTTAACAACATTAGGATTTAATGTAGTTGAATTAATCCTTGGAGTTGGACTTTTAGCACAAATAGTTTATTATGTAATTGCTGTTAGCGGTATTTACGCTCTATATACAGTATTCAAATAAATACAAATAAATTTTTTATTTTTTATTCTCTATTTCTTTTGTTCTTTTTTTATCGATCTTGAATATATTGTCCAGATATTTCTCTGATCTCTATTCAATAAATCTCCAATCTCTACATATTTCATTCCCTTTTCCTTTAGGTAAACAACAATCGCTTCCAAGATTGTTAGATTTCTATTCTTGAATATTGATGTTGGTATGAAAGCCATGTTTGCTCTAATCATTATCTTTACTTTTTGCTTCTTCAATGACTTATTGTAAGCAGTCCAAATTGTTCTATCATCCCTATTCAATAATTCTGCAATCTCTGAATAAGTTAATCCTAAGTTTTCTTTCAGGTATTTGGTTAATGCCTCCAATGCACCTAACTTAGTTTCAAACACACTTGCAGGGATACTCAAATCATCTATGATTAATTTTCTCTTCTTTCTTCTCTTCTTAGTTGAGATAACTACTAGACTTAATACAATCTTTATCAACCAACTACCTGCTCCCTGTGTTGAATAAGTCTGAGCAGTTACAGTTCCAACTTCAGTGATACAATAGTATAATTGTTCTTGACCTTGACCTGCAGATAAATTTCCTCTTTCTAATACTACCCCCGTAATATTAACTTGAGTTGCATTCTGTAATGTTGTTCCTGCACAATCATTGTTTACACTTACAGAGAAGTTTTCAACTGGCAAGTAATCAGTTGGTACTAATTCACCTAATAAGTTAGTTGAGTTTATTCCAATATTTTCAGTTAAGTTAGCATTACCCGTATTATTAATAGTCATAGGATTATTGATTGCAGATTGATTGATTGCTCCTGAATTAACTGTAAAGTTCAAATTACTTGGATCAATAACAATTGCGGATAATTGATTGTATTGGAACCATGTTGAAGTGTTTATTCCAGTTTGACCTACTGAATCATTTGCCCATACTGTTATGTTCCAATTTCCAGCTTCATCGAAATAATACATTTGGATTGTACATGAATAATTTCCACTTGTTGAAGTTATATCGCTTATGTTTACACAAGATAAATTAGTTCTTGTAGGTTCTCCAGCTCTTGTGAAGTTTGCAGCAACTGTATCAATGTCCGAAGTTCCATCTGAATCATTAATTGTTGCGTAGAAAGTAACGTTTGCTACTCCGGCCTCTATTGGATTAACATTTGCGATTGGTGAAACATAAGTTACTGTAGGGGCAGTATTTCCTGTTATATTAACATAATAATCTCTAGTTTCTGAAACATTATAGTTTTCATTAGTTCCATTGCCCCATGAATGCCATCTATAAGGATAAACTCCTCCACTTACAAAAGTATAATTAGCAGAATAATTATTTCCTGCCCAGTTAGTAGCAGTAATGTTCTCTCCATTAATCTCCAACAATACAGTTCCGTTTGAATTAAGAACAGTTACATTGAAATATCCAACACCCGCATCATTCAAAGTAGCATTATTATCCCAGTAATTTGAGAATATTGGATAAATATCATCTGTCCCATTCAAAATAACAGTTCTATTTGCAACACTGAAATTACTATTTCCTGAAGTATCAGTACATTCAATATTCCAAATGAAAGTCTTATTAGTTAATTCAGTTAAGTTAAACTCAGTTACATTACTTGTTCCAGTTACATTTTGTGTCTGATTCAATTCCCAAGTTCCAGAATAGTTTGTCCACAATGAACAATTTGCTAATTCATAATTTGTAACTGTTGCGTTGAAAGTCAAATTCACATATTGATCTGTATCATTGTAATAATTATCTTCAGGGTAATCTAAAGTTACATTTGGAGCATCTTCATCTATAAATTGTATTGTTAAAACGTCTGACATACCATACAAACGATATGCTACATCAGTATTACCATCAGTTCCCCTAGAAATCCAAGCATTAACTCCAGTATATCCCCCAAGAGATAAACCAACATTCGGTGTTGCAGAACCCAAATAATCCGTAGGGTCCTTAACTCCATTAATTTCAGTTCCAGTCCAAACACCTTCCCAAGCAGCCCAACCATCTCCCACTACTAAATCATTAGTAACTGCATTTCCATCTTCATCAATATCTATATATTGATCTTGAGTACCTCCATCCCATAGATCAGAAATATTATTTGCAATTATTGTCGTTCCATCTATTAAGAAAAATGCTCCATCAATAGTGGGAGTGGCATTCGTTACAATATTTATATTAGTATTATCTCTTGCATCAATAGTTCCATTAGAACCTATAACTTTCCAAGTTGTTCCAGTAAGATTGGGTATACCTGCATAAGCTACATTCTGTACAAAAGTATTATAATAATCTAAACCAGTTTCATTTGCATAAGTAGTTGCATTAGTATTAAATGCAAAACGATAGGTATCTCCCTCTTGCCAAGGTAAACCGGTATAAGGATTCAAACCACCATTAGCATAAAGATCTAAAAGTTGTAATTGACCTTCAAGATTACCATCAACAACAACATAATAATTATCTTCAGAAACATTATAAACATCCAACTCAGACCATGCATGCCATCTATAATCATAACCTCCTGGACTCGTAAAAGTGTAATTTGCTGTATAAAGATCTCCTGCCACATTAGTTGCAGTAATATTTGTACCATTAATTTCTAATAACACCGTTCCATTCAAAACCGCCTCAGTAGTTATATTAACAGTAATATTAAAATATCCTGTCCCATTGTTAGTAAGAGTTACACTATCATCTACATAATCATAAAATTGAGGATACTCTGGAAGAAGATAAAAGTCCCTAGTTTCTGAAACATTATATTTTGAACCTCCAGTACTCCAAGCATGCCATTTGTAAGGATAAACATAAGTGTTAGTTGAACCAAATGTATGATTGGCAACATAAATATCTGAACTTCCATCACTTACTGGGGCAGTATATTTGTAAGGATGGCTCGCGTCAAGACTTTCTACTAATCCCCATTTCCAAGCCAAATAACCTTCCATCTTTTGTTGTGTTGCCAAATCTTCTGTTCCATCTGTAAAAATAACCTCACCAACAGCACCATATTCCCAGTAATGGTAATTTTGTTTTCCTCCCATAATTCTCCAAGTAACATTATAACTTTGGTCCCATTTTGTTCTTAACAAAGTTGGGGGCATAGGCAATACTGAAGCATCATTTAACGCGGTATTATTTCCATTTCGATAATTACCTTCAATACCTACTGCAGAATAATCAAGATAATTAGCTCCTGAACGACCCTGCAATCTTGGAATATTAGTTGTTCCATCTTCACTTACCAAAGACCTATAGCTATCAAAAGTATTATCTGGATCATCATAATAAGTAACAACATATACTTGAGTAGTATTTGCAGGACCAAATTCCAAATATTTCTTAGCTTGATCATAACCTATTGTAGGTAAATTGTTCAATCTAGGATCGATACTATTGTAGGTTGGGCTATTTACCCCCGTTGCATTATTTCCATTTCCACTTTTATCTTCAATAGAAATAACTGAGCTTCCAGATAAACTAATTGTATCTGCATCCATTACATCAAACCAAGCAACAGTAGTTAATTCTGAAGGAGTCCAAAGATTCACTGCGCTAACATTAGTTCCATTTATTTCTAACAACACTGTTCCATTTGTGTTATTCAATGTAACACCAAAGCTTGCAGTCCTAGCACCTGCGAGAGATGCATTGTTATCAAAGTAATTCGAGAACTGAGGATAATAATCATCACCCAAAGCAATTGAAACATTATCTGCAGTTGTTAAAGTCTGGAAACCTGCAGCAGTACAAGTAACGTTCAAATCGAAAGTTCCATTTGTACTAAAAGTTCTATTAGCTTCATAAATAGAATCTGTTGTATTATATGACATTGTATCATTACTTCCATCGTAATAATATATTGTACAAGTAGCTCCAATTATTGCACTTCCATCTGTCTTCTTAGTATAGTTTGCAAAGAACTTAACTTGTTCATCAACATATTTAATCTGATCTCCATAAAGTACTCCGGTATCATTCTCATCCCAAATAGTCATCTGAGAATTTCCTTGAGTTGTATAACTTGTAAATTGGGTTACATTGAAAGTTGCAATTCCAGTTGAAACATTATAAGTTGCATTTGTACAAATTGCTTCTGGGCACAATGCTCCGTTTCTATAAACAAGAGGAGTAGCGTCCCAAGTTAAATTTCTCAAAGTTAATATTGCACTTGTGTTGAAAGTTTCATTCAAGTTCTCAGATAAAACTGTAATGTTATTATAACTCAAGTTAACATTAACATCAAAGTTAGAGCTATGTGCATTAACACAATTAACCCACTCAATTTGTGAAACATTAACTCTATCCAAAACTGCATCACATACATTTGTTATATCTACAACATTTGACCAATTAGTAGTATTTCCATTAAACACTGTTGCATTATAGATTGGATTAGCAGTTGTATTAACAACAATTGTCCAATTTCCACTCTGGTTAAAGTTACCATAATTCCAAGCTCCGCAAGACCAGTTGTAAGTTCCATTAGCTAAAGGAACTGAAAAGTTAGCGGTAAAATTAGAAACATCCCCAGCAATAATTGTATCATTAAGAACTCCATTAATGTAAAGTGAAACATTAGCTATTGAACTATCATTAGCACTACAATTAAAGTAAACAGTTCCATCTGGATCAACTGCATTATCTGGAGGAGTGATCAAAGTTATTGTTGGATAAACTGTTGAAATAGTTGTCAAGTTATTACTCATTAAACTAGTTCCATCATCATATCCATCATTTGGAGTAACTTCACAACTCCAATTATTTTCGGTCTCTCCTAATTCCTGTGAAACTATTAAATCAGTTCTGTTATTATACAATGCAGAGATTTGTTCATCACTTAAAGAGTGATTAAATATCTGAACATCATCAATTGTTCCTGAATAATTCCCATAAGGATTGATTATCCCATAGGTTTGCCCTAACCTAATTGGATTAAGTGAAGGCTTCCCAGTAGTAACTCCATTATTATTACCATCTACCGCAACAGAAGAACCATCAAGATACAATTCTGCCCCATTAGGGAAAGAAGCTCCCCATCTTCCAACAGCAACTAAATGATACCAAGTTCCAGGATTAACTGCAGTAATATATGTAATTTGCTCATCATTATCTGTTGCGCCCTCAAAATCCCATCTAATTCGAGTTTCACTATAAGAAATGTAGAAATACTTAGTTCCAAGAGAAGCATCTAAAATAGTACCATTACCACCTGAAGGATTAAACCACAAAGATATAGAAAAGTTTCCAGAATCAGGAATCACACTATCACTAAATTCTATATAATCTCCAGTTCCATCAAACTCATAAGCACCCTTTCCATCATAACCTGCAGTTGAATTCCAAGTTGCCCCACTAACTGTTCCATTAGCAGTTCCAGAATAATCTTTAGTAAATGTTAAATTACTTCCCCCTTCAAATGGCATGTTCAATACTTGTAATGAAGTTCCGTCTTTATACCAATTAAAGATATTCTTAACTGAATGTCCATCTGCATCATTAGTACTTTGATTATAACAAGTCAAGTTCTGATCAGTTTCATTACTTCCATCTGTTGAATTCAATATTGGATTATTGTGAGTTGGAACTGTGTTTGTCCAATTCAAAATAACAGTTCTATTTGCAACACTGAAATTACTATTTCCTGAAGTATCAGTACATTCAATATTCCAAATGAATGTCTTATTAGTTAATCCAGTTAAATTAAACTCAGTTACATTATTTGTTCCAGTTACATTTTGTGATTGATTCAGTTCCCAAGTTCCAGAATAGTTTGTCCACAATGAACAATTAGCTAATGCCTGATTAGTTACCGTTGCGTTGAAAGTCAAATTCACATATTGATCTGTATCATTAGAATAATTATCTTCAGGTTTATCTAAAGTTACATTTGGTGCAGTATTATCCACAATCACCAAATAATTACTCGCTAAAGTTGTTCCATCATCATATCCATCATTTGGAGTTACTTCACAAGTCCAATTCTCTCCAATGCTAGTTTCTTGTGAAACTATTAAATTATTTGTATTGTATAATGCAGCAATTTGTTCAGCAGTTAATGCTTCATCAAATACCATCAAATCATCAATTAATCCATCCCACTGACCATTTCTTGCACCTTCAGTAGAACCAATATTTGTAAGAGTAGAACTTACTACAGTAATACTTTCAGATCCGGAAGCATTCAAAGTACCATCAATATAAGTGTAAGAATCTCCAGATTCATTAAGAACCAATGCCACATGATGCCACTCTCCATCATTAATCGGATCACTAACAGCAGGAGAATTTCCTCCATTATAATTAACTCCGATTCCTCCGCTAGCATCCAAACAACCCCACTGCATATTGTTATCACCAATTATTGAAGGAGCATTAGTACAAGTATTATCTCCTGTTGCAGTTACCTTAACCCAAGCAATAACAGTTCCTCCATCTCCCAAATAAGGATTAAGGCTACTTCCCAACTCAATATAATCTCCCCAATCATCACCCGTATAAGTTCCAGTCTCCCCTGGAGTAAGATCATAAGCACCAAATCCATCATGACCTCCTGTAGAAGTCCACATTCCGGGATAATCTGTTCCGTTCCAGTATCTGAAATAAACATTTCCATTATTTGCATTTCCTGAATAATCTCTTGTCCAAGTTGAATTACTTCCTCCTTCAAACGGCATATTTAATACCGGTCTTGGAACTCCATCAATATTCCAATTATATATATTCTTTACAGGATTTCCATCAGAATCAGAAGTTGACTGATTATAACAAGTTAAATTCTGGTCTGTCTCATTACTTCCATCTGTTGAATTCAATATTGGATTATTATGTATTGGAACTGCATTTGAAAGAACAGTATAATTTCTATCTATTGAAACATTGTAAAATTCACTAGTTCCATTACCCCATGAGTGCCATCTATATGGATAAGTTCCCGATTGAGTAAAAGTATAATTAACTTCATGTCTTAACTTAGTTATAGCTACCTCCGCTAATCCCACTCTGGCAGTATCTCCCCCATGAGTTATAATTTCTATTGCAATATATCTAGCAGAAACATTGCTTAAATTTACCACTGCATCTGCAGGAGCAGGGCTACTTCCAGCTGAAGGCATAACTAAATCATCACCATTTAATTTTGTCCAACCATCGCTTGAGAAATTATAATCCACGATTGAAGTACCAGTTGGTGCAACTGGAAGACTATCTGTAATGTTGGTAGCATAATAAACACTATAATTAATAACAGCTCTATTCGATGTCTCTCTCACATTCCAAATATAAATTTTATCTAAATTGTCAACAGTTTCTCCAAAGTCAAGACTCATCCATCCGGTTTTATTATTTATACTTGTACTAGTATTCAAAATCGCTCCCGATTGCCACTCAAACCAATAATTATTAACAATAGCTCTCCAATCAGAAGGATGATCCTTATCTGAAACATTCATTCCAGAGAAAGAAATTAAATCATTCATATTTCCTCCAAAATTTTCCTGATTATTATGGCCAGTAACATTCACAACAGGAACCAAATAAGTGTCTAAGTATGAACTAGTATTTGTTCCATTAATCTCTAAGTAAACAGTTCCATTTGTATTATCTACATTTACCGCAAAGAATCCAGTTCCAGAATTATACAATGTTCCATTATCATCATAGTAATCTGAAAATTGAGGATATAAATCATCTATTGCAAGAGCAATTGAAACATTATCCGTCAAAGTTATTGTCTGAAATCCTGCAGCAGTACAAGTAACATTCCAATCAAAAGTTCCATCTGTACTGAAAGACCTATTGTACTCATAAATTGAATCAGTAGCATTGTAAGTCATTAATCCACTTGAATCTGTAAAGTTAATGAAACAAGTAGCCCCAGTTATTGGATCATTGTTCGTCTTCTTTGTATAATTTGCAAAGAATTTAACTTGTTCGCCAGTATACTTAATTTGGTCTCCATAAAGCATTCCAGTATCATTTTCATCCCAAATTTCTAATTGAGCATTTCCAACAGTTGAATAACTTGTAAATTGGGTTACATTGAAAGTTGCAATTCCAGTTGAAACATTATAAGTTGCATTTGTACAAATTGCTTCTGGGCACAATGCTCCATTTCTATAAACAAGAGGAGTAGCATCCCAAGTTAAGTTTCTCAAAGTTAATACTGCACTTGCATTGAAAGTCTCATTCAAGTTCTCAGATACAACTGTAATATTATTATAACTTAAATTAACATTAACATCAAAATTAGAGCTATGCGCATTAACACAATCCAACCACTGTATCTGCCCGTTATCCACATTATCTAAAACAGCATCACAAACATTAGTTATATCTGCAACATTTGACCAGTTCAAAGTATTTCCATTGAATACGGTTGCATTATAGATTGGATTAGCAGTTGTATTAACAACTACTGTCCAATTTCCACTCTGATTAAAGTTACCTGAATTCCAAGCTCCACAAGACCAATTGTAAGTTCCATCCGCTAAAGGAACTGAAAAGTTAGCGGTAAAATTAGAAACATCTCCAGCAATAATTGTATCATTAAGCACTCCATTAATGTAAAGTGAAACATTAACTAAGAAACTATCATTAGCACTACAATTAAAGTAAACAGTTCCATCTGGATCAACTGCATTATTTGGAGGAGTAATTAAAGTAATTGTTGGATAGGCTGAACCAGTTACTCTTAAAGTATCTATAAACCAACCAGCATCACTAGATGAAGTATCTGCTGCAAAAATAAATCTTATTTTTACGCTTGAATTTCCTACATAAGGCGTTAAATCAAAACTTGCCAATTCCCAATAATCTGAATAAAGGCCATAAGCATCTTGATTATAAATAAAACTATCCGGATTATTTGATTGATTTCCAGTATACCCTTCAATCGGAGTTAATCTTTCCCAACTTGCACCACCGTCATAACTTAATTCTACTACTCCTCCATCCCATAAAGTAATTGAATCTTCAAAATGTCTATAATGATTAAACCACATTGTAGCATTGGCATATCCACTTAAGTCCATTCCACTAATTTGAGTAAGATTAGAAGTATAAGATGCAGTTCCATTATAATTTCCAGTTAAATTAGTCCCCCAACAGAATGCATCATCTAGACAACCTCCAATAACTGATTGAGTTGCATTTCCCCTTTCCCAAGGAGCAGAATTAAGAGAATCATTTTCAAATCCTCCTGAAGAAGTGAATGAATCCTCAAAGATGATATCTGAAGAAATATTTATTATTCTAACTTCTGACGAGTTTTCTCCTCCATCACTAGTACAATTAATATTCCAATTGTGAACTCCTGATAATAAACCAGATCTAAACTCAGAAACAACCCCCTCAACTATAGAATTATCGACTGACCAAACAGAACCATCAACTATAAATTCACAGGATGCAACTGCACTCTCAGCATCAGTAACATTATACTGATAAATAACAATTCCATCTAAATCACTAGAATCATTATCTGGAGAAATTAATTGAATCTGCGGAGGAGTAAAATCTGAGGACAATACTGTCAAGTTATCACTACTCAAAGTTGTTCCATCAACATAACCATCATTTGGAGTAACTTCACATCTCCAATTTTCCCCTATAATTGTATCTGCGCTTAAAATAACATTAGGAGAATAATCGTAAATTGCTTTAATTTGTTCTGCAGAAAGTGATTTGTTATAAACAGCAAAATCATCGATTGTACCATTGAAATGATTATCTGCTTGATTGAAAACATTTCCACCTAGATTAAGTGGGAAAGCAGAATTAGTTGGGTTTGTTAAACTACAAGCAACTTCCTCACTACCATTAAGATACATAATCAAGTTAGTTCCATTCCAATTAGTCATAAGGTGATACCATTGACCTGCAGAAACGTTAACTTCACAACATAATGGATCAATCCCTTGGCCCCAACAGTTTAAGCCTCCTCCACAAGCACCATTCCAACCACACTCAAAAGTACCATCTTGTCCCCATAGAGAAGTTCCAATAACTATTTCATTAGCATAAAACCAACCACCGAATGAAAAATCATTAGCATTACTTAAGAAATTTTGTGTACTAATATAAGAATTATTGCCATCAAACTCGTAAGCACCCTTTCCATCATAACCTCCGGTCCTATTCCAAGTTGTATTGTATACAGTTCCATGGAAATCATTTCCAGAATAATCTCTTGTCCAAGTTGAATTACTTCCACCTTCAAAAGGCATATTTAATGAATTAAAACTTAAACCATTTAGATACCAATTAAAAACATTCTTAACATCATGTCCATCCGCATCAAAAGTTGATTGATTATAACAAGTTAAATTCTGATTAGTATCATTACTTCCATCAGTTGAATTTAATATTGGATTATTGTGTGTTGGAGCAGTATTTGCAAGCACAGTATAATTTCTATCTTCAGATACATTATAATTTTCTAAAGAACCATTACCCCATGAGTGCCACCTATAAGTATAAGTATCATTTGTACTAAATGTATAATTCGCTGTGTAATTATCTCCAGCCACATTAGTTGCAGTAACATTTGTTCCATTAATTTCTAAATAAACAGTTCCATTTGTATTAAGAACTGTTACATTGAAATATCCTGTTCCCGAATCGTAAAGAGTTCCATTATCATCAGCGTAATTTGAGAATTGAGGATAAGTTATATCTCCTGCAAAATCAACAATAAACCACTGGACATCTGAAATATTCTCAGCGGTTGATCTTGTCAATTGAAGATTAGTTGAATTAGTTATGTTTGCAACAAACCAAGCTGCACCTACATCATCTCTTGTATCATTAGTCTTTCCTGACTTTTGATTTGAACCTATGAAAGCCATAGCAGTTGAAGTATTTATTTCACTTATTGGAACATTAATTTCTCCAACACCATTAACAAAATTAGCTTGACCAGTTTGAACAGATTCATTTCCTGTAAACTCTACAACATACCAATCAATATAATTAATATTGCTAGTACCATTTCTTTCAAAATGCAAATTAGTTGAATTGGTAAAATTAAGCATAACCTTATTTTGATTGGTCAGTCCAGTACCATAGGTGGCATAAGCAAAAGTCTTAGTTAAATCAACTTCATTTATTGTAACCTCTTGAGTTGTTGTAGCCCAATTAGCAAAAGAACCATTTTGTATCTTTGCTCCGCCATAATCAATTGCTTGCCAAAATGCTCCATCATCAGAACCACCTGATCCAATAGGTTGTCCACTTCTAAGTTGAACATTAGTTGAATTTGTTATGCTTATTGCAATACCATCATCGTTTGTAACAACACCCCCATTATTCTTGAAACTGACAAGAGGGAATGTAGAAGAAATATTAACCTCATCAAGAAGTATATTTGTTGTTGCTAATGTCTGATTATCAGTATTTGATTGTACATTAACACCTGACTCAAATTCTACTACATACCATGCAATTGATATTGTTCCTCCTCCCGAATCTCTAGAAAAAATTAAATGTGTCGAATTTAATTCTCCCTTAACTAAATACACCCCCGGATCTTGAAGATTAGTAGAGTAACTAAATGTCAAGAATGACTTTCCTTCAATAACTGGCTCATCCAATGCAACAACCCAACTAAGTCCAGTCATTTCTTCGTAACCATGCTGAACTTTCTTAATCACTGCAGGACCTTCTGACTTGTTAACATAATAACTTTGCTCGGCAGATACATTATAATTTTCTGCAGTTCCATTACCCCATGAGTGCCATCTATAAGGATAAGTTCCATACTCTGGCATTGTGTAAGTTACATTGTAAACATTTGAAGTATTAGTTGCAGTAATATTCTTTCCATCAATCTCTAAATAAACAGTTCCATTTGTGTTATCAACAGTGACATTAAAGTATCCAATTCCTCCAGCTTCAACAGTTCCGTTATTATCTACATAATTTGAAAATTGAGGATAAGTTGTATCAAACTCAAGAGTTATAGATCTTGAACTATTTATGCAATACAATTCAGTAGTATTTATTTCACAAGCTTCTAAGACTAATTTATATGATCCCGCCGGTGTTGAATCATCCCAAATATAAGTATTATTTAATTGGGTCATATTTGTAACTATTGTTTTATTCAATGTCCAATCAGTATTGTATAAGAAAAGACTTACATTTAAATCATCAGCATTTGGATCACTAGCCACAAAAATAACTTCTTTTGGAAAGGCAAAAGTTAATCCTTCTGAAGGAGCAGTTATTGTAGCTTCAGGAGGAATATTGAAAGACGGATCTATATCCCAAGTAATATTTCCTTCATAAGTTTCTTCAAAACCAGTAGTTGTGTTAACCCATAATTTATAAACAAAAGTTGTTGGATCTGGATCACCATAAAACCAGTTTACATTTAATTCTGTCTCGTAACCATCTGCTAAATTAAACCATGTAGCCCCATAATTTGGTGAATACTCCCAGTGTGTTGTATAACTCGGAGCTGTTGCTCCATAGGATTTAATATAATAATAATTTGAAGCATTTGTTTCCGCAGTTACCAATATCACCCACTTCATATCTCCAATTAAGCTAAGCAAATCCCCTGTAAAAATACCTCTATATTTTGTTCCATCACCTTGAAATTCACTTGGAAGTTTAGAGGCAATAACCGCACACTTACCTGAAGTTACAGAATCTCCGGCAACATAACTAGAATTACAAACATATGCCTCTAAATCATTTGTAGGAGAACCACCATAACCAACTCTAAAATCAAGCTTATAAGAATCAGCATCAGTAGGAACAAGAGAATTGTTTAATTCTATTTTCAAAAGATTAGAACCAACAATTCTTTGGCCAGTTCCATTCTGCCATTTTATATCTGAAAAATTATATAAGGCATCATACCACTTGAAAATATTTGGATTATAATGTTCGTCAATTATATAACTAAGGTTTATGCTTGACCCTGTACCTGTTTTAGTCTCTATTATTCTGTCTCCAACATCTCCTCCCTCCCCATTATAGGTTGCGGTATTAGTTCCGTTTATGAATTGTATCCAATTAGGATAAGAGTAACAAACACTACTTTGTTTGTTTCCTAAAGAACAACCATTTGTTCCATTTGCGGTAAAATTCAAATACCATGAATTAATATCTCCTTGATTTGAATCTATTGAAAAATTTAAAACTACATTTTCAATTGGTATAATATTAGAAGTATTAAAAACATCAATTCTTCCAGAAGAACTATTTAACGCATAATAATCTGTTAATGAAATTATTGATACAGTGGTACAGCTTAAATTAACATTATCAATATGAGCATTCTCATTCTTTTGTCCAGTTAAATATCTAAATCTAAATTTAAATGTCTGATTATTTCCAGGATTATCAATATTATGGGTAATTGTTCTAAATACATCTTCAGTATCAACATTTCCGTCCTGACATAATCCTCCAACACCTCCATCAGTAGTAGTATCTCTATTCCATGTAGTTCCATTATCATAAGAATAATCCATACATAAATACTCCCCCGCATCAACAGCAGTTTCAATAAGCAATCTAGAAGTTAAATTACAATAACTATATCCTGAAATATCTTGTGGAAGAGTTACTTCCATAGTAGAGTGAGTAGAAGCACCAAGTGCTTGAATAGAAAAAGTTCCTCCTCCATCCAGATTATTTTCTACACTTTGTCTTTCATAAACAGCTGCATCATAAGTCCATAATGAAGCAAAATTATTAATTTCAAATCCATCCAAAAACAAAGAGGTTGTTTCAAAAAAAGGATCAACAATATGATCAAACTCAATACTTCCCCCAACAACTCTCAAATCAAAAGTATCTTGACTTCCATTCAATCCGTCTAAGTAAACTTTGTTATACTCATTATCAACAATCAAATCAAACTCTGCAATAATCTCATTTCCATCTTTCTCATAAACTTCAATTCCAGGTCTTCCTTTAACAACTCTTGGATAAATAGCGATATCTTTTCCAGAAGTTAAATTAGCTTCAAAAGTAACTCTAACATATTCATTATTTTTTATCTCTCCACTCCAAATATTATCTAAATCAAATACTTGATCATAAATTTCTGAAATGAATTCCCTCTTTGAATTCAAATGTTCTGCCTTTGTAATCTCAATTATAATTTCATAAACTTGAGTACTCAAATGAGGAACCCCCCACTCAATGTAATCAATCAATCCATTTCCATTGTTATCATAACCATTAAATTGAACTTCAGCTCTTTTACCATTTTCAATATGATACAACTTAAAGTTATTTGATTCTTCTGAAAGATTTACAAATGCCAAAATATTTTGATAATGGAATTTATCAGGCCCCGTAATTGTAACTCTTTTTCCTCCAGTAATATTCTCCTCAACTGCCAAAGGTGCCTCCGTAAAGTATTCCACTTCATAATCTGAAGCATTATCTTCTATTACAATTTCTATATCCTCTGAAATTGCTCTACCAGTTATTGCCCCAAACACTCTCCTAAAAAATCTCGCAATAACTGAATCATCTGAAGGATTTGAGATAGCCATACCCGTAAGTGAAACTCCTTCTCTAGATTCTTCCAAAGAAGAAATACTCCTAGTTCTAGATTGACCTTTGTTAATCCTATAAGCAGTAATGTTCTTAGCTTCCCTAGGAACATTAACTTTAACAGCTCCTTCCTTATCTAATTTAATCTCCTTAGTCCATCTAACTGGCTCTCCAATAACTGCAGGGTGTTGAATAGTTTTAACCGTTGCATTTGAAACTATTTCGGTAATAACAATCTGTGTTTCATTTCCAACAACCACTTCTTCAGTAACATTCTCAACAACACCTTCAAAAATTAATTGATAATCAACAGTATCTAAATTCAACGTTGCATTATTAACTTCAATTCTTAATTTATAAGATTCATTTGTCAAATTCAAATTAGAAATAAAACAAGTCTCATCACAATGTTCTTCAAAGAATCTTATTCTCGTTTCAGATTGAGAAGGCTCCTCTTGGGAAGGACTCGAAT
>CBDUAR010000003.1:0-23646 GCA_965365175.1 uncultured archaeon
AGAACTAATAACAGTATATATCTCATCAGGTTATGATGTAAATGCTGTTCAAAGACAACTAGAGGCGGAAAAATCTACTGCTAAAAATATTAAATCTACTGCTACTAGAAAGAATGTTGAGGATGCTTTGGATAAAATTGTTAGGCATCTTAAGAGTTTGAAGAAAACTCCTGAGAATGGTTTGGCCGTTTTTGCAGGTAATGTTGCGAAAGTTGAAGGTCAGAATGATTTGAGGTTGTGGGATATTGAGCCTACTTTGCCTTTGAAGATTAGATTATATAGATGTGACAAGGGATTTGTTTTGGAACCACTTAAGGAGCAATTAGAGATTTCAGAGATTTTTGGTTTATTGGTTATGGATAGAAAAGAGGCTACTATAGGTGCCTTGGAAGGTAAAAGAATAGAAGTTATACAAAAAATGACTTCTGGAATTCCAAGTAAGGTTAGAGCAGGTGGTCAGAGTTCACAGAGATTCCATAGAATCACTGAAGGATTGACAAGAGATTTTTATAAGAGAATTGCAGAGGAAATGAAAAAAGCTTTCTTTGAAAATCCTAAATTAAAAGGTATTTTAGTTGGAGGGCCAATTCCTACAAAAGATGAATTTTTAGATAATGATTATTTAACAGATCAACTTCAACAAAAAGTAATTGGAAGAGTAGATATTGGGGGAAGCGATGAGTCAGGCTTAAAGGAATTAGTTCAAAAATCTCAGGAGATTTTGGCAGATCAAGAGATTATTCACGAGAAAAAATTATTGGAAAAGTTTTTTCAAACTCTTGGAGAAAAACCAGATCTTGCGGCATTGAAGGAGCAAGATGTTAAAAAAGCGTTGGAATATGGTGCAGTTGATACTTTAATTTTGTCAAAAGATTTGGATAAAAAATTAATGAAAGAGTTGAAAGCTCTAGCAAAGAAGATTGATTCTAATTTAGAAGTTGTTTCCTTAGAGACTGAAGAAGGAGATCAGTTTAAGAATCTTGGTGGAATCGGAGCTATTCTTAGATTTAAAGTTTAGAAAGCTTCAATAAAATTATTTGAGAATACTCCAGAGTTTTCACAATGATATACTTTATGGAATAATGAGTTATATTTTCCTACTATTGTTATGTCTCTATCTTCTAGAAATCTTTTATTTTTATCAGTAATTCTATGTTGGGGGGGTTTGAATTTTTCCGGAGGGAATCCAAAACATTCTTCGAATATTTCTATTGCTTCTTGTAACTCATCTGTTTTGGTTTCATTTCCAAATTCTCTGTAGAGGTGTTCAAATCCATGAAGTCCTAACTCCTTTCCTGTTGCGAGTATTTCTTCACACCAATCTTCATCGTCTGAAATCTTTTTTCCATCAAATTTTGGAATTATCCAATAAATATCTGCATCTTCCATCCTTTTTTCTTGACAATGTAATTCGGGAGAAACATCATCTATTTCTCTTTCACTTGCGGCTCTTATTACTAATATCATTGATTCTAGGACTATTAGAAAAATAATTATGCTCGCAACGATTAAAATTATCCTCTTCTTCATATGCAAATATTAAAATATATGTTATTTAAGCATTATTGTTTTTGATAACTCTTTTAAAGATAGATTGTTTAAATAAATCATGGAAGTTTCAAGTAAAACTTTAGAAGAGATTGATGAGGCTAAAACAAAAGAGGATCTGATGACTCTGGAGGCAGTGTTTTTTGTTTCTGGAAGATTTTTGTCCATGCCGGATTTGATCTCTTTGACAGATTTAAATCCTATAATAATTAGAGAACTTATAGAAAAACTACAAGAGAAGTATGTTAAAGGGGAATCTGCAATGGAAATTGTTGAAAAGAGTGGTTCATGGAAAATGGATGTTAAACCAGAGTATTCTTATATAATTAATAAGATTGCAACAGGCAATGCTGAGTTTTCTAAGGCAGAGCAAGAAACTTTGGCTATTATTGCATATAAGCAACCAATAAAACAGTCAGTTATAATAAAGATTAGAGGAAATAAGGCATATGATCATATAAAGAAATTTTCTGATTTGAATTTAATCAAAAAGAAGAAAATAGGCCATACTCATGAATTGACCTTGAGTGACGATTTCTTTGATTATTTTAATGTTAATGATACCGAAAACCCTTTAAAAGAAGTTCCACAATCTGAAGTGGAAGAATAAAATGGAAGTATTGACAATTATTTATTTAGCATATAGTTTCCTAGGGTTATATTATTTGTTTTTGTTTAGTTTGATATACCTTCAAAATAGGGATAAAATTTATGAGATTCCTAAAATTAAGAAGAAATTTTCTTTGAGTATAGTAATTCCTTGTTATAATGAGGCAGAGAGTATTGAAAGAACTGTCAAGGGACTTTTGAAATCAGATTATTCTGGTTTGAAGAAAATTATTGTGGTTGATGATCGTTCAACGGACGGATCTTATAAAATCATTAAGCAATTGGCTAAAAAATATAGCAAAGTGATGGCGTGTAGAACTCCAAAAAATACTGGTTGTGCTGCGGGTGCTAAAAACTATGGTGCAAAATTTGTTAAAACAGATTTAATTGGATTTACAGATGCAGATTCATTCCCAAAAGTTAATGCGATCAGCGCTATGATCGGCTATTTTAATGATAAAAGAGTTGGGGGAGTTACTTCAAGGGTTTTTGTTGAAAATAGAAATACTTGGATTGCCAAATTGCAGGCTATAGAATACAAGATAATTGCTTTTACTAGAAAGCTATTAGGTTTTGTGGGAGGAATTTATGTTACTAATGGTCCTTTGAGCATTTATACTAAAAAGGCCTTTGACGAATGTAATGGTTTCAGAATGGATAATTGGACTGAAGATATTGAAATAACCTGGAATATGGTTGCTAAGGGATATTTAATCCATATGGCTATTCCTGCGCAGGTCTATACCGTTGCTCCAGATAAAATTAGTGATTGGTTTAAACAAAGGTTGAGATGGAATGTTGGAGGTATTCAAACTATTAATCAATATAAAAGTTCTTTTTTAAGACATGGAATGTTGGGATTATTTATTATTCCCTTTTTTGTAGTTGCGTGGTTTTTGGCAATGTTTGGGTTAGTTGTTTTGAGTTATAGAATTATTAGGTCCATTATTGTTAGATATTTGTCAACTAGAATGTCAATAGCTACTGAAACTGCTATTTTGAGTATGAGAGATTTAAATTTGACTCCAAGTATCTTATTTTTCTTTGGGATTGTTTTATTTATCTTGGGGCTAGTATATAATATTCTAGCTCTTGCTTATTCCAAAGAGAAGGATTATAAGAGGCATGGATTGTTCGGTTTGCTGTCATATATGATATTTTACCTAACTGCTTATCCTGCTATCTTAATATACTCAATATATAAGTTTTTTAAAGGTAAGAAAACTTGGAATTAAAATGTTAAAGAGTCCGAAGCATGTATTTTGGGAAGCGCTTTTGTTAACTGTAGTTGTATTTATATTTGGTTTGTTAATTGGAGTTGCTTTCGAAGGAAATAGATTAGACAGAATTAATGAATATTATGCTGTTTCAGAAATATCTCTTATGGACATTCTTGCATTAAACGATCTTATGTCTTTGGAGAATCTTTCTTGTCAAGGAATGATTGATTCAAATATAAATTTTGCAGATAGAATTTATGAAGAGGCCAGAGAATTGGAAAGATATGATACTGCGGGAAAAATCACCGATAATTTGAAGTTGGCGCATAAGAAGTATGATTTAATGAGAACTTTTTTATGGATAAATGCTATCAGAACTTCTGAAATTTGTGGGACTAAGGTTGATTTTAATACTGTTGTTTATCTTTATGAATATGAATCAAGGGATCTAACCAAGAAAGCAACACAGAATGTTTGGAGTAAGATTTTATTAGATTTAAAAGAAGAGTTTGGAAGCGATATAGTTTTGATACCTATCGCTGCTGATTCCGATTTAGCTGCTCTTAATGCAGTTTTATTCAAGTTTGATATAGAGTCCTATCCAGCAGTGATTATCAATAACGAACATGTAGTTCAAGAGCTTAGTTCTGTCGAGGACCTCTCAAAGTATCTAGATTAATGATATGATTTTACTATATAAATATTAAAAAAGAGAGATTTTCTTAATCTTTTATGGAATGTTCAAAATGTGGTGCTCCTGAGGAATTGGCAAAATTGTTTGATGTTATTTCTGGAGAAGGGATTGTGAAGATTTGTCAGAGATGCTTGTCTTATGAAAATTCTCCTGTTATCAGAAAGCCTACCACAGATCAGCTAGATAACATCCACAAGAGTGAGTCTATGTATAAGAGACTTTCAAATGCTGCAGGTTTGAATCCTGAAGAACATAAGGCAAACTTGGCACTAAACAAAAACCAAGATTTGATTAAGAAGCAAGAGGTTACGTTGAGAGATTTGATTGACCAAAAATTTGATAAATTTGTTGAAGAAAAACCTAAGGAGAAAAGAGGGGATTTGGTAGATAATTTTCACTGGATAATTATGAGGGCTAGAAGATCTAGGAAAATGACTGTAACTCAATTGGCAAGGGAAACTGGCGAATCCGAAAAAGCTATCAAAATGGCTGAACAAGGGGTTTTACCAGATAATGATTATAATCTAGCAGTTAAATTAGAAGAAATTTTGGGAATTAGAATTTTGAAGCCAGAGATTTCGAAACAGTTGGCGATGGCCAAAAAACAATTAGGTTTTGATAGATTTTCTACTAAGACAATAACTATAGCAGATCTACAAAAGATGAAGGAGGAGAAAGTTGTAGACCCTATGGAGATAGCGATTGAGGAAGAACCTAAAATTCCTTATTGGAGGCGATTTGTAAATAGGATAATGAATAAGAAAGAGGAATCTGAAAGTCCTATTGTTGTGATGGAGGAGAGAAATGATAATATTGATGAGATGGAGTTTGAAATTCCCAAGCATACTGAAGTAGAATTTAATGATACTAGTCTTGAAACATTTGAAGAGGTTAATGAAGAAGAAACAAAGAATGTTGAAGACTTAAGTCAAAAGGATATAGATGATATAATTTTTGGCAGGAAGTGAATATGAAATTTTTGCGTAGAGTAGAGAGTTTTCTTGAAGAAAAAGTAAATAATCCCGATTTGAAAAGTGCGGTAGATACTTCTTGTAAATTTGCCATTCCTTTGGTTATAGGTATTGGTTTGGGATTGCTTGCTGGATTTGGGATTGGATCTCTTGAAAGCGAAGAAGTTGCAAAAACTTATGCAGAGTATGGAACTGCTATTGGGGCAATAATTGGAGGAGCTTACGGAATTTACTCTTCAGTAAAGTATATGGGAAAAAGGTCCGACAAGTCATGATTATATTGCCAAAAATATTACCAGGAGAATTATTGTTATAGCAATTTCTTTTTTTGACAAGTATCTTATTGGACCAATGATGTCTTTTTTGAGAGGATAAAATAAGTATAGGTTTGAGCTGTCTAATGAATCTAGAATCAAATGGCTAAAATAAGCAGCAGAGAATACTATTCCAATTCTCTTATCTAAAATAAGAAGAGTTGCAGATATTAAAACGAATATAAAAAAATTATGTAGGAAATTTCTTTGATTTCCATAAGGATCAGAGGGATTTGTTACAGTTTTCCATAATTTTTTTGCACTAAATAAAACTTTATGTTTTGTGTAAGGGATTAGGTGATCTAGATCAATAATTAGGGCGCCTATTAATGCCCATAGATAGTTATCGGTTATTTTTCCTATAATTAGTCCTGCAAATAAGTGCGCAATTATAAACATAATCTCTTATGTATCATTTGTTTGATAAATGTTTGTTTTTTGATATGAGTAAACTTTATAAAGCAAAATAGTGACTTCTTATTATGGAAGTTAAAGTTCTTGAAAGCTCAAAGGATGAAATAAAGGTAGAAATTGATAGTTTAACTATTGTAGAAATTCTTAGAGTTTATTTGAATAAAGATTCAAGTGTAGTTCTTGCTGTTTGGAAAAGAGAACATCCAACAAAAAATCCTGTTTTAACTGTTAAGACTAAGGGTAAAACAGCTAAGAAAGTAATTGATGATGCAGTTTCAACAATTACAAAAGAATTAGATAAAGTTGCCGCTGATTTTAAGAAATTAAAATAATTATTTTTTCTTTCTTCTAGTTTTCTTTTTAGGAGTCATATCTTTGTGAGATAGTTTTTTCAGAACATATAATATTATTGCTGCAATTATTATTAGAAGTGCAATTGTTCCTGCCCAGTCCAACCAACTAATTATTACCTTATACATCCTTCCGAAGAATAGACCAAGTCCAATATAGATCGCGGATTTTATTATTCCCCCTCCTATGCTGTAACTATAAAATTTTTTTAAGTTCATTTTGGAAATTCCTGCAGATATTAGAGTCCAGCTTCCAGCCCCAGCAATGAATTTTGAAATGAATACACTTTTTCCTCCATGTTTTTTAAAGAATTCTTCCATTCCCAATAGTTTTTCTTCGTGTATTTGTAACCAACTAAATAGTTTTACCAGTATCTTTTTTCTTCCAAAGTATCCAATGGCATATGCTATACTATCCCCAATAACGTCCGCAACTACAATAATTGGGTAGACATAGTATATTTTAAAAAAACCCAATGAAGTTAAGAATCCCCCTAGAATACTAATTACTGGTCCTTCAATGACCATACCAATGAATAGAGCTAGATAACCATAATTTACTAGGAATGTTATTAATGAGTCTGGATTAAAATTAAACATTTTTTACTCTAATATGTATAATAATGTTTACAAATACTTATTAATCTACTGGTTTTTAATTTGTTATGATTAGAAATAAAACTTCTAAAATCTCTACTGGGAGCTATGATTTGAATACTTGGCTTTATGGAGGGTATGAAAAGGATGTTATTACGATGATAGCAGGTCCTGCGGGTAGTGGAAAAAGTAATTTTTCTATATTGGCTTCTTGCAGTCAGGCAAAGAAGAATAAGAAAGTAATTTTTATGGATACTGAAGGAGGTTTTTCTGTTGAAAGAGTTAAGCAAATTGTTGGAGAAACTTATGAGGATATTTTGAAGAATATTTTACTTTTGGAACCAGTTAGTTTTGATGAACAGAAGAAGGCTTTTGCTAATTTGTTAAATCATTTGAAAAAAGATCAGGTTGGTTTAATTGTTATTGATGGGATGGCAATGCTTTATAGGTTAGAATTGGGGGACGCAATTAAGTCGAATGATGATAATAGGATAAAACAAGTAAATAGAGAGGTTGCAAAACAGATGAGGATGCTTTCAGAAATTGCTAGAAAGAAAAATATCCCAATAATAATTACTAATCAGGTTTATGGGGGTTTTGTTTGTGAAGAAGATTATAGGAAGGGAATTAAAGGAGAAATAAATATTGTTGGAGGTGATTTATTCAAGTATTGGAGTAAATGTATATTAGAATTAAAGTATGAAAGAGGAAAAAGGAGATGTGTTTTATTAAAACATAGAAGTTTGTCTCCAAGGGAATTAAATTTTGATATTAGAAATAAAGGAATTTTCAAGAGAGGTTGGATTTAATGGGTGATATTAAATTTGAAGTTGTAAAAAAGATAGCGGAGACTAATTTTAAGGTTAGAAAGTTGGGGAATATTTCAAAAGTAGAAAGCGTTTCTCCTCCAAGCGTATTTATTGGTTCCAAATTGAAGTATCCTTTGGTTAATGTAGGAATTATGAGTCCGTTAGAAGCGGACAAAGATGCCTGGGTTTATGATGATGAAAAGTTTTGGGCAGAGAATAACTTTCAAATAGATGATGTTTTAAAATTAAGAAATAGTTTATTGAATTCTCGGTTCCAGAGTAAGGTTTCTGATACTAGATTAAATAAAAAATTTGTAAATCTTGCTCAAGAAATTGCTATTGCTTCTAAGCCGGTTGATGTTGAAATTGAACTAAAAAGGAATTTGAAGTTTGGAAGAAATAAAGATAGAGTTTTAACCCCTCATGGGATGAAGGCTCCATTAAAAAAGGCAAAAGTTACTTCGAATGTTAAAGTTCACAGAAGTGTGGATAAGGCAATAAATGATGAGATTAAGGCTAATGAAGCAATTAAGACGCTTTACAGTAAAAATTTTAGCGAGTATACTCTAAATAAAATATTGAGTGTAGGAGTTTTGGGTTTGAAAAAGAGTAAGAGACTGGTTCCTACTAGATGGAGTATTACTGCTACAGATGATATGATTGGAAAGACTCTTCTTGAAAATGTTAGGGAGAATAAGTGGATTGAAAATTTTGAATTACACTTTGGAGAGTTCATGGGTAACTCCTATTTGTTATTATTTTTTCCAGGAGTTTGGAGTTATGAGTTATTCGAATTGTATTTGCCTGGAAGTTCTTGGAATCCTACCAAAGAAGTTAAGGCTTCTACAGATATGGAAGGATTTTATGGAAGAAAGGGCTATGCATTTAATACTTCTGGGGGATATTATGCTTCTAGACTTCCAATTTTAGAGTATTTAGATAAGATTAAGAGACAAGCTAGTGTTTTAGCTATTAGAATTGAGGGGCCTTCTTATTGGGCGGCATTGGGAGTGTGGGTTGTTCGTGAGAGTGTTAGGAAAGCTTTAAGTTCTAAGACAATGAAATTCGAAACTAGGAAGGATTTGTCTGAGTCTGCCAAGAAAATTGGGAAGATTAAGTTTAATTTTGATTATGATACTATATTCAAGAGAAGTAAGTTATTGAAGCAGCTAAATACCCAGACTAGGCTACAAGAGTGGTTTTAGTTAGATTTATAATCTCTTATTTATTTAATTAATAATGGCTGTACCGTGGTTATTGATCTCTGTAGCTGTTTTAATAATTGTTTTAGCGGCAATAGCAATTTTTTTACGTAAATCCCATCGGAGGCCAGTAGATTATTACAATTTCTTTATTATAGGTACAATTTGGTTTGTTATTGGTTTGCCTACGGGCAATTTTTCTTTGTGGGCAATAGGTTTATTGTTTATTATTACTAGTTTAGTACATAGAAAAGATTGGAAGAAAAATAGAAGAAGGTGGAAGGATTTGTCTAAGAAAGAGAAAAATATTAGTTTAATTATAACTATCCTTTTGGCAATATTAGTTGCAGCAGGATTTCTCCTTTGGTACTGGTATTCATAAAATTTAAATACTCTTTATTATAGTTTTTACTGAGGTGTTGGTACCTCAGAAGCCTAATTCTGAGAAAATTAAGATGATAAAACAAGTGATTGGTGGAGCAGGGGTTGTTCTAGGAGCTGGTTATGCAATTTATTCTATTTTAGGCGGAGATTATTCCAGCATAGATGTCCTTGGAGGAGTTGGAGCTGTTATGGCTTTCGGAGAACTAGGTAGACGAGGAGAAGAAGCGGCTAAGGAAAATAGCAAACTTGCAAGGCAAGTTACTGAAGA
Organism: uncultured archaeon; assembly: GCA_965365175.1. Classification (GTDB taxonomy): domain Archaea; phylum Nanobdellota; class Nanobdellia; order Pacearchaeales; family GW2011-AR1; genus WJLC01. Next base: position 9,381 of record CBDUAR010000003.1, read on the forward strand.
AACTAGGGACTAATTTTGAATCCGAACATAGGAATTGGGAAGAAATATAGTACTCTTTTTTGTTGATCCCAGTAAAATCCTACCCAAAAATCATACCATCTGAATATAGGTTTTATTTTCATTTTAAAATATGTATGTTCACTTTGGAATACTCCTATTCCACTGGCAAATAGTCAAACATGTTTAAATATATATTTGTTATTTGTTTAGTATGGTGATAAATAAATTACTTCTGGACTCTACTAAGGTTGCCAAATTATCTCGACAAGAGCGAGCCTATATCTTAGATAGAATTGCGAACAGTTCGTACTATACGGATAGTTTTGGCGAATTGGATGCAAAGACAGAGGAAGCATTAATCCTATCTATTTTCATGAAAATACAGTCTTATAATTAGGGCTGTATTTTTTCTTTTTTTTAACTTTCTTGTTGTTGTTTTCTAGCTCTGTATTCCTCTATTCTTTTTTTGTTTCCAGGACATTCTGGATTGAAGCAGAAAAACCATGGTTTTTTACCTTTTCTAAGAGCCATCATCATAGGGAAATTACATTCCTCACAAGTTTTATCGGTTTTCTTGATAATTCCATTTGGAGGTAGAGAAAAAGTATTTTTACAATTAGGATAAGCGTCACATGCTACAAAATGTCTTCTATTTTTCTTTGAGTATGTAATTGCCAAATGTCCCTTTTTACATTTTGGACATAACATTAGTCTGTTTTCTATTTTTTGTTGTTCTCTATAAGCGATGTTTGCACCAACAAGTTCTTTTCCAATTTTTTCTTTTTGTTTTTCAAAGTCTTCTGAAATTTTTATTATTGATTCCTTAGCTTTATGTAATATTCCTTCCTCTTCTTTTTCAAGTTTTGTTTTTTCTTTTCCCTCTAGTTTTTCCATATCTTGTTCAAAGTTTCTTGTAAGTTCTTCATCAATAATAATCGGAGAGTATTTTTCCATTGTTTCAATTAAAGATATTCCTAATGGTGTTGCTTTAATGCTCTGATCTTGCACATATCCTCTATCATAAAGAGTTTCTAGTATGTTAGCACGAGTTGCTTTAGTTCCAAGATTTCTTTTTTCAAGTTCAGATAAAATTGAGGCAGGAGAGTATCTTTTTGGAGGTTGTGTTTCTTTTTCTTCTATCCTTTGGTCTACAATATCTACCTCTCCTTCCATGTCAGGTATTTCAATTTCTTTTGATTTTGTTGGATATATTTCCATCCAAGCTTTTTTTACTATTTGACTTCCTCTTGTAGAGAATTTTAAATCATCTACTACCGCACTTACAGTTTTTTTGTCTATTATTGCGTCTTCACAGAATAATGCTAGGAATCTTTTAGCAATTAGATTGTATATTTTTTCATCTTGGTCTGAAAGTACCGAAAAGTTTCCTGTTGGATAAATCGAGGGGTGTGCTGGATCTGTTTTAGAACCTTCTACGGGTTTGTCTCTTTTGATTAACTTATCTGCTTTGTATTTTTTTGCTAGTTTTTCCAGAATTTCTTTATATGCAATTGAATCCGGAAGTTTTTGTGATGATGTTCTGGGATAAGATATCAATCCTGCTAGATAAAGTCCTTGGGCTATTTGTAAAGTTTTAGATGGAGTTATTCCATAAAGTTTGTATGCTTCTGTTTGGAGCGTTGTTAGATTAAAGGGAGGATTTGGAGGAACTATTTGTTGAGTCTTTTTAGTTTGTGCCAGTGCTTTTTTTCCTTTTAGGTTTTCAAATTTAGATAGTTCAGATTTATCAAAAATATCTTTTATGTGTTTTAATTCTAATTTATTTTTTTGATCATCTACTGTTATGAATATTTGCCAATAGGTTTCTGGTTTGAATTTTTGAATTTCCCTTTCACGTTGAACTATAAGATTAAGTGCGGGACCTTGAACCCTTCCAATTGACATTATTTTGAATTTCCCTGTAGTCTTTATAGCATTCATAAGATTTCTTGAAAGATTAATACCATAAAACCAATCTAGATAATGACGTGTTTCACCTGCAATTGCTTGTCCCCAATCAATCTTTGATAGTTTGCTTTCATAGGCTTTATCAAGTTCTTTCTCAGTTAGTGTTGAGAATTTCATTCTCTCTGCATCTTCTTGTCCACATAAGAATCTAACAACGTTTAATCCAATAACTTCTCCTTCTACATCATAATCTGTAGCTACTGTTATTGATCCAGCATTTTTACAAACTTTTTTGATAGTATCATAATATCTCTTTGTAAAATCTTTTTTTCTTACTAAGAAATTTGGCATCCAAGTTATATTGAAAGCTGGATTTGGAACTCTTTTTTCTTGACTCAATGTGAATAGATGACCTACTGCACAAACAACCATTATTTTCTTTCCATTTCTGTCCACTTCATAATACGGAACTTTTTGATAAATATTTTTGACAACCTTTCCTAATGCTGAAGCAATCTTTGCAGCTGCCTGAGGTTTTTCGGTAATTATTAATTCATACCCCTTATCTTTTAATTTAACTTTTTCAGGAGTATATTTTACGTCTTTTGTGGTTGTTCTTTTGGATTTCTTTTTTGTTGTCTTCTTTTTTCTGGTTTTCCTTTCTATTTTTTCTCTTTTTACTTTTGGTTTTTTATATGCTTTTTCAACTACTTTAGTATCCTCTTCAACAGATCTTACTATTTTTTCAGTTAGACGCTTTCTCTCAGGGATAATTTCTTTTATTGTTTTCTCTGTTGTTTTTTTAAAATCTTCTTCTACTGGAAAGTATTCTTCAGCGGATTTTTCCTCTCTAGTTTTTTTTGGTTTTTTAGGCATTATTATCTTCAATAAATGGTCTTTTTATAACTTTTTGATTAGATTTCAAAAATAGCAGGATTTCTTGCTACATTTATTACATTTGTTTTTCCTATTTTTTCGGTTAGTCCTCCTGCTTCATGAATGTGAGAATTAATTAAAATATCTGGATGGAATTTTTCAACAGCTTTTCTTATTCCTTTGCTTCCTTCAAATCCAGAAAATTCGGATTTTGATTTGCTCGGGTGGCTATGAGTTACCATTATAGTTTTTTTTGCTTTTTCTATTCCTTTGTGTGCTTTTTTTAGTGTTTCAAAAAATTCATTTTCGGATAAAGGAGATATTCCAAAGTCAGCTCCACCACATCCAAATATTCCTACGTCTTTTGTCAAAAAAGAATATCCATGTAAATTTTTTGCATGAGGACTATACATTTCAGATAAAAAATCAATTGTTGCAACAGACTCGTGGTTGCCATGTAATAATAAAACAGGTTTTTTTAATTTAACAAGAGGTCCTACTAAATTTTTTGTATCTTCTTCCCACATTGTTAAGTCTCCGGCCAAAATTATCACATCTACTTTCTCTTCTTTTGCTTTTTTAGCCAATTTTTTAACCAAACCAGTGTCTCCATGGATATCTCCAACTGCTAATACTTTTGTCATATATGTTGTAACAATTCTTATTTAATAAACATTTTCCAAACTCTATTTTTCATTGTAATAGAGGAGTGAATATATATGTTGCAAAACATTTATAAGTTTGATATTGTCCCAATATATACATTAAAATACATATAACCTCAGATGAAAGATAACTTTGATATCTTTTTTCGGAGAAAGCCAGCTTTAATGCTAGTATCTCTGAAGAAGAATAATCGGATGAGGTATGGTAGTATTTTAGCTAAGGAAGTAGATTGCACCTATAGTCATGCAGTGAAGATCTTGCAGACTTTAGAAGAGCTTAAGTTGGTCAGTTTTGAAAAAAAGGGGCGAATAAAACTGATAAAGCTGACAACAAAAGGCAAAGAAGTTGCAAACGCGATAGAAGAAATCCAGAAGCTAATTAAGTAAGCTACCTTGCCCCTGAATGTGTTGAAAAGACATAATTTTTATACTAGTTAGTATTATCTATGCCATGGTTTTACAGTATAGAGAAAAAGGTGCTACTAGATGGAAAAAGTATCCTGGAAAGGATAAATTACAAAAGGGAGTTTCTAGTTATGAATTTAGATTATTGAATGAGTCTAAGACTAAAGTGTTAGTCGAAAAAGGTTCATATTCTAAAGTAATGAAAAGATTCCGACAAATAGAATTCTTCAAACATAAAAAATAAAAAAAATAAAAAATTTTTTGGTTTTAAACTCTTCTACTTACTTGAAGTATTGTTTTAAGTGCTACAACTAGTCCTGCAGCTCCAACGAAAGCTACGAAATTATTCAACATTGTTTCTAGATTTGCACTAATTGCTGGAATAACACTAACTGCTGCTGTTCCAACAAGACTAAGAGCTACTATTCCAAGTAATAATGCTGAACTGTCTTTTTCAGATATGTTTAGAAAACCAACTATAAGACCCAATATTACCATAATTAAAGAGAGATAAGCGTATCCTGCGATCGCAGGTACAACTCCAGCAATTATCGCTAATACAAGACCTATTATAAATGCGTATTTTCCAAGCATAGCCATGTTATCTTTTTTTGCCATGTATTCACCTCCTTTCACTAATTATTGTTGGCAAATGTTCTTTAAAAAAGTATTGTCAATCATCCAAGTGCTAAGATTTTCAAAGAGTTAGTTTTTTAAATCAATTACATCTATTAAAGACATTGGCTTCGTAGCTCAGCCTGGTTAGAGCACCAGACTCTTAATCTGGGTGTCGGGGGTTCAAATCCCCTCGAGGCCATATATTTTATAAATATCCGTTTACTAGTTATTTTATGAAAAAAGTAGTAATATTTTCATTATTTTTGTTATTCGTTGGTTTGGTAAGTGCAAATGTTGATGTTCAGTATTCATTGATTGGAGATAAGGCCTTTGTAGAGATTGATTTTGGGGCTGTTGTTAATTTTGAGTATAGACTTCCTCTTGATGCTAGAACAATAGAAGTAAATTCTGAATATGAAGTTATAGAATTTGAAGATCACAAGTTATTGAAAGTTATTCGTTCTAAAGATTTGAAAATTAGTTATATAACTAATTCAGTTCATGATAGATCCTCAAATCATAACTATTTTATTTTAATCAATGAGTTTGATGGGCCTTTTAATTTGAGTTTAACTCTTCCGGAAGGAGCAATATTAGAGGATTTAATCTTTCCAGATTATGATTCTTTAGCTACTGATGGAAAAAACATTATTTTGAACTGGAAAAACTTTAATTCAGAAGAAGCGGTTATTTCTTATAAAATTCTTATGGATTCCAACTCTTTTTGGTTTTACTTTTTGATATTATTAATAATAATCTTTTCTATTTTCTATGTTTATCAGGCTAAGAGACTTAAGAGAAAATTGATTAAGATTAAAGCTAAGACTAAGAGATCTAAGAATTCTAAGATAAAGGATCTAACTAAGAATTTATTTGGAGAAGAGAAGAAAATAATAGAATACTTGTTTAATAAAAAGAGACACGCTTCTTGGACCAAAGAGATTGTAAGAGATTTAGGCATTTCAAAGGTTAGATTAAGCAGAAGATTGAGAAATTTGAAACAAAAAGGGCTTATTGAAAAAATTCCTCACGGAAATGAGAATAGAATTAGACTTCTAAAAACACATTAAAGTTGTTTCAGATTGTTTCACGTATTAATTATATACTTTTTTGATCTAAGTATTTTATGGAACTAAGAAAACAAGCCCTAGGTTTGAATCCCATAGAATTAGAAGGAGGTTATAAAATGAAAACAATACCAATGCTAATGATCGCATTGTTACTTTTTAGTGCAATGCCTTTGATCGCAGCAGAAGAAAATGGAGAAGTTGAAGTAGTTGACGCAGGTGTAACTCCTGACTCACCTCTTTATGGTTTAGAAAGAGCTATGGAGAGAGTTCAATTGGCTTTTATTAGAAATAAAGCTGAGAGAGCTAAATTTAAATTGGATCTTGCTGAAGAGAGACTTGCTGAAGCTGAAGAGATGATTGTAGAAAACAATACTGAAGCAGCTGACGAGGCTCAAGAACTTCATGACGAGTTAATCAATGAAACTGAAGAAGAAATTGAAGAACTTGAAACTAATGGAGATAATGAAACAGCAGGCGAAGCTTTAGAGGAAGTTGAAGAACTTCAACTTAGATTATTGAACCATAGTACAAAAGTCGCTTTCGTTAAAAATAGAATTCTTGATAGATTAAGAACTTCTGGAAATTCTAGTTCAGCACAACTTGAGCATCTTGAAGCAGTTTTCGGAAAGATAATTGCTAAAGCTCAAGAAATGGAGTTGAAGATGGAACAAAAGAGAGGGAAGATAAGAGCTAGATATAAAGTTCTTTCTGAACTTAATGAATCTGAACTTGATGACAGGGAAAAAGCATTCTTGGAGAGAAAGCAAGAGCAAGAAACTAGAAAAGGAAAGTTTAAGTCTAAAGTTAAATGTGAATCTGAAGACGGTGAAGTAGAATGTGAGTTTGAAGCCGAATTTGAAGAAGATGATGACGAAGACGAAGATGAATTAGAGGACGAAGACGATGATGATGAAGAAGATGATGACGAAGAAGACGATGATTCAGATGAGGGATCTGATGATTCAGAAGACTCTAATGAAACTTCAAATGGTTCAGGAAACTCTACTCAAAGCGGTCAATAAAAATTTATTTTTTTTATTTTTCTTTTTTTATTTTATCCACCAGTAAATTATCCCTAGAATTCCTGATGCAGAAATTAGGGTTGCAACAATATCCATCCTATCTTGAGGTACAAATAAGATTGATATAATTAGTAAAAATATTAATGGAATTAAGTATTCTTTTATTTTCATTATCTATATTCTCTAACTGTGTTTCCACACTTAGTACATTTGAAAAATTTTGTTTCAGCTTCATCACTTGAACGTGTTTGAACTGTCCAGAAATATGATTTTTCGTTTTTACACTTTTTACATTTGTAATTTATTACTGGTAAAGTTGATTGATCCTTGCCAGAGTACACTGCAACTTCTTTTCTTTCTTCTATTTTTTCAGAAGTCTTTAATTTAGTAGGTTTATTTTTAGAAGAATAATTACATCTGGGGCATCCCATATTTTTAGTCTTTTGTATTAATACTGCTCCACATTTAGGGCAAAATTCCATGGTAATTTTTATCGTTTTTTCTTTTTAAATGTTTGTTTAATTTTCCCTACAAAATCCTCTTTCGGAGTAGGGTCTTGCTAGTTCAAAAAATATTAGTTTACCCCATCCTAAGTAGGGAACTAGCCTAATTACTGCTTTTCCTATAATTTGATCCTCATGAATATTTCTTTCAAAAGATAATTGTCCGTTATTGTTATCTCCTACAGTTTCAAATACTCTTCCTTTGTCAGATTCTTCTATTTCTATTATTCTATGGATTATCGGATTTGGTCGTTCTCCATTAAATACAATTACATCTCCTATCTCCAACTTGCTAGGATTTGCTCCAATAATAAAGAGTATATCTCCTTTATTGAATCCTTTTTTGAATCCAAAATCTAAAAATTGTTCTTTGGTCACTTCAAAATCAGAGTATTTTTCTTCGTGTCTGTCATACCAATTATTAGTATTAGAAAAAATGTTTCCATCGTGGTACATTGAACATGATTCAACTATTGCCAATGGAAGTTGAGTTCCAGTTACTAATCCTAATATTGGGAAGAAAATTAATCTTATGAATATAAATAAGAATACTATCGCGAATATCCATCCTTTTAGAGATTCATCTTTCCAGAGAAGAAACCAGAATTTACCCCAGTATTTTTTCACCTTCTTTAGAAAATCTGTCATATGTTGTATTAGAAAAGTTAGTTTTTATGTGTTTTGCATAATCGAAATATTTAAATAGTATATATTTTATGTATATACGTAAAGGTATACACGGTATACCGTACACCTCTTTTCAACCTCAGCCACCCCAGCCCTTTTTGAGGGGGAGTGGCATTATAATCAAGATGACAGATATATTTGACAGCACGATACTTTGTAAGAAATGTGATACGAAGATGAAGAAGGCCAAGGTGGCTAAGAATGGTTTTATTCTAAGAGCAGTTATTTGTCCAAAATGTAGTTTTAGATTAATACATCCTGTTGATGAGCAAGAGTATAATAAATACATAAACTTAAAAAACAAGGAATTTAGAGTTAAGATGAGACTAGTAGGAAATAGTTATGCTGTTTCAATTCCAAAAGAAATTGTTTCATTCATGAATCAACAGAAAAAGATAATGGACGAAATGGTTAAGTTGTGTTTCGAAGATTTTGGAAAGCTAAGTTTAAATTTTAAGGAGCTAGAAAATGAATAATTATCAAGTAATGAGCCAAAGTTATCAAGGTTATCAAACAAATCAAGTTCAGTATGAACAAGCAGAAGATATGATGAAAGCTTATACCTCTAAAGAAGGTTCAGAAGAATCTGGAATTTTAAATAACGTACCCACAATCAGTTTATTACCATGAAAGATCAAAAAGAAATCAAATTAAACGTTGCAGAAGCATTGCAAGATGATGCATATAAAGGAATTGCTAGACTTGATGCTGAAGTAATGAGAAGTTTGGATATTCGAAGAGGGGATGTTATAATAATCAAGGGTAATAGAGAGACTGTTGCTATAGCTGATAGGGCTTATCCTGCAGATGTTGGTGAGGGTATTATTAGAATAGATGGTATATTAAGAAGAAATTCTAAATCAGGTATTGGCGAAGTAGTTACAATTTCTAAGGCAGATATTAAGGAAGCAAAGAAAGTTATGATTGCTCCTGCTCAAAAAGGAATTATGGTTCAAGCAGATCCTGAAAATCTTAAGAGAGGCCTTTTAGGTAGAAGTGTTGTTAAGGGAGACATTGTAGTTTTGGGAGGAGTTCAAAGAAGAAAGGATTTGTTTTCTGAAATGGGCGGTTTAGGAGAGATGTTTGGAGAAGAATTTGGTAATATGTTCGGAAATTTAGGTGGAGGAATTACTCAAATTAAGTTTGTTGTTGTATCAAGCAATCCAAGTCAACCAGTTATTATTACTGAAAATACTGAAGTTGTTTTAAATCCTAAGGCAGTTGATGTTTCTGATGATGAAAATATTCCAGATATAACTTATGAAGATATTGGTGGGTTAACTGAAGAAATTAAAAAGATAAGAGAGATGGTAGAGATCCCAATTAAGCACCCAGAAATTTTTACTAAGTTAGGTGTAGAACCTCCAAAAGGTGTTTTATTACATGGTCCTCCAGGTACTGGTAAAACTTTACTTGCAAAGGCTGTGGCAAATGAATCAGAAGCTAATTTTATTTTGTTAAATGGTCCTGAAATTATGAGTAAGTTTTATGGTGAATCTGAAAAGAAGATTAGAGATATTTTTGAAGAAGCTGAAAAAACTGCTCCTTCAATTGTTTTTATAGATGAAATTGATGCAATTGCTCCAAAGAGAGAAGATGTTAATGGAGAAGTTGAGAGAAGAGTTGTTTCCCAAATACTAACTATGATGGATGGTTTGAAATCTCGTGGTAAGGTTATAGTTATTGGAGCTACTAATAGAGTTAATGCTCTCGATCCTGCTTTGAGAAGACCAGGTAGATTTGATAGAGAAATTGAAGTTGGAGTTCCAAGTAAAATTGGAAGAAAAGCTATTTTGCAAATTCATACAAGAGGAATGCCTTTGAAAGGTGTTAAGGTAGATGAAATTGCTTCATTGACTCACGGTTTTGTTGGTGCAGATTTAGAATCATTAGCTAAGGAAGCTGCAATGAATGTTCTTAGAAAGTATTTGCCTCAAATGAAATTAGATGATGAAGAACAAATTCCTCAGGAAGTTTTAGAAAAGTTAATTATTAAACAAAGCGATTTTATTGATGCTTTAAAAGTTGTTAGACCTTCAGCTATGAGAGAAGTTTTGGTTGAGACTCCAAATGTTTCATGGGAGAATGTTGGAGGTTTAGGAAATGTTAAGCAAGAATTGCAAGAGGCTGTTGAATGGCCATTAAAACACCCAGAATCATTTAAGAGAATGGGAATCAGACCTTCAAGAGGTATTTTGCTTTATGGTCCTCCAGGTACTGGTAAGACTTTACTTGCTAAGGCAGTTGCAAAAGAATCTGAAGCTAACTTTATTCAAATTAAAGGGCCTTCATTACTGAGTATGTGGGTTGGTAAATCTGAAGAAGGAGTTAGAAAGGTATTTGAGAGAGCTAGACAGGTAGCTCCTTGTGTAATTTTCTTCGACGAAATAGATTCATTAGCAGGAAAGAGAGGAAATGAAACTGGAACTAAAGTTACTGAAAGAGTTTTGAATCAATTACTTGCTGAAATGGATGGTTTAGAAGATCTAAATGATATTTTGATTATTGGCGCAACTAATAGACCAGATATGTTGGATTCTGCTTTATTGAGACCGGGAAGATTTGATAGAATTTTATTGGTTAATGCTCCAGATGAAAAAGCTAGATTGAATGTTTTCAATATTCATACTAAGAATATGCCGTTAGCTAAGGAGGTTAAGTTAGAAGCTCTTTCAAAAGTTACTGATGGTTATACGGGTGCAGATATTGAAGGACTTGTTAGAGAAGCAGCTATGATTGCCCTTAGAGAAGATATTACTTCTACTGAAGTTAAGAAGAAACATTTTGATGAGGCTTTAACTAAGATTAAACCAAGTATTAGTAAAGGAACAATCCAAGTGTATAAGAAGATAGAAGATGATTATTTGAAATCAGCTAGAGCAGCTATACCTTCTGAAAGTTCTTATTTAGGATAAATTTATAAATTCAATTGAGTTTCAAAAATTAGCCCAAAAGGCAAAAAGAGTTCTGATAAAATATTAAAATGAATTCAATCGATAAAGAATTGCAAAGGGAAGAATCTAGGAGAAAAAAAGTAGATGGGATTATATTGGCTTCTCTTGGAGCAGTAATTGGAACAGTATTTTTATCACTTCCTAACGATAATCCAGAACCTAAGGATGTTAAGGCTTCTTCTTTAGCTATTGAAGTTGATGGTTTAAATAACTGGTATTTGCATGATTTTAATGATGATCATGTTGTAGACGCAATTACTTCAGATCTGACTGGAAGTCAAAGAGCTGAATTTTTAGCTCCAGAATATATTGGCAAAAATAATAGATTTGAATATTATGGGACTAAAAAAATGGACCAAGGATTAAGAAATACTTCTACAGAATTATTTAATTTAAAAAAAGGCTTTTTACATCAAGTTTATACAAAATCTGGTAAAAAGAAATAATTATTCTGTTGTAACAATTGTTTTATCTTTTTCTAATAGAACTGTATCTTCTTCTTGAGCAGCAATACCTTCTGAAAGTAGCTATTTAGGATAATAATTCTTATAAAGAGATTTTATTTATTCTGTTTATGTTAAAGTTGAGTTTAGATCCAAAAGTTTTTGAAGAAACTTTTAATTCTTTGTTATCTGATAAGGCTAGAATATATCTTTTAGAGAGAATGCAGAGAAAAGGAATGGATTTTCCGGATACTTATGTTGATTCTTTAGCAGATCGTTTAGAAGAATCTGGAGACTTTCTTTCTGCAGCAGATTTATTGAGCAATTTTGGAAGAACTGAGAGGGCAATGGAGCTTTCTCTTAAAGGTGATTCTATACCTAGGGCAATTAATATTGCGTCAGAGGCAGGAATGAACGAAAAAGTAATTGAGTTGGCGCTTCAACAAGGATGGCAGGCAAGGGCAATTGAAACTGCTAGGCAAATTAGTTCAGATAGACTAAAGGAAGTAGTTAAAACTGTTCTTGAAAATCTAGATTTTTTTAATCGGCATGATGCAGCAGGTTTGGCTAGAGTTGTAGGTCAGAATGGATTTCATACGGAAAGAAGTCAGATTATAGCTAGTTATTTTGCCGCAGTTGATGAAAATGATCCAGAAAGCATAAAAGATGCAGCAGAATTTGCTGAAGATCTTGATCTTAAAAATAAGGCGGCCCAATTATATTTGCAAATTGGGGATTTTGATGCTGCTTTGAAGGTGGATCCAGATTATGGAGTGAGAAATGAAATTCGATCCGCTAAGATTGAGAAATTATTGGGAGAGGGAAAGATAAAAGAAGCTGCGGATTTGGCAGAGAAGTTTAGTGATCATAAGAGAGCTTCAGATTTGTACGAACAGGCTGGAGAATTTGAAAAGGCTGCAGATGTCGTAAGATATGACGATAAACAAGCTGAAAGAGTTTTAGGTCTTTATATTAAAGCAAGATCTTTTAGAGCTGCAGCAGAGGTTGCTAAGAGACAGGGAATGCTTCGGGAAGCAAAAATATTTGCTTGGAGACATGTAAAATCCATTGATAAAGAAAAGGATCGTCATCATTTAGAATATGTTGCAGAGTTTGCTCAGGAAATGGGGTTAGAAATAAGAGCACAGCAATTGTATTTAGAATCTATTGCTCGTTGCGAAGAAGGAGGACATTATGGACTGGCAAAAGACGTTGCTAAGAAAGCTGGAATGGAAGATAGGGAGAAATTTTATGAGGGATTAGAAAGTTTGTTTAGTTCTAGATAATTATTCTGTTGTAACAATTGTTTTATCTTTTTCTAATAGAACTGTATCTTCTTCTTGAGCAGCAATACCTTCTGAAAGTAGCTATTTAGGATAATAATTCTTACAAAGATTTGATTTATCTGATTCTAGATAATTTTATAAATTAATTTAATTCTGAATTTTTATGAGAAAATCATCTAAACAAGTTGGGGCTTTTAGTATTACTGCAAATATAGCTAGGCAGATAAAAAAAGATCATCCCGAAATTGTAGAGAGTTATAGACAAGGGATGGTTGTTAGAGAAATAATTAATTTTTATGGTATAGAATCTTCTTATGGAGTAACTAGAGAAATTGCTAGGGGATCTGTGGGTGTTGCTTTAAGAGGAGGTTTAGGGGTTAGAGGATTGATTTCTAAATCAGAGGCAGAAAAACTTGCATTGGAGCATTTAGTTAATTCTGATGCTAGAAATAGAGAATTAGGAAAAGGAATATTTGGAATGTCTCCAAGGGAAAGAGAAGAGAAAGTTTATAGTCAACAGAGAAAAAGGGGAACTGCTATCTATGGCCTGACTACTGGAGAAAGAGTTGAGGCAGGAAAAAAGTCTGCTTTAGTTCAAGGATTTGTTCCATGGGATGATGAAGGAGAAGAATCTGAATCTCAATTCGCATTAAAACTCTCACAAATGTCTCAATATAGAAGAGGATCTTTAATTAGAGTTGCTTTAATTGCAGATACTTTGAATAGGGTTTATCATAAAGGTAAGTCAGTTAGAACTGCACAATCAGTTAGAAATAAATTGAGAAAATTTTCTTAAATAAATTTAATGTTTTTAATTTAAAGATCAAGTAAATAATTTTTAAGAAGCAGCGGTTTGATCATATAATTTTTTTAGATACTTCTTATATTCGCTACATTCGGTATAACCTCTCTTTATTCCTTGACAAATTTTTATATCCGAACTTCTTTCTTCAGAATCTGCACAATATTCTCTTAAAGGACATTTTTCACTAGGAAATCCTTGGTTTAGTTCAATTATTTTATTGGTCATTTTATTCTGTTGTAACAATTGTCTTATCTTTTTCTAATAGAACTGTATCTTCAGCTTGAGCAACTTTTCTTTTTGAAGTTTCAATTAATTGTGGAAAATGATGTAAGTTTCCTTGTTCTTCGAGTTGTTTTAGACCAAGTAGTGCTTTAGTACCAAATTGTTTTACTAGCCATCTAGAACAGAAAGGTAAGCTTCCGTATTCATCTGTAATATAAGTTAGTATTTCTCTTGCGATTGGCGATCTTACGTTCTTGCTATCCATTATAGCATAGATTCCAGAAGGTTTCCCATCGTGGACTTTTCCATTTCCTAGGGTCATGAATGGTTCTATTGCATATACTCCGGGTTTTAGAATTACATTCTTTTTATCATCAATATTTGGGATTGAAATTCCTGCATGTAAATCGTATTGATCTATTTCATGACCTGTTAAGTTGATTACAGGATTAACATTATTTGAAATTGCGGTTCTGTATATTTCTTTTCCTATTTCATCTGTAGAGATTCCTTCTTTGATTACTTTTTTTGCATTTTCTAGTGCAGCTTCTGCAGCATTTATTAATCTCATGTTTTCAGAATTTCCTTCTAGATCTAATGAGAAAGCAGTATCTGCTACCCAGCCATCTATTTGGACTCCTAAATCTACTTTGAGTAATCCTGTTGCAGTTGTTGTATCATCATGTGTTGGAGTGTAATGTGCTGCTATGTGATCTATACTTAGATTAACTGGGAATGCTGGTTCTGCCTTTAGATCTCTTATTTGTTGTTCTATTTTTTCAGCTATTTCTAATAGAGGCAT
>CBDUAR010000004.1:0-19201 GCA_965365175.1 uncultured archaeon
TACACTAGATCTTATAGCAGAAATTCTAGTTTTAATCTCCATATTTAATTTATTGATTATAGTTCTTTCAAAAGAATTAAGAGAACTCTCTACTTTCCAATCCAATAAACCTGCAAGGGCGATATCAGTATTATCATAATATATCAAAACTCTAGATTGTTCTAAATTTTCCAAATTATTCGAGAACCCTTGGGGGATTTCTAATCCTAATGAATATTTCCCCTTTTTTATCAAAGATTTCATTTCTTCAACACAATTTTCTGAATCTAAAAATGTGACACTAAACCCATTTAAGTCAGACATAGCTTCTCGAGAAAAATCAGTTCCATCATTATCACATACGGCCGTCTTTAAATTATTCGGAGAGGGATTTAAGAAAAATAAAAATAACAAACCAATGACAAATGGCAAGGCCAAAAACAAGTACATATGCTTCCTTCTTCTAACTAATAATAAAACATCTTTCTTCAAATATCCATAAAATTTCCTTGAAATTGGTTTTATCATGTGTGCAAAAATATTTCGTCAAGATTTGGCTCTCTAAAACCAATAACTTCATACTGAAGCTTCATCTTGTCAAATAATTTAGTTATAGAATCTCTCACTTTTTCTTTCTCCAAAGAAAACATAATATATTTTTCATACGAATCAATTATCTTTATTCCCTTATAATCACAATATTTCTTCAATTGGCCCATATTCTCTTTAGATATTTTAGAAAATTTTATTTCTAGGATAAATTGAATTCCTAGTTTATTTTTTAAGGAGTCTAAATTTCCGTTAAAGAAAACTTTTCCATTCTTCAAAATAACCAATCTATCTACGTGTTCCTGCGTCTCTGAAAGCAGATGAGAGGTTAATATTACAGACAATCCTTTTTTCTTCAATGATTTAAGAAAATGCCACAATAATCTTCTATTTCTAAAATCCAATCCTACAAATGGTTCATCCAAAATAACTATCTTTGGATCATGCAATAAAGATAAAATTATATTTAATCTAACTTTTTGACCTCCAGAAAGTTCATCAGGTTTCTTATCTAACTCTTCTTCCAATCTCAGAGATTTCATAAGTTCTATAGCTCTTTCTAAAGCTTTTTCTTCAGTTATTCCTAGATTTAGTCCGGCAATTCTTATATTGTCCAAAATGGATAAATCAGGAATAAGAGCAATTTCCTGGGGGACAAATCCCATAACGTTTTTCTTGAATATTTTTGAAGTTCCAAATATTTTTATTCTTCCACCATATTTTTGAGCGATAATTCCTGCAGCCAATTTTAAGAAAGTAGTTTTACCAGAACCAGATTTTCCAATAATAGCAGTTATGGCATTTTCTTTAAAATCTAATGTAACATTCTTAAGAATCTCTTTATTGCCATAGGCAAATTTAACTGATTCAGCAGATAAAGGAATACTCTTTTTCACTCTTTTAATGAAGTTCCAAAAACTCATATATATCAAAATAACTTGCAATTTATAAACATTTATTTGAAGGCATCCAAAATCCTTGAATCTGGAGATAAAACATAAACATGGTCTTTTTCTGATCTAACTCCCCTATATACTTTCTGCCATAATTCCCTTCTTGCCTTATCTCTATAAAATTCCCAATAATCCTGGGGTCTAGTCTGATTTAAAATCTTCCAGAATGCGTCCTGGATGTTTGGATTAGGATATTTAGTAAAAATTATACTATTACACTGCTCTCCAGGAAAATCAATGCCTCTAGAAGCCCTAGTGGAAAATAAAACAGTCATCTGACCCTTTTTGAACTTATCAACTATCTTTCCTTCGTTATCTTCTGCCTGCATTTCTTTCAACTTTTCTCTACTAATCAAATTATCAATATCATACTCTAACAATTCTTCTTCGGTAGGCAAATCAATAAAAGCATTTATGTGAACTAACGTAGGTTTTTTAGCAACTTCAACACATTTACTCAATGACCTAATATAATCTTCTCTAGTATATTTTCCAGATCTAAAATTAGAATACTTGCAATCCATTTCCAAACCAGTTTCTTGAACTTCAATTATTCCTTGAGGTTTAGTTTCAGCCTCAATAACTTTAAATTCTTCCATACCAAAAATATTTCTCAAAACATGTTCAGAGTGTAAAGTTCCAGACATCATTACAATTATTTTATTTTTATCAACCATTTCTTTGAATCTCTTAGCCAAATTAGTTGTAACAACACTAATATTTGTCTGATTATCTTTCTTCGATACCGTAACATAACTTTCATCCAAAAATCCCTCAAACATTCTAGCAGTTTCTTGCACATCAAACAAATAACTTTCCTCATCAATATCTTCCAAAAATTCTGGTATATCCAAGAAAACTCTCAATAAATCATAAATTCCGGTTTGTTTTAGAGGAATAATCCCGTTAGAAACAACAGCATCATTAATTCTCTCATCTTTTTGTAAATGATTTAGTAGACTCCCAATCTCATGAACTGCCTGATCAAATTTTTCACTATAACCCACAGCATAAATCAATGCATTCTGCAATCGATCCAAATTAATTGTTCTTTGGTTTGAAAATTTATCTAAAAACTCATCACATTCATCAATGATTTCTACTTCAGTAGCAGGTTTTCTATTTAATGCAGATTCAAGAACATACTTTGAAGAATTAAACACAACAACATCGGCATCTATGTATGAATTAAATTGTTCATAGAACTTACATCCGGGTTTACCCTGATGAATCATAAACTTAGTCCCTCCAATTCCATCATACGATCTCTTTTTAGATTCTGGAAAATGTTTTATTTCAAATTTTGTAGGCAAAACTGGACTATAATATGGGCAGGCACAACCCACCGAAGACCTACTAACATCTCTTATTTCATTAAAACCAGTTGGATCCACTTTTTTATTTTGTCTAATATATTCTTTTAATTTTTTCCAATTTTTTTCCTTTATTTCAATTTTACATGGCAAATCCCAAACGTCTGCAGATTCATCTCTTCTTTTTCTTTCTTCCTCTTCTTTTTTATCAAATTCAAAAATATCATTCAGATTAGAATCAACTTCTTTTTTTATTTTAGGAATTGCGAGTTCATTAGCCTCCAAAAATTTACACTTGTGATTTTTTCTCCCAGTTATTACACTTATTTTCAATCTCTTATTATCTTTGCCTAACAAGTATTTATTCTCTTCATAATCCTTCTTATATTGGCTCTGAAGGTTCTTACCTGGAACCACCACAGAGGCCTTACCTAGCTTTCTAGCAATATTTAGTGCAATTGCACTCTTTCCAGTACCACAAACACCATGAATAAATATGATCTTATTTCCTTGTTCAATAGAATCTAACACTTCTTTTACAACATCTTTTTGGCTTTTTCCACTAGAAAATGTTAAAGGTTCAAGTGAACGATGCTTTTCATCTTCACCACTTTTATCAATTTCATAAAGAGACCAGGTCATAGACTATAAAAAATTTTTAGAATCTTATAAACCTTATTGTACTTCAATAGAGTTACTTCTAAGAAAAAGTTGAGATTGCCTGATATTTGAATTTGTAATAATTAAAACAATAATTATCCAAATAGAGCAGACAATCCTTCTGCTGCAGCTTCTTTCTTCTCTTCTTTAGGCTTTTCTTCTTTCTTCTCCTTCTTCTCTTGCTTTGGGGCTTCCCCACCAGCAGGAGCAGCAGCAACTAAACTAGCATTTTCTAGTTCTTTTGCTATATCAACGCCTTTCAAACTAGCTACAAGAGATTTGATTTTTGATTCATCAACTTCCGCACCTGTAGCTGCAACAACTTTTTTCACATTCTCTTCATTAACTTCTTTTCCGAGTTTGTGCAACAAAAGTGCAGCGTATACGTATTCCATTTTATTTTTCCTCTCGTCTAGATTTAACTAGTTGAGTATGAGTCATTTTATCCAAATAAAGCACCAAGTCCTGCGGCTGCAGGGGCTTTTTCTTCCTCCTTTTTAGGTTCTTCTTTTGGAACTTCAGCAGATTGTTCTTCTACGGGAGCAGCAACAGGTTCAGGCTCGCCAGTCATAATTCTATTAATTTTCATAGCTTGAGCATTTGCTTTTCCTAACATAACCTTAATAGTTGTTTCATTGATATAACCAATTTCAACGGCAAATGGCAATGCTCTTCCATATGCATTCTTAAGCTCAGCAATTGCTTCATCTGTATCAATTTTAATCTCTAAGTATAACTTCTTATCTTTGTTATCATATGCGAATAAAGGAACAAATCCTATTGAGAATGGCTTAATATCCAATTTACTCATAATATCTGCAGCAGCTTGAGAGATCTTATCTCCGGCCTTTACAATAACTTTAGATTCTTTAATATGAATTTTACCCTTTTCGATTGCAACCTTCAAACCAACGGCACCTAACTCACTAATAGCAGGACCTGGAGGCAAGTCAGTTGGACCCTCATCTATTTGGATATCTACTGGAGCTTCTTGACCGGGTTTAGCTTTTGCAGGAGTTTTACTCTTCAATAAATCTGCAGCCAAATCATATGCATCCAAATCTGAGAATAATATTGCGATTCCATCTTCATGATGTTCCTTGAGTTGTTTAGCTTCTTCAATTTTAGCTGCATCCAATGCTCTAAAAAATAAATTTTTCTTAGGAACTTTAACAACAGCCTTTCCTCTTAGTTTTTTACCAATTTGTTGGAATTGTGAAGCAGGTAAATTCTTTATAGAAGCTACTAATATTGTAGGTTTACTCTTAATCAATTCTGTTAGTTCTTTTACTGCCTTTAATTTTCTTTCAGGAATTGGTTGTTGTCTTTTAGTTTTCATCGTACTTTTATCTTGTAAGGTTTACTCATAGTGAATTTTAGTTCAACATTCTTTATGTTTTCTAACTGTCTTGGAAGGGCTTTCAAAAGAGCACCATAAACAGCCTTGCTATTTTCAACAATATCTTCATCTTTCATACTTTGTTTACCAATTGGAAGTTTCACAGAAGATTCTTTCACCTTTAATTTAACACTATTATTAATTTTAGTTTTAAGCTCATCAATTACCTTATCATTAACATTCATCATTATTCCCATTTGAGGAGATGGCATTTTACCTACAGGTCCTAAAATTCTACCGAATGTTGAAGCTACCTTTGGCATAAGACTAGCTTGAGCAATAAAGAAATCAAATTTCTTGATCATCTTCTTCATTTCTTTTTTATCATTATATTTCTTGAATTCTTCTGGAGTTATTGTATCTACGTTTTTATTCTTAGATTCTAAAAATCCCGCAATTCTTTTATCCTTAATTTTATGGGGAACAGTAACAAAAAGATTAATTGGAGTTTTTTTTAAATCGAATTTTTGCAGATTTATAATTAAGTCTACTGTTTGATCAAATTTTCTTTCTTTATCTTTTCTTAGTTCTGTTAAAGCTTCTTTGAATTCTTTTTCTAGTGCCATTTAATACCTCCTACATAATGCGCCTGTTTCCAGAACATTGGAGTTCGGCGATGTAGTTTATGGTAATATTTCAATTAAAACCTCCTTTATAAGCTTTACTCTATTATTATTCACAATAATCCTTAAATACTAATCAAATTTTTATTTAATATGGAATTAGTCGCATTATTATCTTCTGGCAAAGGAACATGGGGGCAAGTATCTGGTTTAATGACTCATGGAGAATGGGATAAAGTAATTCTTATCGGGGGAGATTTTGCAAAACAATTTACTCATGCTAAAAATTTTGAATTCATTAATGTAAATTTAGATCAAAAAATAAAAGATCTTAAGTTAGATATTATGAATAAATTAAAGGGAAAGATAGATGGAACTGAAGTTGCCCTCTCAATAGCTTCAGGAGACGGAAAAGAACATATGTCTTTAATCTCCGCTCTAATTAATTTACCTGTTGGAATTAGATTTGCAGCTCTAACTAAAGAGGGCGTGATTGATCTTTAAATGTTACAAACACTTCTGCCAGGCATAGAACCTTTTATGGGATATATGTTTTCAGATGAAATAATCACTGAACCTCAAAAATTGATAGATTATTATGAAGAAAAAGGTTTTAAGTTTCTAGCAGATTGGAATTCAAGTAAACTTTTAATGGGAAAGCCAGAGGATGAACCCTATATTCCAGATAGAATATGCACTCCTTCAGGGAGAGTACTAGATGAATCGGAATTAATAGAAGAGTTAAGGGGAACTAAAATTGAAGATCCAATTAGAGGAGAACTAGAGGACGCTTTTTATTATTTTAACGCTCTCACTCATGAGGAAATGGGAACAGATAGGTATAATGGTGCATGTTCATTTTTGGGTGAAGCACACGAAAAAGAAACAATGGAAAAATATCGGATGGCAAGTTAAATCTTCAAATCTTTCTTATTCTTACCTAAAACAAAAGCTCTAGAAAATTCGTGGCTATCTAATATTTTTAATCCAGTCTCTTTAGCAAGTTTCTTACAAAATTCTAACATCTCTTTATCATCGGGCATTTTTTCATAACCCAATCTTTGTCTAGCAAAACCTACTGACATATATCCCTTAATTTCTACAAATAACGGATTAGTCTTCTTAATTAATTCAGCATACTCTTTGATATGCTCGTCAGACATATTTAATCCACGAACCAAATTCATCCTAAATACAGTTCTAGTTTTTCCTTTTAATTTTGAAAATAACTCCAAAGTCTCATTCAATTTTTTCCAAGCATCCTTTTTAGAGCTTCTATGAAATTCATCATACAATTTTTTATTTGGAGCATTTACAGAAACATATAATTGAGTAGGCAATTGTTTTTTATCCATAAGTTCTTTTATTTTTTCAGGATAAAGCCCGTTAGTAACCAAAAAACTAGTTTTACCTCTTCTATCTAATTCTTCAATTAGTTCTCCTATCTTATTATAGATAGTAGGCTCACCGGATAATGAAATAGCAAACTGCATTGGTTCTTGAGCTTCCTCCCATTTTTTCATGTTGGCTTTACTCATTTTCTTCTTAGTAGTTGGAAGAATTTTGAATCCCTGCAATAATTTTCTTTGAGCCTTGATACAACCATCAATAATTTCTTTTGGAGAATCAGATTCATCTAATTTATCTCCCAATGTTAATTCAATAGCTCTCCAACAATGTAAACATTTATTCGGGCACCACATCACAGCAGGAGTCATCTGGCAGCATCTGTGGCTATCAATTCCATAAAACTTCTCTTTATAGCAAACACCCTCGTCACGAATAGATTTTTTTGTCCATCTACACGTTTGAACTGCAGAGTGCCTACCAACAATTTCATAATGTTGTTTTTTCAAAACTTCCTTTACTTCTTTAGGTATCATAGAAATATCTCTTGAAAAATAGATTTAAACCTTCCTATATAAAACTCTTAGCCCAGAAAACCATAATAAGTGCAAGTAAAAATAAGAATAACATTGTCAAATAACTAAATGCTTTCTTAGCAATTTTCTCGCTCTTAGTCAAACTCAAAACAGTCAAATAAAAGAATCTTCCACCGTCAAAGATTCCGATTGGAAGCATATTAATTAATGCAACACTAAACGAAATTAAGATGGCCCACCACAATAAATTGTAGATAAATTCTCCAGATGCGCTAGATTGATAGTATACATTTGGATCCTTGAATACAGAAAGAAAATTAATTATCCTTCCAGAAAGACCAGAACTAACTCTGTCAATAAATCCAACACCTAACCATCCTTTATCTTCTTGAGGATGTTGCCCCATAGTAATATTATATTCAATATAAGATTCTCCATCAAATGCCTTAATCAATACGTGATCTCCTGGTCTTGTTTTTGATAACTCTTCAGACAATTTTTCTAGACTATCAATTCCAACTCCTCCAATTTCAGATATTGCCCCAATTAATCCTGCTTTAATCGCAGGAGAATCATCATACATAAACATCAGGCCTTTTTCCTCAAACAGCTGTTTATGGGCGGGACTGGCAAATGCACTTTTTGTAGTGTAAAAACTATCTCCATTCACTTTAACCTCATTTAACATATTGTCGTCCATTAAATTCAATAAATTATCATGAGATGTAATATTAACTACAACATTGTTTATTGTAAAAGCAGTATTTTCACTAATATTAACTAAAGTATTTGAATAACTATCAAAAGTAACTCCAATTGGCGTGAATGCCGCACTAAAAAATCCCCACATAATAAAGAATAATAAAATAGCAGTAAGAATATTAGCAAATGTTCCTGCAGATAAAATAGCCATCTGATTAAAGCTGCTCTCCTTATGCATTTTTTCCTCATCTGGCTCAACAAATGCTGCTAAGAATACTGGAAAGAAATAAGGAAAAAATCCAAATCCTGTTTTTTTAATCTTAATATTGTTAAATGCTGAAAAGATACCGTGGAATAGTTCATGAGGAATGGCAACAACCGCAAGTATAATTATCCAATATATAAAATAGAAAGGAGGTAGAAAATTCAAATTGAATAATCTAGGAAGATATGGAATCAAAGGCATTATTGGAGGAACTTTAACCGCTCTAATAATATCAGGACTAAAGAGATAGACCCAAATTATTTTTCCAAATAAATAGATCATAGTTACCATTAAGATATAACCCAATATTATAGAAACCCAGCTTAAAATAGTAAGTAATTTTTTATTCTTCTTACCAAGATAATTAATTAGTTTAATTCCCCAACTTGTCTTATATAATAATAGCAATCCCTCTTTTTTGAGATTCTTTTTTCTTGTGTATAAAAAAACAGAAACTAGTATTGCAAAAGCCAGTAAGAGAACTATGTCGTAAAATATGAATTCCATTATCACTCTTTAACCAAGTTTATTTCTTCTTCAAAGGCCTAAAAGACTTCCCGCTACACTTCCTACATCTAATTTTTCCTTCTAGAATCTTTAATGGTTCACTCTTAATTTTACTTTGACATCTTTTACAAACAAAAACGTTCTTGAAAAGTCTATTTTGTGCTTCAGCTATTTTTGCCATTATAATTTCCTCTTAACTATCTTTACCCCTTCAATATCCCAGTACTCTGCATTTCCGCCTTCTTCTAGCATACTTTTAACCTCTTCTTCTGGGCAATCGACATCTATTGTTTCAAAACTTTCTAAATCCATCAAACTAATTTTGTCTCCAATTGAAAGAACTTGACCTTTTCTTTTGTCAACCAATGGCACTTCTAATCTTTCGTGACCTGGAACAACAATAATTTTTTTATTACCATCAATCATCCCAACAGCCTCGATTCTTGCCTTAGCATGTCCATGTTTACCTGTCTTACTAATATCAATTTTCTTAACGGTACTCGGTCTTCCGTCTAGAATAATATTTGTTCCAACCTTCGCTTCAGTAGCATTAATTATCTTTGCAACCATGTATTAACCAAAAAAAATACATTTATAAAGATTTTTACTGGTACTTTTTCATGAGTTTAAAGAAAAATGACTTTGTTGAGATAGAATTTACCGGAAAAATCAAAAATGGGGAAGTTTTTGATTCAAATATTAAAGAAGATATTGACAAAGCAAATTTGAAAGTTGAAGCAAAACCATTTACATTTGCATTAGGCCAAGGGATGTTTCTTAAATCAATAGACGATTTTATCGTCGGAAAAGAATTAGGGAAAAGTTATCACATTGATTTGAAGGCTAAAGACGCATTTGGTGAGAGAGATACAACTTTGATCAAATTAGTACCTTCTCAAGTTTTTAGACAACATAAAATCAATCCAATTCCTGGGGCAATGTTCAATTTTGATGGAAGAATAGCAAAAATACTTTCAGTCTCTGGAGGAAGGGTAAGAGTTGATTTTAACAATCCTTTAGCAGGAAAAGATGTTGAATATGATATTAAAATTTTAAGAAAAGTTGATGATCAAAAAGAACAAATAAAATCATTCAACCAATTTTTATTCAAAAAAGATTTTAAATTTGAAATTAAAGACAAAAAGTTAATTATCGAGACTGATTCACAATTTGCTAAGTTCGTTCCAATGTTTAAAGACAAGTATAAAGAGATTTTTAACCTAGATTTGGAAGTAAAAGAGTCAAAAGAAGATACTAAGAAAGAATAAATATATCACAATAATTCTTATAAACAGATTAAACCTAGATTTTTCATGGATAATCTTTTTGAACAAGGTGAACAAAGGGTTGAGAGTTCTCCAAGTATACCTCATAAGGAAAATGAGATCGATAGAGAACTAGAAGAGCTTCTAAAAAAACAATCTGCAAAGATAAAGGTAATTGGTGTTGGGGGTTCAGGTAATAATTCTCTAAGCAGGATGAGAGAAATTGGAATTAAGGGGGGAGAATTAATAGCATTAAATACTGATGCTCAAGATCTACTATATACTAATGCAGATCAAAAAATTCTAATCGGAAAGGAGCTAACTCAAGGTTTGGGTGCTGGAAGTAATCCAAAAGTTGGTGAGGAAGCTGCAAAAGAATCAGAGTCAGAAATTAAGAAAAAGATAGCAGGGGCAGATATGGTATTCATTACCTGCGGTTTAGGTGGTGGAACTGGTACTGGTGCTGCTCCAGAAGTAGCAAGATTAGCAAAAAAGCAAGGATCATTAACAATCGGAGTTATTACATTACCTTTTACAATAGAAGGAAGAAAGAGAATAGAAAACGCAATGGATGGTCTAGAAAGACTGGAAGCGATGGTAGACACATTAATTGTTATTCCAAATGATAAATTACTAGAATTAGCTCCAGAATTACCTCTTCATACTGCTTTTAAGATATCTGATGAGATTTTAACAAATGCCGTTAAAGGAGTTACTGAATTAGTAACAACTTCGGGTCTAGTTAACTTAGATTTCGCGGATATTAAGGCGGTTATGGTTGATGGAGGTGTTTCTCTTATTGGTATGGGAGAATCAGACACAGAAAATAGGTCTTTGGATGCTGTTGAAAAAGCAATTCAAAACCCTCTTTTAGATGTAGACATTTCTGATGCAACCGGAGCATTAGTGAATGTGGTTGGAGGATCAGATATGAGTTTGGATGAATGTAAGGAAATCATAGAAACAATTGGTCAAAAGCTCAGCCCAGATGCAAAATTGATTTGGGGAGCTCAAATATCTCCAGACATGGACAAATCTCTAAGAGTATTACTAATAGTTACAGGTGTTAGAAGCACACAAATTCTAGGACACGGAGAATCTATGGATAGGATCAAACATAGAGAAATTGAGGAAGAACTAGGAATTGAATTCTTTGAATAATTTTAAAAACCCTTTATTTCTAATTAAAGCATGGGATTTACATCATTTTTAATGAAGTGTAAAAGAGTATGGATGGCATTGAAAAAGCCCTCAAGTAAGGAGTTTTGGACAATTGCAAAAGTATCTGGAGTGGGGATATTAATACTTGGTCTTTTCGGATTCCTAATAGCAGGAATAATGAAAATATTCATTTAGATAATTTTATAAACCCATATAATCAAGTAATTATATCTTTCTAAGATGTTAAGTCTTAGAGCGAACTAGAAAATGATTTTTATTATAAAAGTAACAACAAACAAGGAAGAAAGAGCAGTTGACATGATTGCTGAAAAAACTGAGAAGAAAGGTCTGAATGTATTTTCAGTTTCAAGACCTCATGGATTAAGAGGATATATTCTTTTAGAAGCAGAAGATAGAGATTCAGCAGAAGAAGCTGTTTTTAATCTACCCTATATCAAAGGAATAATTGGTAAAACAATTGGATATGAAGAAATTAAGGGAATGGTGGAATCATCTGCAAGTACAGTAACAATCAAAGAAGGAGATATTGTAGAAATGATTGGAGCAACACTTAAGGGAGAAAAAGCAAAAGTTTTAAGAATAGATAAACAGAAGGAAGAAGTAGTAGTTAGCTTGTTAGGTGCTGTTGTACCTTTACCAGTTACAGTTAAAATAGATAACGTTAAAGTTATTAGAAGAGAAGAAGGAGAAGAAGAAAATGCAGATTAAACTTTTAGTTGAAGGTGGAGCAATGCAGCCAGGGCCAGCTTTAAGTCAGAAGTTAGGACCAGCAGGAATTAATATTGGACAAGTTATCTCTAAAGTTAATGAAGCAACAAGCGCATTCAAGGGATTAAAGGTTCCGGTAGAATTGGATGTTGATATGGGAACAAAAGAATTTGAAGTTCAAGTTTTCTCACCTCCAGTTTCAGAATTACTGAAAAAGGAATTTGGATTGGAAAAAGCATCAGGAACCCAAAAGAAATTGCAAGTTGCAAATGCTTCAATCGAACAAATAATTTCAGTAGCAAAACAAAAAATGTCAAATTTATTAGCTAAAGATCTTAAAGCTGCCGTTAAATCGGTTTTGGGAACTTGTACCAGTGCAGGCATTTTAGTTGAAAACAAATCATCTATTGAAGTAGGTCAAGAAGTGGATGATGGAAAATATGATAAAGAAATCAAGGAAGAAAAAACAGAAACTGCTCCAGAAAAGAAGGCAGAATTAGACAAATTCTTACAAGAAGTTCAAAGTACTCAGAAGAAACTAATCCAGCAAGAACAAGCTGCTAAGGCTGCAGAAGATGAAGCTAAAGCTGCTAAAGCTGCTGAGGGTGGAGAAGCTAAGCCTGCTGAAGGAGCAGAGGCAAAGCCCGCTGAAGCCGAAAAGAAATAGCTTTATAAATTAATTAGGGTTATTTTTTTCATGGGGGTGTGGGGTAGCCTGGTAGCCTTTCAGGTTTGGGACCTGACGACCCCGGTTCAAATCCGGGCACTCCCATATATATTAACATGGCAACAAAAACAAAAAAAGCAAAAGCATCAGGAAGATTCGGTCCAAGATATGGTAAAACCGTTAGAGCTAGATTGATCAAAGTAGAAGAAAAACAAAGAAAAAAACAAAAATGCCCTTTATGTAAAAGATTAGGAGCAAAAAGAGTATCAAAAGGAATCTGGAAATGTTCAAAATGCGATAAAAAATTCGCTTCTGATGTATACCACTTGGAGAAATAAAAAATGCCAGCATATAAATGTTTTAAGTGTGAAAAGAAGATAACTACTACAAATCTTGGTAAAAGATTTGTTTGTCCACATTGTGGAAGTAAGATCTTCTATAAGCCTAGAACTAAAGTAAAGAAAATAAAAGCAGAATAAAATGGATGAAAAAAAGATACAAGAAATGCAAATGCTTGAACAGAATTTGCAAAATTTATTTATGCAAAAACAAGCTTTCCAAATGGAATTATCTGAGACAGATGCTGCATTAAAAGAAATTGAAAAAGCAGGTGATGAAGTATTCAAGGTAATTGGGCAATTAATGATCAAAACAGAGAAAGCTAAGATGAATGAAGAACTTTCAAACAAGAAAAAACTTCTTGAAGTAAGAATGAATGCTTTCGAAAAACAAGAAAAAGCTCTAACAGAGAAGATTGAAGAAATTAGAGAAGAATTTATGAAATCTTCTGAAAAGAAAAAGAAATAATTTCTATTCCTTAAACATATACAACGAAGTTACGAAATCTTTATAAACATAATCTCTGTAAATTTAATATGGTTTTTAGGAGGATAAGAGAAGCATTTTCAGGCTCATCAAATGAGGAGCCATTTGAGGAAGATTATCTAGAAATAGATTTAGACAAAGAAGAGCCAGAAAACAAGGTTCAAGTAAAGGTTTTCGTTCTAAAACAATATGAAGATGTTAATAGAATTCTAGATGCGTTGAGACAAGGATATACAATTGCCATAATTGATTTTAAAGTACTTAAGCAAAAAGATCCTATTGAACTTAAAAGAGCAGTATCTAAGATAAAAAAGACAGTAGACGCTCTTGAAGGAAGTATTGCGGGGCATGATAACATAGTTATTGTAACTCCTTCTTTTGCTAAGATTTACAAAGAAGTGGATGTGCCTGCTCCAAAGAAAGAACAGTCAGAAGACAGATTCTATTAATTCTAAAGGATTATAAATACCTAATTATCACTATTTTTATGAAAACATTGTTCATTAAAGCAAAATCTAAACAAAATATAGATGAGTCTAAGATAAAAGAAATTTCAAAAAAACTTCCAAAAAATATAGCTATAGCCTATTCTATTCAATTTGAAGAGTTAGCCTCAGAAATCAAAAAGAGTTTAGAGTTAACTAATAATATAACTTCATTAAAACAAGTATTAGGCTGCAGTAAACCAACATTCTCAAAAGAAACAGAAGCTATCCTATTAATAAGCACAGGTAAATTTCATGCAGTTTCTTTAGCATATGAAACAAAACTTCCAGTATTTATTTTTGACAATAATAAATTAGAAGAAATCTCTAAAAAAGATTTAGAAATAATTGAAAAAAAGGAAAAGGCCTCCCACCTAAAGTATCTTCATGCAGACAAAGTAGGAATCCTAATCTCAACTAAGCCAGGACAGAATAGGATAAAGAAAGCACTAGAATTCAAGGGAAATTTAAAAGATAAAAAAGCTTACTTATTTTTGGCAAATAATATTAATATAGCAGAATTTGAAAATTTTGGATTAGATTCTTGGGTAAATACAGCATGCCCCAGGATGGACATGAATGAATCAAATATAATTAATATTTCTAAACTTTAGCTATAGAAAAAACAGTTTTCAACGCCACTACAATTGTAGCAGGTACAAACAATGCCAAAAGAGCTGAAAATGTTGAGGAGATTGTATCATTAAGACCAATTCCGATTAGAGATCCACTAACACTTTCCATACCAAACTTACTAACAATAACTAATATTGCTCCAGTAGTCAAAAAAGTTTGAGAATCTTTTCCTCCCACAATCATAAAACCAACTATAAATCCTAGAAGTGCTAAGATACCATAAATTTGAGCGCTATAGTCAATTAATGCAGGAATTGGAAGTAATGTAGTGAATAATCCTATTATTAATGCAAGTACAACTCCAATTAAAAAAGACCATGCACCAACAAAATTTTCGTGAGATTTTAACACCATCTTATATACATCGAATACATTATTGAAATATATAAATCTTTTCTATATACCCTAGAACGGAAAAGTTTATAAACCATAGTAACTCTGGAGTGACATTGAAAATGAAAAAGCAATTAATTTTGTTCAGCGCAATCGCACTAATGTTTTTATCACTTAGTTTAGTAAGTGCAGATATGGTGATGGATAATTCTGTTGCAACTAGTATTGTTGAAGGAACAACTAGCGCCCCAATTTCTTTTGTTTTAACTCACACAGGAGTTGGAGGGAATTACACTATTTCATGGTATGGTCAATCTACTGTAGGTACTTGGACTTTACCAACATTAAATCAATTAAACGTTAATGATTCCTACACAATGTCAGCTACTTTGACAAATATACCCTATAATTTTGTAGGAGTAATTACTGGAAATATTACAGTAAATGATTCTAGTGGCTCACCTACTGAAACAATGGACGTTACTATTAATGTAACTGCTTCTCCTTACGATGATTATTGTACTGTTACAAATAACGGAGATATTGAAATCAAATTTGATAGTTTCGAAAATTTAGGATTGGGGGGCGATAAGGATTGGTATCCTAGAGACGATATTGAAATAGAAGTAGAAGTAGAAAATAATGATAATGATGATAACCTTGAAAATGTAGTTATTGAGTGGGCATTATTTAAAAACGGAGTATCTTATGTTGATTGGACTGAAATTGATGAAATAGATGTAGATGCCGACGAAAGAGAAGTTTTAGAATTCACAATAGATTTTGATGATGAGGTAGACATGGATGATTTAAGCAATGGAGGATACGATATTTATGTGAGAGCCGAAGGAACTTTGATTGATGGTTCAACAGAATTACCTGTATGTACTTCAGACGTAGATGATATAGATGTAGTTGTAGAAAGAAATTATGTTGTTCTTGAAGAGATTGCATTTGAAGGAACCTCCTATTGTGGAGGGACAATGATTCTAAGTGCAGATGCTTGGAACCTTGGAAGTAGAGATCAAGAAGACGTTTATATTACTGTAGAAAACTCTGAATTGGGCATAGATGAAAGAATAGAAATGGGAGATATTGACTCAATGAGTGATGAAAGTTTTGAACTTCAATTTATGATCCCTAAGGATGCTGAAGAAAAGACATACCCAATTTACATAGAAGTTTATGATGATAGTGATGATATTTATGAGGGTGATGAAAAGTCTAGATATACAATGGAACTTGAAGTTTCAGGAAATTGTATAGTAATACCTAAAGCCACAGTTTATGCAAGTTTAGAATCAGGTGGAAAGTCAGGGCAAGAAATGGAAATTTTGGCTACAGTTACAAACACAGGGGATGAATTAGGAACATTTACAGTTAACGCAGCAGATTATAATAGTTGGGCTGAATTAGTTTCAATCTCTCCATCAACAATTATACTAAACCCTGATGAAGCAAAGGACGTAAAAATAACTCTTAAAGTTGATAAAGATGTTTCAGATGAACAAGTTTTCAATGTTTTATTGGAAAAGGACGGAGAAGAAGCTTTAACTCAACCAGTTTCAGTTGTTGTTGAAAAAGGATTTTCTCTTTCAGGAATCTTTGGAGGAAAGGGATATATCTGGGGAATAGCTTTAATCAATGTAGTTTTAGTTGTAATCATAATTATGGTTGCTGTAAAGGCTTCAAGAAGATAAATATATTTATTCTAAAATGCTATTTTATAACCAGATTAGAGAATTAATTAATTTGATTTTGTCGTTTATACTTTAAATTAATAAAGACCTTTTTATTTAATATTTGATGAAAAGAACCTATCTAAATATTACTTTAAGATATTTAATACTAATCGTTATCGCGATTCCAAATTTGTATTTGTTTTATTTAATTCTCACTCCCCTAACAATATATCCGGTATTTTTATTACTCAAAATATTATTTAACGCAACTCTAAGCCAAAATGTAATTATTATAGATAATCTTTCTATTGAAATCATTCCTGCTTGCATAGCCGGATCAGCATATTATTTGCTCTTAATTTTGAATTTATCAACTCCTAACATAAACATAAGGAAAAGATTAAAGATGATTGGCTTGGCTTTTATAAGCTTATTAATTCTAAACATTGCAAGGATATTAATTTTATCGTCAGTAAAAATATATTATTCTCCTTTGTTTGACATAACTCACGAAATATTTTGGTATCTTCTAAGCATAGTATTTGTTATGGTTATATGGTTTACTGAAGTGAACATATTCAAGATAAAACAGATACCCTTCTATTCAGATATAAGGTTTTTATATTCTAAGATCTAACTATTTTTTCTTTCAAAATTATCTACAAGCATTTCAACCATAAATCTCTCAGTAACTTTAAGGATATCACATTCTTTAACTTGTAGCTCATAGCATGAAGGTCCAATCTCAGTGATCTTATTTTCATCTCCAGCAACTATAGTAGCATACATATATCTTCCCTTAGGATCACAACTAGCATTTTCATCTCCTACAACTTTAACTTCGATAGACTTTAGATTAACCATATTTGCTAGAGATATTATTCCATCTCCCTCACATCTAAATTCATCTTCAACGTTTACTACCAATCTATAAAGGAAATCATTAAATTTTCTTCCAAAGTCGATTTCTCCTTCAAAAGGAATAGAATCTAATTTTCTAGGATCATTTCTAAGATAAACATTGTAAATAATAACATCACCATTAATAACTCTGTATGGAACACTTATTTGATAAAATATCAATCCCCCTTCACTAACAACTTCTCCTTCAATCCCTCTATATCCAAAATATTTAAGAGAATTAATGTAAAAATATCCCGCAATTACTAAAAGAATTATTATCCCCAAACCAATTAATATATTTCTCAAAATCTTATCCTGTCTTTTAAGTTCTGCTTTAGAGGCCATTTTTTTCTCCATGGTCCCACAAACAGTCTTTACTTTTTCTTTACCCTTTCCTTTTACTTCAAAGGTCTCACAAACCTCTTCCTTTTTCACCTTCTTTTTAGTTTTTTTCTTTGCCATACTATTAATTATTATTTAACTTTATAACCTTTATTGTTAGTTAATTCCCAAGATTTTAAATAGGAATGCATCAACAATCATAGTCAAATTTTCTCTAGGTCCATTAATGAACACACAACTTTCATTTTGAGTTATAGAAGTCAGATTATTCTCTTTGATTATAATAAAATTATCATTACAGTCTTTAATAGGCAAATCTCCCTCACATCCTTCTTCATCAATGCATGCATTTTGCATTCTTTGTACTATTTGGTTAAGATTGATATATATCTCAGAAGTAGCTGAAGAATCATCAGATTTGATATATAAAGGTTTATCATAGTAAGAATTAGCATAATTCAGAGTAGATTCAATAACTTCCACTTCATTAGGGTTATATTTAAAATTAAATTGAAAATTTTCTAAGCTTGTTGTCCAATAACCATTTTGATTTACAAACTCAAGCCCATTATATACAACTTTTCCATTGTCACTTTTTTCATCTTGATTACCACTTAAGGCATAACCTAAGACACTGAGAAACATAATAAATATCAAGACTAAGCCAATCAATAACTGATTAAATCTATCTTTACTTTTCTTGTCCTTGGCTGAAAGTAGTCTTTTTCTCATAAAATAAGGTCAATTTTAACCTATAAAAATATTTCTACGAGACTCTTGTCAGGAGGTTAAAAAAAGAAAGAAAAAGAAAAAAATAAAAAATATTTTCTGAAGTCTGATTATTGAATCATCTCAGCACCAACGCTTGTATCTACAGTTTGTGTTCTTAGATATGTTGAAGCAGCAACAGTGTCATCTACTTCGTAACCAGCAACCAACAATGCAACTTTTGCAGCATTGTAAGGGCTCTCGACACTCTTTATTAAGAATTGTCCAGAACCAACACCAGTAGCACTAGTAAATGCAGGACCACAGAATGATCCTCCTAAGATATTAGCAGCAACTGAATTAATACAGCTTCCACCAACAACGATTAAGTTCTTATCACTCATTGAGCTAACTTCACTATCTTTGATCACAATATCTCCAAGTGTATTACCACTTGCAGTAGCTTCACCACCAGCAACAAGCTTAACATCAGCCATAACTTCATTCTCATAATACTCTATCTCTAGAGTATGAGCATCAGAATCCTCCATTACTTTTGTAGCGTGAATTCCATTGTCATAACCAACTGTCTTATCGTCAGCAGTTTCATCAACCATTGTGATTGTTGAACCACTTGCAACTTTAGCATATAAGTCATCATCAGAATCAAATCCAACAGATAAGTTGAATGA
>CBDUAR010000005.1:0-16629 GCA_965365175.1 uncultured archaeon
AAGGACTCGAATCTTCTTGAGGAACCTCCTCTTCTATTATATCTGAATTTGATTCATTAACAGTTTGATTTGTTTCTTCTATCATTTCTTCAGGAAGTGATTCATTAATTGTTTCAGATTGAGAAGGCTCCTCTTGGGAAGGACTCGAATCTTCTTGAGGAACCTCCTCTTCTATTATATCTGAATTTGATGTTTCAGGCGAAGAAAGAGGATCCTCTTGGGAAGGACTCGAATCTTCTTGAGGAACCTCTTCTTCGTTTTCTGAATTTGATGTTTCAGATTGAGAAGGCTCCTCTTGGGAAGGACTCGAATCTTCTTGAGGAACCTCCTCTTCTATTATATCTGAATTTGATTCTTCTGATTCAACCGCAAAAGCAGTAATTGATCTTGTTATAGATTCTTGAATATTAGAACTATCTAAAATAAGTAAATCGTTTAAGTAAACTTTAACCTCGCCTTCTCCCTCAACAGAACCTGAAAGTTTTACTGAATTTAATCTTCCAGTATTTTCTAAATTCCACTCGTAAATTGAATTTTCAATAAATGGTTCATTCAAATTATCGTGGAAGTTCTTTACAGAAAAGTCTTGGGAAGGACTCGAATCCTGTGTGAAGAACCCCACGATACTTTGACTATTAGAGATTAATGAAACTAAAGCAATTAAAAAGAAAGACATTAACAAAACAGTTATAATTTTTTTACTCCTAAGAGATCTCTCTATTGACTGAATTTCTCTATAACAATTTAAAGCTTCAAGATGAAAATAATGAATCCATTCTTCAATAGTTCTTCCATTTCTTTTATGATGGATAATTTCAACATATCTTGCATAAGAAATTTCATCAGCATTATACTTTTCTTTTAATCTTTCAATGTACCTAATTAACTCTCTTTTTCTCTTTTCAGAATTAGCCTTTCTTTCATACAAACTTTGAAGATAAGCCTTGCTTCTATCGCTAGCTATTCGAGTCCTTCCCATTACTTAATATGTATGTAAATTCATTTATAAATGTACCTATAATATATTAAATATATATAATAGGAGAAAATCAAAAGGGGAGAAAACAATACTTACTATGTGTGTATTATTCTTTATATATTTTTTGCATAAACTTTATAAAATGTAGTGACTAAAAACAAACATGCCATTTATTGTAAAAAAGAAAATCAGTGGAAAAGATTATTACTACTTAAGACAAAGTGTAAGGATCGACGGTAAAGTGGTAAGTAAATGCCTTGCTTACCTCGGTAAAAATAGAGGAGAGGCAGAAAAGAAGGCAAAAGAGATCATAAAAAATATGGAAAATAATCAAACAATTTTAAATACCCCCAATCCCAAAAAAGAAAGTAAAATGGAAAAAGAAGACAAACCAACAAAAATTTCAATTGAAGAACTTGCAAACTTCTGTAAGTCAAAAGGTTTTGTGTTTAGATCAAGTGATATCTACGGAGGATTTTCTGGTTTCTGGGATTTTGGTCCTCTTGGGGTAGAACTTTTCAAAAACATAAAAGATGATTGGTGGAATCATTTTATTTATCAAAAAACGAACATGGTTGGTATCGACGCTAGTATAATTTCACATCCAAGAACCTGGAAAGCTTCTGGACACATCGCTAACTTTAATGACTTAGCAGTAAAATGTAAAAAATGTGGAAAGTCAACTAAAATAGACGTTTCCGAAGAAGGAAACGTTAAATGCGATTGTGGAGGAGAATTTGAAGTTTTAGGAAAATTCAGTTTAATGTTTAAAACACAAGTTGGGGCACTAGATGCAGAAGAGGCATATCTCCGAGGAGAAACAGCGCAAGGTATGTTTATGAATTTCAAATTAATTCATCAAACCTCAAGACACCAACTCCCTTTTGGTATCGCACAAATTGGAAAATGTTTTAGAAACGAAATTGCTCCAAGAGATTTTTTATTTAGAAGTAGGGAATTTCACATAGGAGAATTTGAATTTTTTATTCATCCCGAAGAAAAAGAATGTGATATTCTTGAAGACAAACACCTAGATACTAAATTTAAATTTTTAGACGAAGAAACTCAAAAAGCAGGAAAACAAGAATTAAAAGAAACAACAATAAAAAAAGTTTTAGAAAAAAAGAAACTTGGTCAGTGGCATGCTTACTGGTTAGCAGAACAAATTATGTGGTTTAAAAGCATAGGCTTAACCGAAATAAAAATAAGGGAACATACAAAAGATGAACTTAGCCATTACAGTTCTGCAACATTTGATATTGATTATGAATATCCATTTGGAAGTCAAGAAGTTGCAGGAAATGCCAATAGAGGACAATATGATTTATTACAACATCAAAAAGAAAGTAAACAAAGTATGGAAATATTCGACGAGAAAACGAAAAAGAAAGTTATCCCGAGGGTTATAGAACCAACCTTTGGGATGGAAAGAGTTTTTCTAGCAATTCTAACAAAAGCTTACCATAAAGATAAAATAAGAAATAATATCGTTTTAAAAATTCCCGCAAAACTTGCACCAATTAAGGCCGCAATTTTTCCTATAATCAAACAAGAAGAATTTGAAAAATTTGCAACAGAAATATCAAATAACCTTGGACAAGAGTTTAATGTTACATACGACAAATCAGGTTCAATTGGTAGAAGATATGCAAGAAATGATGAAATAGGAACTCCGTTTTGTATAACAATCGATGGAGACTCGATAAAAAATGATGATGTGACAATTCGTGATAGAGACACAACAAAACAAATTCGAGTAAAAGTTTCTGAACTAAAAAAAATTCTAAAAAAATTGATCGACGGTGAAATAGAATTTGATTCTGCAGGAAAAATAATAAAATAATTCTTTTCCGAAGAATTTTTAAAGAATATATTCTTAATTATATTAATTAAAAAGAGGTTTTTCCAAATGAAAAAAATGGATAAGAAAAAAGCAGCGGCTATGAAGAAGAAGAAAGCTGCAGAAGCTAAGAAGAAAAAGATGGCTGCAATGAAGAAGAAGAAAGCTGCAGAAGCTAAGAAGAAAAAGAAAGTTGTGAAGAAGAAAGCTGCTAAAAAGAAAAAAAGAAGATAAGTAAATTTATTTTTATTTTTTTTATTTTAATTATATTTTTAAAGACAAGGTAACTGGATAGAATATGGAAGAGTGTATTTTTTGTAAAATCGCAAAAAAGGAAGTCCCTTCTAAAGTGATTTATGAAAATGATAATTTCTTTTCTATTCCAGATGCAAATCAGGTTACCGAAGGGCATAGCCTAGTTATTTCTAAAAAACATTTTGATACAACTCTAGACTTGCCAAGCAGCATAGGAACAGAACTCCTAGATTGTATTAAAAAAACTGCCCTAAAATTAATGAAAGAAACAAAAACAGATGGTTTTAATGTAATAAATAATAATTTTGAATCCGCAGGACAACTAGTCAAACATGTACATTATCATATATTGCCTAGAAAAAAAGGAGATAAAGTTCCTCCATTATACTGACCAAAAACACTAAAAACTCACTATTTCTAATTAAAATATGCTAGAAAGACTCGGAGAAGTATTAAAAAAAGCAACGGACAAAATAGCGAATGCTATATTTCTTGACAAAGGTTTAGTGGATAGTATTGTTAGAGACCTTCAACGTGCTCTAATAGAAGCAGACGTGAATATAATTTTAGTAAAAAAGATCAGCGATAAAATCAAAAAATCTGCATTAGACGAAAGAATAAAAGGAATAGATAAAAAAGAACACATAATCAAACTTTTACACGACGAGCTAGTAAAAATATTAGGAAAATATGAACAAATAAAATTAAAGAAAGGACAGAATAGAATCATGCTTCTTGGTTTGTATGGTGCCGGTAAAACTACTACGATTGCAAAATTAGGAAACTATTATGCTAAAAGAGGAAACAAAGTAGCACTATTGGGATTAGATGTTCATAGACCTGCAGCAAAAGAACAATTAAAACAATTGGGAAAACAAAACAAATTGAATGTTTTTGTAGACTTGGAAGAAAATGATGCAGTTAAGACCTGGAAAAAATTCAAACCCGAATTAAAAAAATATGAATTAGTTCTAATCGACACTGCTGGAAGGCACACTCTCGACGATGAATTAATTGATGAAGTAAAAGCTTTAGGAAAAGAAATCAAACCAACAGAAACTATTTTAGTAATGCCCGCAGATATTGGACAAGCTGCAAAACAACAAGCTGAAGAGTTCAAGAAAGCTCTAAACATCTCTGGAGTTATTATCACAAGAATGGATTCTACTGCAAAGGGAGGTGGAGCACTAACTGCATGTGCCGAAACAGACGCATCTGTTTATTTCATAGCAACCGGAGAAAAAATAAATGACATTGAAGAATTTGATCCCGAATCTTTCTTATCAAGACTTCTAGGGATGGGTGATTTAGGAGCATTGATTGAAAAGATAAAATCAGTAACAGATGAAGGTCAACAAGAAGAAATGCAACAAAGGTTAGCAGAAGGAAAAATTAGTTTGGAAGATGTTATTGAACAGGTAAAATCTATGAGTTCACTAGGGGGATTTGCAAAAATCAAATCTTTAATACCAGGGTTAGGAAAAGCAAAAATTCCAGAGAATGCATTAGGAAGCCAAGAAGCTAAAATTGCTAAATGGGAACATATCCTTAAATCAATGACAAAAGATGAAAGAGAAAATCCAGATATTCTAGAAAAACAACCGTCGAGAATTACAAGAATTGCAAAAGGAGCTGGAGTGAATAAAAGTGATATTAAATCTTTACTAAAACAATACAAAATGCTCAGTAGCATGATAAAAGAACAGGCTTCATTTGATCCAAGCAAACCAATGGACATGAAACAGATGCAAAAACTTATGAAAAAGTTTGGTAAAGTAAAAAAGATGAAATTCTAAAATGAATTCTCCAAAAATTATTCAACAAGGTGCAGAAGCAATAATCTCTCTTGAGACAAGAACTGACAGTCCAATAATAATCAAAACTCGAGTAAAAAAATCTTATAGAATTCCAAAATTAGACAAAAAAATCAGATCCCAAAGAACAAAATCAGAATCAAAACTTTTAACCAAAGCATCACAAGTTATACCTGTCCCAAAAGTAACTACAACAGATAGAATTAAAGAAATACTTTACATGGAATTTATTGATGGATTAAAACTATCAGACAATTTAGACAATTTTGATATTAAAAAACAAAAAGAAATATGTAAAATTATTGGAGAGAACGTCGCTAAAATTCATGACAAAGAATTAATTCACGGAGATCTAACAACTTCAAATATGATTTTCAAAAATGGGGAAGTTTTCTTTATAGATTTTGGATTAGGATTTGTTAGTAGGAAATTGGAAGACCGGGCAGTAGACTTGCACGTTCTTAAAGAAGCCTTGGAAGCAAAACACTTCACGAATTGGAAATCTTTATTTGAACAAGTGCAAAAAGGTTACAAATTGAGCAAAGATGCAGAAAAAGTATTTGAAAGGTTAAAGGCGGTAGAAAAGAGAGGAAGATATAAACATTAGATATCAAAACCCTTATAAATTAACCAGAATTCTAATTTTCATAGCCCTATAGTACAGTGGCCAAGTATTCGTCCCTTTGGAGGACGAGACCCAGGTTCGAATCCTGGTAGGGCTATTTTCTAACAATAACTCTCAAAGGATGTTCAGATAATTCTAACTCAACTACATCTGGAATATTAAACTCCTTATGCAAATTAGAATCTAAAGAAATAACTCCTCCTTCGTGTCTCTTGGCAATAACTTTTACTCTCTCTCCCCCTAAGAATTCTCCTTCAATCAAATTAGGATTAAATATTCTCCCAGAAAAAGGCTCTCTAACCAAAAACTTAATTTTCTTCTCATTGAAATTAAAAACTTTTCCCCCTGCGGATTTATACCATGCACTTGATCCAGAACCTGTAGAAAATAATATTCCTGAACTCCTTTGTTCCTCTTTATCTCCATTAAATTCAATAACATATCTCGAAGCATGATAGTGAGTAGTTGATCCAACATAAACGTCGTTCAATGCTAAAGAATCTAACTCTTCTCCATTAAAAATAACTTTGATCCTCTGTCTCTCAATAATATTATAATTACCTTTCAAAATATCTTCTAAAGCATCTAACTCACTATCTTTCAAACTTGTCAAAGCTCCTTCGCTAAATTCTGGTTCAGAATTAATCCCGAGAATAGGAACATCCTTCAAACAACAGGCAGCCCGAATAAATGTTCCATCCCCCCCTGCAGTTATAACCAAATCAACATCCAATAATTCTTTACTCAAATCTCTGATCTCTACAGAATTATACTCAATATCTAATTTTTCAATTAATTTTTTTATATTTTCAATAGCAGATAAATGAGTATCAGATAATTTCTCACTATAGACTAAAGTAACTTTCATAAGAATGCCAAAAATACTTAGTTAAATAATCTTTCGTAAAATAATTCCCTATTAACTTCCTCTTTCTTGGGATCTAATCTCAACAATTTCCTCCAACTAAAGGGCTTATACTCTTCTCCAATAAGTGTAGCTGCCAACTTCTTAAACTCTCTAGTGGATTTGGACTTAGGTTTAAATTCGACAGAAGGGATAAAATGGGCCTGTGCTTCTAAGACGTGCATCTCGTGGGGAATAACTGCCATAACTGGAACATTAGTAGTACTTTCTATTTCTTCCAAAGTTAATTCAAAATCCTTATCATGAACCTTATTCAAAATCAACCCATCAACAACAGTTTTTCTTTCATTAGCTCTATTTATTGTTTTGATTGTATTACTCAATGAGGAATGATCTGGATTAATAACAAAGAAAACTTCGTCAGAAGCAAACAATGTAGCCAATCCTTCATCAGCCAGCGAGGGAGAAGAATCAATCAAAATAATGTCATATTTTTTCTTAAGATGTTTTATATTCTCTCTCAATCTCAAAGGCCCAATAGTATCGTCACTAAAAATCCTCGCAGGAATAATATCTAACTCCCCAACAGCGTAAATTGCGTCTTTAACATTAGCCTTTCTTCTTAAAACCTCATGAATTGTAACCGGAGTATCCGTTAAATTAAAATGAATCCCTAAATTAGGAGCAGAAAAATTAGCATCAATCAATAAAACCTTCTTTCCAAAACTTGCAATTGCACTCCCCAAAGAAGAAACGACAGAAGTCTTACCAACACCACCTTTTAGGCTCATAATGCCTATAATTTTGCCCATAATAAATACAGCATAAATTGATTTATATATTTTTAGGATAGTAAAGTTTAAAAGAGAAGATTACACTTTAATAAAATGCCAAAAAAGAAAGAAGCTAAAGAAAAAACCGAAGAAACTCCAAAAAAAGTTATAAAGAAAAAACTAACTGAGGCAGAATTTGAGAAAAAAGTAATTGAATTAGCTGATAAAGATCTTACTAGCGAAAAAATTGGAGAAGAGCTTAGAAAGCAAAATATTCATCCTAAAGAGTATTCTAAGAAAATATCAAAGATTCTTAAAGAAAAAGACAAGTATGTTAACCCTGATTTGAAGAATGTTGAAGCAAAATTAGAAAGATTACAAAAACAAGTAGCAAATAACGGTCAAGATAAAAGAGCTATGAGAGAGAAGGACAGAGTATTCTCACAATTGAGAAAACTGAAAAAACACTTCAAAGTAGCAATAAAGTAATTTAAATAAAATTCTTCTTATAGCATTATTAAGCTTATTTTAAAATGGAAAAAGAGGCAAATTTAGAACTACAAATAAAGAATATCGCACAAAGATTTCTAGAAAAGGCCAAAGAAAAAGAAGTCAAAATTATAAGCCATTTTGATACGGATGGAATAACCTCTGCTTCAATAATCATCAAAGCATTACATAAACTAGATATCAAATTCTCAGTTAAAATCCTAAAAAGACTCGAAGAAGACTCCATAAGAAGCCTTCCAAAAGACAAAACAATCCTATTTTTAGATCTCGGATCGGGGAGTTTAGATGAAATTAAAGAAAGAGGATTCGAAAATGTGTTCATCATAGATCATCACGAAGTAATTCAAGAAGTTCCTGAAGGAATTAATATAATAAATCCAGAATTATATGACAAACAAAAGATAAGTTCTTCGGGATTAACCTACTTATTTGCAAAAGAGTTAGATCCTTCTAACAAGGAACTAGCCAAACTAGCAATCCTAGGAATGATTGGAGACTGCCTAGAAAGAGAAATAGAAAAATTAAATCATAATATTGTCAACGATGGTGAGGTTCAAAAAAAGAGGGGACTACTAATATACCCTTCAACAAGACCTCTAAATAGAACACTGGAATTCAGTTCAAATCCTTTCATTCCAGGAGTTACAGGAAATGTAAAAGGAGTATTAGAATTATTGAGAGAAGTTGGATTAAACCCTACTCAAAAAGGTTATCCTAGTTTAATTGAATTAAGTGAAGAAGAAATGGCAAAACTAGTTACTGCAATAATGCTAAGAAATCCCAAAACAAAAAATAAAGAAATTATTGGAGATATTTTCTTAGTTAAAATGTTCAATAAACTCGAAGACGCTAGAGAACTGAGCGCAAAAATAAACGCTTGTTCAAGATTTGGAGAGAGTGAAACAGCAATACAATTATGCATGGAAATTCCTAAAGCAGTAAAGAAAGCAGAATCAATCCATGTTAAATATCGACAAAAGATAGTATCTGGAATAAAGTTTGCAACAGAAAATCAAAACGATGAAAATAAAGGATTTGTCTTAGTAAATGCCAAAGACGAAATAGATGACACAATGATTGGAACAATAATCAGCATATTATCAAACTCTCCAAGCTATGAAGAAGGAACAGTCATACTAGGAATGGCGTATTATGAAAATAAAATCAAAATTTCTGCAAGAAACGTGGGAACTCAAGGAAGAAATGTGAGAGAAGTTCTAAACAATATTGTCCAAACAGTGGGTGGAGAAGTAGGAGGACATGAATTTGCAGCAGGATGCATGATAACTCAAGATAAAGAGGAAGAATTCCTTAATCTTCTTAAAAAACAATTAGAAATTGAATTTGTAAAGGTTTAAAACCCCCTTGTTTCTATTAAATTTATGGATTTAGAAGTAGGAGACGTTGTATTATGCACCGTAGAATCGGTAGAAAAAACTATTATATTTGTAAAGATAGAGGGAAATGGGCCAGGTAGCATAATCACTAGTGAGATTGCTCCAGGTAGAATAAGAAATATCAGAGAATATGTTGTTCCAAAAAAGAAAATTGTCTGTAAAGTCCTCAGAGTATCTGGAGATAGAATAGAACTTTCATTAAGAAGAGTTACTCAGAAAGAAAAGAAAGAAGTAATGGATGTTTATAACCAAGAAAGAAGTTACAAGAGTATTTTTAAGAGTGTTATTGGAGATAAATCAAAAGAGATAGTTAAAATAATACAAAAAACAGAAAAATTATTTGATTTTGTAAGCGATATTAAAGAAGATCCGAAAAAATTGGAAAAATTAGTTGGAAAAGAAGATTCAAAAAAGATTCTAGAAATTATTAATAAACAAAAAGTAAAAAAAGCTACAGTAAAAAAAGAATTTACATTAAAATCTAGCCAACCAAATGGAATTAGTTTGATAAAAGAAATTCTAGGGGGCATAAAAGATGCCAAAGTTAAGTATATTTCAGCAGGAAAATACAATATTGAAACAGAATCTGAAGATCTTAAAAAAGCGGACAATAAGTTGAAAGAAATAGCTGAAGAAATAGAAAAAAAAGCCAAAAAACATGAAATGGACTTTAGTTTGAAATAAAAACCCGTAGTGTCTTTTAATAGACTACACTCCTTTTTATATAAAAAAAAATTAGTATTTTTCTACCAAAATAATTTTTTAAAATTTAATTTCACAGTTAATAAAAAGCTTTAAATAAGAAGCCAAACCCGAATTATCATGGAAGAAGAAGAAAAAAAATACACTGAAAAAGTATTAGGTGAACTTCTAGAAGAAACCATTCAATGGGAGGATGAGATTAATTCATTAGAAAATGAAATTAAAAAAATGTGATTCTTGTAGCTCATATTCTTTAAAAAATAAATGCCCAAAATGTAATTCTAAAACAAAAGAAGCACATTACAAATTTATAAAAATAAGAAACGCTCCTACATCAAAGTAGTTTGTGAAATTTCTCCCTTAACTATCTCCATATCCTCATTCCATCTATCTAATAAAGAACGATTGTAAATTATTGCGGCAGGATGAAATAAGGGTATTAACTTTATATCTAAATCTCCAACTTTTATCATCTTAACCTTTCCATGAACTTGAGTAATTCCTGGTTGATTCTTCATTCCTCCCACATCACATCCAGAAAGAAAAAACTTAGTAGCATAATTTCCTAATGAACATACCACCTTAGGTTTAATTTCTTTAATCTGTTCAATTAACCAAAGAGTATGTACTTTCATCTCTTCTGGAAGCGGATCTCTATTCTCCGGAGGCCTACATTTTAAGATATTTGCAACATAGATATCTTCCAGACTTAATCCAACATTAGCAAGTAATTTATCTAAATTCTTACCTGCAGCACCTACAAAAGGCAATCCCTGTTCATCTTCATTTCTTCCAGGAGCCTCACCAACAAATAAAATATCTGCATTAAGATTTCCTTTACCTATAACAATATTTTTGCAATTCTTACAAATTTCAGTATCCTTTGCTAAGGCAACAACATCAACATCCATAAAAAACCAAAGAGGGTTAACTTTTTAAATATAATATAACAAAAATATTTATGGAAAACGAAAGAGTCTTAATCTTAATCAAACCAGATGGGTTAATTAAAAGTCTAACTGGAGATATTATATCAAAATTATCAGAAACAACATTAAAAATTGTTGGGGCTAAAATAGTTAATGTTTCTAAAGAACTTGCAGAACAACACTATTCACATCTAAAAGAATCTAAACCAAAAATATTTGAAGAAACACTAAAATACATTATGGGAGAATTCCACACTAACAGAGTTCTTGCACTAGTTTACAAGGGCCCTAACGCAATTGAAAAAGTTAGAACATTGGCTGGAAAAACAAATCCTGAAGAAGCGGAACCAACGACAATAAGAGGGAAATACGGAAGAATCAACTCAAAAACAGGAGTATTTGAAAACGTTATTCATGCTTCTGATTCTGTTGAAAATGCTGAAAAAGAAATCAAACTATGGTTTGATGAAACCGAAATAGTAGAATAGTCTTTTTCTAGACAATAAATCTTTATAAAGAAAAAGCATTAATTCAAACTATGGAAGAAAGAGTTAATTCTCTAATACAACAATTTAATCTTAAAAATAATCTAACACAAAACTTCAATATCTGGGTTGGACATGCAAAAGTAGGATTTAATGGAAGACCTTCTATAGAAGAAACAAAAACAATTTTGTTAGATTTATTTGATGAGTTTGTAGAAGAGGGAGAACCAACCCC
This sequence comes from uncultured archaeon, assembly GCA_965365175.1. Lineage (GTDB taxonomy): Archaea > Nanobdellota > Nanobdellia > Pacearchaeales > GW2011-AR1 > WJLC01. The sequence continues at coordinate 11,410 of CBDUAR010000005.1, forward strand.
TGAACACCTTAAAAAAACACTAAGTCAATGGGAAGATTTCCACCCCTATCAAAAAGTAAGGGAAATAGACCAACCAATGTTTATTTCAAAACAAGAAAACAAAATATTTGTAGTAGTTATATGGCCATGGCAAATAAAAGAAGGCGTGGCTAGTTTAATGTTATATCAAGGACAATTTCTAGATTAAGCAGATTTTTCTTCAGCTCTACGTAAACCCCTGTTAAATTTCTCTGCCAATGCAGTTATTCTTCTAGCATCTTCTTCAGTAGGAGGCATAGCATATCTAACACCACACTTGGAGCAATATTTGAACTCTGCCGCTCTTCCTGGTTTACTAATGCAAGTCAAATGTTTATAGGAATCTAAATCATTATCATCATAAACACAGGTAGAAATATTTTCATCAGCAACTAAAACTGTTGGTGTTAAAACTTCCAAACCAGAACTAGCTCTTTTTTGTCTTAACTCTGGACTCTTTTCCATCTGATCTATGGGAACAGGTAAAACTAGATCAATATCATCTGCTACATCCAAAGAATCAATTATCCACTCTCTATCCATTTTAAGCTTCATCACAAACACCACTATCTGAAACAAAAAATATTGCTTCATTATCTGGCAAGTTTGGACTATCAACTAATTTTCCAACCCTAGAACCCTTCTTACCTCTTCTCAAATAAATTCTATAAGTTGAAGCGTGACCAACAATATTCCCTCCAATAGCAGTAGTAGGATCTCCAAACATCTGAGCAGGATTAGCCATAACCTGGTTAGTAACATATACTGCCAAATTATGTGTTTCTGCCAATTTCATTAAATCATGCATATATCTATTCAATTTCTGCTGTCTATCTGCCAATTGTCCTCTACCTGCAAATTCCGCTCTAAAATGAGCTGTCAAAGAATCAACAATTAACAACTTAATAGGCTCTCCGTTCTTAATCATCTCGCTAATCTTCTCCAAAAGCAAAATTTGATGATCAGAATTAAAGGCTCTTGCGACTAAGATATTCCTTAAAACCTTTTCAGGATTAGCTCCAAGGCCCTCTGCAATCTGTTTTATTCTAGCAGGTCTGAATGTTCCTTCAGTATCAATAAATACAGTCTTACCGCTAGCTCCGCCTTTTTCTAAAGGCAGTTGTGTGTTTACAGCCAAAGTAGATCCTAGCTGTGTTTTACCAGAACCATAGGCCCCGTAGGCCTCAGTTATAGCTCTGCTTTCAATTCCTCTTCCACCCAAAAGTTCATTTAGAGATTGACTCCCTGTAGTAATATAAGATACATTCTCCCTCTTCTTTGCAAATTCCATTCCATCCTGAAATCCTAAATCTAATAGTCCTCTAGCAGCCTGAATAGCTTTTCTCGCAACAGCGGCCCCCACACCGGCAACATCAGCCAATACAGCAGGACTCATAACTGCCAAAGACATTAAATCATAAATACCGCCTGCCTCTAATTTAGCAGCAACAGCGGGACCGATTCCAGGCAAATCAGTTAGAGTAGGTTCTTTAGCCGGTTTCTCATCGCCAGAAACAGCCTCTTTAATCTTTTCAGCTTCTTTTTTAGTTACCATAGTATATCCAAAAAATCTCAGTTTATAAAGATTATTTGTCTCGCAGACATATATTAGAAAATACCCTTAGAAAACCCTAGATAAAATAAGAAATAGATCTGCCAAAATAAAAAATATCAAAACGTTAGTTTCAGAGATTCCTCCAGTCTTTATCCTACCTAAACAAGAATAACTAAACGGGTAAAATGGCCTAATTCCCTTAACTGTAAAACTATCTGCCATCAAATGAGAAGCATAACCCAAAAAAAATGGCAAAGCTACAAAAGGAAAGAATAGAACAAATCCTAAAGTTATCAATAGCATAAAAACAAAACTATGTAAAAATCCTCTATGGCTAACCATCCACTGTAAAGGCCTAAGAAAAAATCTCTTTTTTCCTACAGGATACTTCAAATCAATATCTGGAATATATGTTGCAACCAATGCAATCCCCAAAAACAAAAAAGGATAAGCTACAAAGGGCATGAATAACAATGCGAAACACAAAGTGATCAATAAATGAGTTCGAAGTAACATCAATAATTAAAATAAATTAAGAATTTAAAATTATGCATCCATATTTTGTAATAACTTATCTAGATCTAAGGGCTGAACACTATCAATAATTAATTCAGGATTATTAAAGAACTTATTCATTCTAACATTTCCAGAAAAAATTAACTCTTTACCTAACAATTCCTGCTTCTGAGATATCAATTTTTCGGGATCATCTAATTCTGTGAAACCAATTTGATTAAGATTATCATGAAATATAACTGATCTTATTGTTTCAGTTCCATCATCCAATACGATATTAACTAAAGCTCTTTTATCTGGGATAACCTTTCCATGTTCTCCACAATTATAATCCTCTCCCTCTTGAACAGCCTTCTTTTTACACTCTGGACAAACATGAAAAAATCTAGGATCAAAAGATTGAACTACAAAAGCCCTAACACTTACACTATCCATTGGTTTGAAATCAGCAATACTCTTACTCCTTACAACTTTTTCAGTTTTAACATCATCCAAAACTTCAGTACTTGGTTTTAATTCAGAAAAACTTCCTAAATGAACTTCATTATCTCTAACATTTCCGTTAGCAATTTCTACAACAGTTCCCTCGGCAATTTTTCCAGATTCAATTAATTCAATATGATTTGTATCCCACAAAACAACTTTGATATTTGAAGTATTATCTGCAACCATAAAATTAGCTACCTTATTCTCCTTTCCTTGTCTTTCAAAAGTTCTAACTGGGAATAATCTTATAACTTTTCCAACAAAATTTGCCTTTCTCATTCCAGGAAGTAATTCATCAATTTTGAATTTTTCATTTTCAAAAGAAATACCTAATTCGGCTGTAACAACTTGAGCAGCTCCCTCCTTACTAATCAAACCTGAAAGCTTAGCTATTTTAGCCTCGATTTTACGTTCTATTTCATCTTTTGGCAATCCCGAAGCCTTAGAAATTCTTTCAATAATCTTTTCGTAATTACCTTCAACCATTATTTCCAAAAATAAACATCATTTTTAAGTATTGTTATTCAAAAGACTTATAAACACTTTTTCTTAAAATTAAATATGGGAACAGCACTTATTAAAATAAAATTGATGCCAACTTCTCCAGAAGCAGATTTGGAAGGAATAAAAACTAAAGCTGCTGAAGCGATCAAAGAAACAGGTGGAGAAAATCCTAATTTTGAAGAAGAACCAGTTGCATTCGGTCTAAAGGCAGTAATTGCAGGTTTTTCATTAGATGAAAGCAAAGAACTTGATGCGATTGAAGAGAAGCTTAAGACAGTAGAAAATGTTAATTCTGTTCAAGTTGTAGATATGAGAAGAGCATTTGGATAGTTAAATATATTAATACTTTTTTTCTTAAACAATTATGATTTCAAAAGAACAAAGTGATCAGATTAAAAAACAAATAATTGATCAAATAGAAAAGACATTTCCTCCAACTCAAAAAGAGATAGCTAAAAAACAAATTCTTGAAATGAATGATGAACAACTTATAGATTTCTTAAGAAAAAATAAAATGCTTAAGGAACCTGTTCAGGAAGAAACACCTCAAGAAACTCCTTCAGAAATGCATAAAGAGCAACAATGCATATTTTGTTCAATTATTGAAGGAAAAATACCTACCTATAAAATAGATGACAACAAAGATTCGATAGCAACATTGGAAATAAATCCCGTTTCCAAAGGACATGTACTGGTCATTCCAAAAAAACACATAGAATCAAGTGGAAAATTGCCTTCAACAGCATTTACTCTAGCTAAAAAGATTGCAAAAAAAATTAAATCAAAACTTAAACCTAAAGATGTTCAAATACATTCCTCAAATGTCTTTGGTCACGAAATAATAAACGTACTCCCAATCTATGAAAACGAAAATATGGGTTCTCCAAGATACCAAGAAGATAAAGAAGAACTTGAAAAGTTAAAAAAGAAATTAGAAAAGAAGCCTTCAAAAAAGAAACCAAAAAAGAAAACTCAGAAAAAAGAAGAAAAAATGCTTATTCCTCGAAGAATTCCATAACTAAAAATTAAAAAACTTATTAAAAACACTGGAACAAAAACTATTCCTGCTCTAATCTCTACAGTCTTATGTTTTTTTCTAATGGCTTCAATTTCTTTCTTGCTAACACCATCCCATGTAGCCTTAACATATTTTTTTCCGACCTTAACATCCTTATACAACCAATCTCCTTCTCTTAATTCACTGGATTTTATTTTTTTAACCATTGCAGCCTCGTCAATTGCCTTAGCATAAAGAAAGAAATATGGAGAAACAAATATTAATAATCCTAAATAAAATAAAAGTTGCTGAGAAAATCCTAAAACCATAACAATCAATGCCAAAAACATAACCATCGAAACAAGATTTTTATTTTTCTTAAAAAGTTTAACAAATTGCTTGGCAAAGGGTTTTCTATTCCTCAAGACTAGTGTAAAACTCCAAATCAAACCATAAATAGTGCCCACAATAAAAAATAATAATAAAAAAGTTACATAATTTCTAGCATTATCTGTAAAACTATTAGATAAAGGCAATATTGCACCTAATGCTAGCATCAATTTAGCATCCCCTCCCCCAAAGATTCTGGTGTAATAAAAGGTGTTCTCTAAAATAAAAAATATTCCAAGACCAATTAGACCTTGATAAAAAAATGCGAAGTTCGATTGGGCAAACAAACTAAAAAAGAATCTAAAACCTAGTGCAAAAATAATCAAAGAAAAATTCAACCAATTGGCCACTTCACTTTCTTTTAAATCCTGACAAGTAGCAAAGATTATCCAAACTAATCCGAGTACAAGTAAAAATATCACCTCTAACATAAATCAACCAAAGAATCTTAGTTTAAAACTATTTTGTCTTGATATTCATAGCTCTTTTTCCGCCACCTGAACGATAAGGGTGTTTCTTTTTATCACGTTTCTTATCCTTTCGCTTATTTCTTCTTTCTGAATCACCACGAGCCATTTTTTAAGAATTAATTAGAACAATCTATTGAAGGACAATCTACAATTCCGTAAGGTTTAAGCGCATCTTCCGTTGCAAATTGCTTACATGAACGAATCACTTCATTAGTCCCATCATTCAAAGTTCTATTTTGAGAACAAAAATTAAATTTGCTACTTGTAAGACAAGCAGTATTACA
>CBDUAR010000006.1:0-16506 GCA_965365175.1 uncultured archaeon
ACTTGGAGAATATGATGAGATTATTGAAAAAGAAATTTCTAAATTGAGAGATAAATTTGATAAAGAGGCAGAATTTTATCCCGAAAAAAATCTTTATTATTTTTATTCAGCTCCTACTTTTAATATCACTTCAGTTATTTCAACTGCTGTTTCTTTTGAGCAAATGGGTAAAACAGTAGTAGTTGTTGCTCCTATTGAAGGTGATCCAGATTATTTGAAAATAAGTGCAAGAAATCAGGGAAAAGTAGAAGATATGTCTGCTTTGTTGAATAAAGGTATTGAAGGATTAGAAAACGCTACTGCTGGAGGGCATAAGCCTGCTGCAGGGGGGAGGATTATGAAAAAAGATTTAAATAAATTTAAAGATAATCTATTAAAATGAAAATAGGGATAATTGGACCAAGCAAATTTAATGATCTAGAACAAGTTAATCCTAGTGCTAAGCAGATGATTACTGATGTTGTGGGATATCTTACTGGCCATCAGATCTTTTTGACTCCAGATATTGGTTCAGTTTCTGAATTTTTTGCTCAAACCTATCTTGATCAGGGGGGAGAGAAATTAAATTCTGTTTTGCCATTAGATGATAAAGAATTTGGAGTTGATCACGTCAATACAACTTTAGGAGAAAAAATTAATTGTGGGACTTGGAGAAATCAACCTGAAAAATTGAATGAAGAAACTCAAGCCTTAGTTTGTTTGGGTTATTCAACTGGAGGATTAATTGAAATTGCCTATTCCAAATGGTTTAATAAAAAACCAGTTTACATTGTTAAAGAATTAGTATCGGGAGAACTCCCTCCAGAAATAACTAAAAGTTTAGATTTGAGATATGTTTCTTACAAAGATCTTGAAAAATTATTAGCAGAAAATGTTTGAACAAAGAAAAAAGGACGTTCTATCTAAGGAAGATAAATCTAATATTGGTGGATGGGATAAACATATTTTAGAATTATGCAATAAGATAAATTCTTTGGATGATTATTATACAACTTCCTCTTGTAGCGGAAGAATTATGATTATTGTTGATCAAGATAAAAAGGCTCCAAATTTATTTGAATTTGTCAGTCATGAAAAAGTAAAAGAATTGAAAATTCCTGAAAAAGGCAATTATAAGTTTAAACAAGAGCCTCCAATTTTGCATATTGCGTGTAAAGATACAGAATCTGCTAAAAATTTATTAGATAAAATAAGAAATGCTGGTTGGAAAAGAGCTGGAATTATCTCTTTGGGCAAAAATATCATAATTGAAGTTATAGGAACTGAAAAAATCGAGTTTCCTTTGATGAAAAATGATAAAATTTTAGTAAATGATGATTTTTTGGACTTAGTTTTGGAAAGATCTAATGAAAATTTGCAGAAGGGTTGGGATAAAATAGACAAATTAACTAAAGTGTTATAACTATTCAATTATCCATATATTTTTAAATAAATTGGACCTACTTTTTCTATAGGGAAGCTACCTTTCAGGTAGTTAAATATAACTAAAAGGAGGTAAAATAAATGGTTTTAGATTTTGCAAAAGAGGCAATAGACAACGCGTCTAGTCATAGCATTAATTTTGATGAACTAAGAGCTGGAAAAGCTAACATTAAGGTTATTGGTTGTGGTGGTATGGGTTGTAATGCTGTAACTTGGCTTTTTAATAAAGGAATTAATGGTGCAACAATCTATGGTATGAATACTGATGCCTTACATCTTAGTGTTACAAAAGCAGATGAGAAGCTTCTAATTGGTAGAGAGTTAACTAGAGGTTTAGGATGTGGTGGAAAACCTCAAAGAGGTAGAGAAGCTGCTAAAGAATCTGTAAGTGAGATTAAGAAGGCTGTAGCAGATGCTGATATGGTGTTTGTTTTGGCTGGTATGGGTGGAGGAACTGGAACTGGAATGGCTCCTGTTGCTGCTCAGTTAGCTAAAGAATCAGGTGCCGTAGTTATTGGTGTTGTAACAATGCCTTTTGAAGCTGAAAAAGCTAGGATTGATAAAGCTGAATTCGGTTTACAAGAGTTAAGAGAAGTTACAGATACTTGTATTGTCTTAGATAATGGTAGACTTGTAGATATTGCAGGACAATTACCTATAGAACAAGCTTTTGCTGTTGCTAATGAACTGATTTCTACTATGTGTAAAGGTATTGTTGAGACTATTACGTTACCAAGTTTAATTAACTTGGATTATGCAGATGTTTCAGCTATAATGAGAAATGGTGGAGTTGCAGTTATTGGTATTGGAGAATCAGACGCTACAGATCGTGTTACAGAAGCAGTCAAACAAGCCCTTAGCCATCCTCTACTTGATGTGGATTACAAAGGTGCTAGTGGAGCGCTTATACATGTTACATGTGGACCTGATTTGAAATTGGAAGAGTTTGATATTATTGGTAAGTTGATTTCTGAAAACCTTAATTCTGATGCGCATGTTATAATTGGTGCTAGAATCAGCAAAGAGTTTGTTGGTAAAGTTAGAGTAATTACAATTATGACTGGAGTTAAGTCTCCGTATGTGTTAGGTAAAGAGGTTGATGATGCAATCCCACAAGCTAAAGAAATATCTGACTTAGGAATAGAAGTTCTTTAAGTCATTTAATATTTTTTATTTGCCGGCTTATTGCCGGTTCTTTTTTTATTTTTTAGAATTAAACGTTGAGTGAATCTTCTTTTCTCATATGTTTGTTTTTCCACTTGTCAAAATATAATATTCTATCCATGTCTATTTTTCTCTTTCTTTTTTCTCTAGTTCCAACTTTTTTTGATTCAAGTCCAATTGGGAAGATAGCTTCAATTTCTATTCCGTCTGGAATTCCTAATGCAGTTCTAATCAAGTAATCTACAAAATATCCAATCCAACATGTTTGCAAATTCTTTTCTTCAGCTTTAAGCAAAAAGTTTTCTATTGCTGCACCTGCTTGCTGTTTACAGAATTTATCTACAAACTCCGGATAAGCGTTTAATACTAATTTAGGGTCAGTACAAACCACCACAACGTAAGGGGCCTCTGCAATAAATGATTGTTGAGATGCTTCTGCAAGTTTTTTTATTTTATCTTTATCACTTACTACAATAAATCTCATTGGAAAAAGATTTCCTGCCATTGGGGCGTATCTTGCAGCATCAATACATTCAATAATATCTCTCCAGTTAGGTTTTTTTTCAGAATAATATCTTACACTCTTTCTATTTTGGATTGCTTTGTCTAGATCCATTGAATTTGGAAGAATGAGAAGTTTTTAAAATTAGTGATTGTTTGATATTTAATGTTAAAAGAGGTATTAATTATTTTAGCAGTTTTATTATATTGGAAATTTATTCATTATAAATATCATCAATCTAAATATGGTGGCTTTATTGCACTTATTCCCACAACAATCGCGATAATTGTTGGATTATATTCTTATTTTTTTGAAAAAAATATTCTTTTATTTCATTTTTTTGTTATCTATTCTATTGTTGCGGTTTATTATTTAATTGGAGTAATTTTTATTTCCATTGCTAGTAAAAAGCATGGTTTAAGTAATAAAATAGATGTAATAGCAGAATGGACTGTTAGAGTATTTGGAAAAACTTTTTATGCCTTTGCTCTCATAGTTTCTCTTTTTTTACTGTTCTTTTCTGTTGTTGGAACTTATAGAATTCTAGGATTTGAGCATATTTATCTGTGGGCAATGATCATTCTTGCTTGGAGTAGAAGTGGAATTAAATTATTTAGAAATTATGTTATAAAATAAGCGTCCCGAGTAGGACTCGAACCTACGACCTAACGGTTAACAGCCGTTCGCTCTACCAACTGAGCTATCAGGACATAATGAATGAAAAATATTTTGATATTTAAAGCTTTAGATTACTCTTTTTTTTCTTTCAAACCTAAATCTAGAACTGGTTTAACCTGGTGTTTTTCTAGGTAAGCATAAACATTCGATTGTTTGGCCCCTTTTATTAACGAGATTAAAGCTTCTTGGGCATTTTCCATGTATTCGGGAGATCCTATAATTCCTACCTCATTATCTTTTAGTTCAAAGTAGCATTTTGTTAATTCAGATAATGTCTTAAGAGTTCCTCCCCCCTTCCCAATAATTCTTCCTCTCACTCTTTCTAAATCGTGTCTGGTAGTATGGTCTCTTATTCTTATTATCTCAAATAAATTATCTTCTTCTTTTATTAGCAATGCAACACCTAGAGGAAATCCAAAATTTAAGGCATCTATTATTTTTTCTCCAAGATATTCATCTTCTGCTGATCCTTCTATTTTTACTTCTCTTCCTCTATTTGTTATTTTAAGGTTTAGAAGTTTTTCCAATCTTTGCCTAGCTTTAATTATCCTTGCAAGTTTATCCACAATTATTATTTTCATTTTAGAATTCAGTTACTTCGGTTTTTAGATAACCCTTCTTTCTCAACCATGCAATTTGATTCTTTCTATATTTAAATAGAACATCTCCTTTGGTTTCATCTAATTCCCAAGGTTCTATAATAACTACATCTTCTGGTCTTAACCATAATTCTCTTTTTAGTCTTCCCGGAACTCTACAATTTCTTGTTTTTCCATCCAGACAATTAACTTTCATCTTATTTCCACCTAATCTTTGCTCTATAATTCCAATCACTTCTCTACCTTTTGGAAGCCTAGCTCTAACAACTGTCTGTTCTGGAGCTCTTTGTTCTTCAATTTTCTTTTTAGATTTCATATTTATTTAAGAGAAATGTGTTTTATAAATTTATAGAAGTACTAATGCAAAGGGAATTCCTTGTATTTTCTTTATTCCTTCTTCTGTAATGATTTCTGCGTCAATTGCAGCTTGAACTGATTCCTTACCTATTATATTAAAAGTTGCATCTTCTTTAGACATATCTCTGATAAATTCTATAGTTTCTTCTTTGTTTTTTTCATCTCCATTAAAGAATGATTCCTTCACATCTAGCTGGAATTCTCCTTCTTCAAATTTCTTTCCTAGCAAATCAGAATCACAGATAGCAACAATATCTCTATATGATTTCATATGTTTAACTAACATATAAATTTCTAGAATCTATAGTTTAAAAAATAAGCGGAGAACAGAGTTCTCCTTTTGTTTAAAATAAAAAATTAAAAATCTTTTTTAGCTTCACCAGCTGCAATAGCTTTTTCTGCATTTTCCTTAGACATCATAGCACACATCTTTGTCTTATTACACTTAGTACAGATTCCTTTAGCCATGTATCCACCTCTTGCAGTTTGTGAAATCTTTGCGTCCTTCATAGGAACACCCTTTTCCTTACACACAACACAATATCCTTTTACCATTTTTTTATCCTCCTTGTTTAATTTTGAATTCGTATGAATCCCATATTTTCCTTAGGTTTCAAGGGTTTTTAAGGGTTTTTGTGGTCTAAATTTTACTTCTAACAGGGTGTTTTGCACCGCATGCTAGACAGTGAACTACTGTTAATCTGTCTTGTTTCTTTAGTTCTGTATCTGGTTTTCCACATTCTTTACATAGAACGAATTCTTTAACATATGATTCAATTTTGTCGTTGATCTTTGCACTTGGAACTTTAATATTTAGAATCAATCTTTCTCCTTCAATTTGACCTGAAGCGGCTAATTCTTTTAGCAAATACTTAAGAAAATGATCAACATCTCTTCTGATGTGTGAAGCTATTTGCATAAAATTAGTTAGAATTGTTTTTTTACCTTCAAAATGTCCTTTTACTTTTGGAATTTCAAATCTTTCTCCAGCTCCTTCTACTTTTTTCACTTTTCCGTAAGCTTCATCTAGTAATTTTTCATAATCTGTCATATATTTAGGTAGAATTAGTGTTTATAATACTAACGACTCTCTTGCAGGGCGTTTAACCTAACCATCTAAGTTTTCCAGGTCTTGGTTCAAAAATTATTCCTTCTTCTAGAAGTTTCTTAATTTCTTGATTAATCATATCTGGAGAAGTTTCTCTTAGACCCATTATTATTTGATCGGTTTCAATTCCTCCGCTTTCTTCTGCGTTTTTGATTAATTCAAGTATTTTATCTTTGATTGCGGTGATTTCTTGTTTTTCTGCAGGAACAGGTGTTGTTTCAGAACGATTTTTTTCCAATTCTTTTTTTCTTACAAGAAGATATTTTGGATCTTGGATTTTAACAATCTCTGGAGAGATGTAGGTTTCATTATTGAAATTTCTCAATAGTCCAATAACGATTACAGTGTCACCTTGGTTTATGTCTTTTAATCTATCTGCATCATCACCAAATGCCTTAAGTTTTATTTGTCCAGAACCATCATCTAAAGTAGAAAAAATATATTTCTTTTCTCCTTCTGCTTCATATTTATCTACAATGTTTCCAACAACATTAACTCTCATTATTTTTTTATCCCCTAATTCTAGGAATGAGAATCTTTCTCCATCAAAAATAGGTTTTCCTACAAGTAGATCACCAATTCTATATTTGAATGCTATATGTCGTTTGAATTGTTGTGTTTCTGGCATGTTAATTGAAAATTTAAGTACTTTATAAGTTTAATTATGTTCTTTGCACATATCCCCTTTTTGGTTTAAATATATCTCCTGAGGCCTGTAGTTTATTTATTGCTTCATCAATTTCAGTTTCAGTCATTTTTCCTTCTAGTTCTTTTTGAATTTCTTCTATTGGAATTAAACTTCCAAGTCTTCCTTCGAGATGAGCAATAGTCTCTCTTACTCCCATTATTTTACTTCTTTGACTTGTTGTAACTCCTGTTGAAATTTTATCAATATCAAATGTCTTAGATTCATAATCATAACCAACTTGCATTAAGTAGTATTTCATCAATTCAATTGCTTGCTTTGCATCATTTCTAGTTACAGTCTTGCTTAATCTTAATCTTGCAGATGCTTCAGACATTCTTACTAGAGCTTGTAACTGTCTAGCAGAAATTGGAATAGGTTTCATTGCACTTTCAGAGGATACTGGCTTATTTCTTAAGTCAACGTAGAATTTTCTAAGTTCTTCAATTGCTTCATCAGTTAGTTCAGGATTTATTCTTTGTTTAGCATAAGCTACATATTTTCTGTATAATTCTCTGGGAATTACCATAGGATTATCACTTGTTCTATGAGCCTTTAGAATATGATTTGCAACTTTATCATCATTTGATTTGTTTGGCATATCTCTCATTGTGAAAATAACATCAAAACGGTTAATTAGAGATGGAGGAAGGTCAATTTGCTGTGCAATTGATTGGTAAGGATCAAATCTACCGAATTTTGGATTTGCAGCTGCTAGAACGGATGTTTGGGCCCTTAGAGAGGCTTGTACGTTAGCTTTACTAATTGTTACGGTCTGCTGCTCCATTGCCTCATGCATGGCTGATCTATCTTGGGGGTCCATCTTTTCTAACTCATCAATACATACCAAACCTTTATTTGCTAGAACCATTGCACCTGCTTCTAATGACCATCCTTTAAGATACTCGTCTCTTACTACTGTAGCAGTTAGACCTGCACCTGAAGCGGATTTACCTACAACATAACGTCCCTTTGGAGAGATATTTGCCATGAATCCTAACATAACTGATTTTGCTACACCTGGATCACCAATCATTAGAATATGAATGTCTCCTCTATTTTTTGAACCATCTGTTTTAGTTTTTTGAACTCCTCCGAATAGTTGGAATACTAGTGATCTTTTTATTTCAGGATAACCCCAAACTTCTGGAGCAATACTTTCAGCCAATTTTTCAAATACCTCTGGGTCTTCAGATAACTCCAAAATTTGTCTTTCATCTTCTTCGTTTATATCTAGTTCTTCAAAAGTTTCTTCTAATGGAATAATATTATTTGTTTCAATTGCTAATTCGAATCTTGTTGATAATCCTCCTGTTGCTAAAGGAACTGGAACTTCTTTTAGAACCCCAATAATTTTTATTCTAGCACCAGGGGTTGTTTTTTCTTCCATCTTTGGTTCAACTAAATCTTCTTTAACAAAAACATTAATTCTTTTTGGCTGTTCTCCTCCAGTTAATGATTCTGGAGATTCCTCAATTACTAACCTTTGAGTATCCACCATTTCCTTACTTATTAGTTTAAATCCTCCTCTTCTACCACATGAACATCTTGAAGGTTCTCTAAATTTCTTTTCCATTTGTAATACTGAAATAATAGTTCCACAACTTGGACATTCGAATTTAGCATTTACTACTTGGGGTCTTACGTCTGAGGCCTGTCTAATTATTCCCTCAATTACTACAAGTTCGTTTAGATGTTTAGAACGGATATTTCTAACCTTTATTTCTTGTATTTTTGGAAGATTATTTAGCCTTACTCTTGTATCATCTTGCAATCCTGATTGTTCTATCGCTTGTTCTATTAGTCTTAAAGTGTCTTCTGGGTTTGCTATAATTTCATCGGATAGTTTGGTTGAGTGATGTGATAATGCTTCAAAGTCCACAAAAATTACATTTTGTTCTTTTCTTAATGATTCACCCAGTGATTTTTTATTAGCTTCGAAGAAATTCTTGGCTTCAATAAGCAATTCTTCGTTTTTTGACACTATTTCCTTTGCTTTTGCTTCCTCTTCTTGTGTAATTGGTTCCTCTTCCCCTTCCATGATTATGAGTATTATGTATACTTTTTATAGATTTATATGAAAGAATCGTTATAATCTGAAGAATGTTATATTCTCTCAACAGAAGTCACTGCAGGTGCAAGGACTCCAGGAATTCCATCTCCTTTTTTATGATCTTTAGGCATATAATATATCCCTGGAGAGAGTGGATTTTTATTTAGTTCTTCAAATGCTCCTTCTATGGTATAAAATTCTCCTCCTTCTAAAGGGATATTTGTTCTTATTCTTATCTGTTCTCCTTTTTTCAGGCCTAATCCCTCTATATCTTCAAGTTTCATATTTATTAAAATTATGTATACTTTTTATAGATTTATGTAAGATATTGTATATTCTGGATTAAGCTGCTTGGAGTGTTCTAACTAGGCCCTGGAATTTGTTTCTTGTAGGAGTGTCATGCAAAATTGTTGATTCATCTATTTTTTCTAGGATTTCTCTTATTCCTGAAAGATTTGATCTCATTTGATGCAATAATTCTCTTCTAATTCCATCTCTTCTCATTTCGTCTAATTGTTTTTGAGACATCAATGTCGCTTGATTGTCCTGCACTGTTGCTCTTTTAACTTCCTCATGAGATTGTTTTAGTACTACTGCAGATATTGCAGTTGCTTTTTGTAGTTCTCTATCTTTTATCTCTGCAAGATCTACCGCTACTCTGTAAGTTATTAATTTATCAGTGTAGAACCTCTGTAGTTCTCTAGGAAGACTGTCATATGAGATAGCATCTCTTACTAATGTTTTTCCCCATTTAGCATTTTGCTCGCAGAATTGATCTGCTGTTAATTTTTTGTCTCTCTTTTTAGCTAATCTAAATTGTCTTGCAATCGCTTTGGCTCGATCATGTATATTAACTTCTTCAAAAATATCTGCATCGTACATTAAAGTTAATTGTTGATTTTCTGTTAGTTTAACCGGAATGACTAGTGAAGGAACTTTTTTATAATCAGTCTCTAATAACGCAGCAGTTCTTCTATGACCTTCTAATGCTACATAGGATTTCCCTGTTTTCATTAATAGTATGGGGTGTATTAATCCCACGTCTTCAATTGAATCTTTTAATATTTCTTTTTCAGCTTGATCAAAATCTTCTGTTCCTCCTCTTGGATTTATCGGATTTGGTCTTATTTTATCTTTAGGAACTTCTTCATATCTTGCAAAGTCCATCAATCTTTTCTTGGATTTTCCATCTTTCGCATCAATATCAATAACCATTTCTGCTAAAGTTGTTTTTCTTGGTTTGTATTCCCATCTTTTTTTGTAATCTTCTTCTTCTAAGAATTTATCATGGAGTTTTCCAACTAATCCGTTAGCTTTATTTAAAACAGTTCTTGGAGTAATGTCTTCTCCATTGTGCTTTAAACACATCCTCCAAATTCCTCTATCAATTTTTGCGATTCCTTCAAACATTTTGAAGAATCTTTCTGTTTTAGACAAGTATTCAGATAATTGTTTTAAAATTAGAGGCCTTCTTGCTTCTGTTTCAGATTCAATAACTAATTCGAAATGGTCTCCTTTGGCTAATTCTTCTAAATATGCTTTAACTTTTTTTCTTGTATCTTCTTGAGTTAATTTTCCATTTTCTGTCCATGAGCGGAATAATCTTCTTTGTTCATTTTTGTTTGGGACTGATGCTAGAGTGCAGGCAACTCCATAAGATATTTCTCCTTTTTGAACAGCCCTCTTTATATTTTGATGCGTTTTTTGGTATTTGAATGCCTGACTTACTGTTGAGGAGCTTCTTCCTACCATTTCCGCAAATCTATTTATTGGAAGTTTTGAACGTATTGCTTCAGGTATCTCATAAAAATCTTGTGCTTCATGAATTTGATCTATTATTTCTTGTTCTTGGAATCCATCTGCTAGAGAGATTTTATATCTTCCCCATAAAGAATCTGCAATTTTCCATGTTGGAACTGCTTTTTTACAATCATTTTCATATCTTTGAACCTTTAATCTTAATTCTTCTGGAAGAGGTCTAGTTGTTCTTGCTCTAAGAGTTTCTACGTTAGTCCATCTCTTTTGTCTTGCCAATTTTGCCGCAAAATATCTTCTGTTTCCTGCAACTAAAGTGTATTTTTTACCTTTTTTTTCTAAAACTGCAGGAGTCATTTGTCCGGCATTACCTGCCATAGATCGAGCTAAGGATTCGAGTTCTCCGAAGGTGTAATCTTCTCGAACATTTGTTTTGTCAGGATCAATTGAATCTAGAGGTATTTCTACATATTTATCTATTATATAATCATCCAGCCTCTTTCTTTTAGCCCCCATTTTTCTCTAAAATTTTTACCTTTTAATATGATTTGTATTCTTTAATGTATATTTTAATTATCTTGGGTTGAGTATGGATCAAAAAGCGATTCTTGTCCTCCTTTTGCGAATCTCTTTCTTTGTTGTCTTCTTTTTTTAGCCTCTTTTAATTTTGGATCATATGTTACTTTAATTAATTCATCTGCAGGAAAACTTATTCTTACATTATCTTGAAGATTACACATGTCACAACATTCGTTTTCTCCTATTCTTCCACATACCCCTAATTCTTCTTCTCCAATTAGATAAGCAAAGTCGGGATGGAGTATTCTTGGAACAGATCCTGTTGATAGTCTAATGTATGTTCCCTTTTCGTCAGCTAATCTTGCCACGTCTTCGTCGTAATTTTCTAGTCCTTCCAAGAATGTTTGATTCGAATCCATTTTTTCTGGTTCTTTATAATGAACTTCATCCCAGTTTAGTCCGATTGTTCTAGCGACTTTTCTTGAATTTAATCTTATTGGCAAAATTCTTACAACTAATCCTTTTTCTCTGGCTTTTAATGCTTGGTCTATTGCAGATTTATATTTTACATTTTCTTTTATTGATCTAGTTACATCACATACTACTGTTAATGAAGTTCTTACACCTGCTTCATGATATCCTTTTGCTTGTTGAATTCTCCATTGGGGAGTAAATCCTTGAGATACTAGTCCGGTTTCTAATTGTCTATATCCTAAACTATAATATATTGCAGAATTTGTGTCTATGAATAATTTTGCGAGGTCTTTTTCTGAAGGGACTTGATCTATTACTTCCTGAGTTAAACAATCTCTAACTTTTCTAGTTAAACCTTTTTTCCCAAATGGCAATGCTTTTGTTGGAAGGACTGTTGCTACATCAAATTGTTTACATAATCCTAAAAATTCTGCTAGAAGAGGCATAGCAATCGGATGTCCTCCTTCAGTAAATTTGGATATTCTGATAACTCTAAAAGGAGGAGTTTGACCTTCTCCAAAAACTCTTTCAAAATCTCCTAATGTGCTTTCCTTTCCTTCGCGTGTTATTCTTCTTAAATTTAGTTTTCCTGAATTTTTTCTTTTGTCATAGCAATACTCGCATCTTCCATCGGGGAGGTCTTTTTTTTCGCATCTTTTTACTCTTTCGGGATCGTATTGTCCATCGTTTAAAATAACTTCTCGCATCAATTCTCCGGGAACTTGGGCGGGGCATCCCATAAAAAAATCTACATTTTGAATTCCTACGCAAATGTTTTGAGTTATTTTGTCAGATATCCTTCTTTTTATGAAGTCCCCTTTTCCAGAAGTGAATCTTACAGCAGGATGAATTGGTCCTTTTGTCATAAAAATTTCTATCCTATTTTTACTTAAATAGATTATTGCACTATAATAGTCCTTAAATATCTAAAATTTTGTGAATATTTATGAGCTTACAGGTAGATGAAAAGAGAGCTGGAGAAGTAGCTAGAAAACTGGTTGGAATGTTAGAAAAGAAAGTTCACCCTTTTAATGATCCTAATTTATTTCCTGACGCAATTTTGCCAGAAGGAATTAAGGAAGGGAGTAAAGAGCATGCTTTATTTTTATTTTATTCTTGTTCACTTGATTCTATGAGAGTGGCAGAAAGAGTTTATGCTGCTATGAGAGGAATTGTTTCTGAAGTAGATATAAAAGAGATAGGAAATCTTTCACGAGAACGTATCCAGAGATTAATACATAATCATTTGGAAGATCAGAAACTGCCTACAGAAGGTCAGGTGACACTTTGGCCGGAACCAGTTGTGTATAAAGATAATAGTATGGGAAAACCTGTTAGAACATTGTACGAGAATTCTAGAAAAGTTCATGGAGAATATGAGGGAGATCCAAGAACTATGCAAACAGAGGATGTAGATGAAACTCTTGGGAGAGTTTGCGAGTTTATGCAGTTTGGAATAGGTAAGGCTTCTTTGTATATGAAGAATATGGTTAGGTTTGGAATGTGGGATTTTGATCCTTGTGAAATTCCAATTAAAATTGATAGACATGCTATTAGGATAAGTTTAGGTTTGGGGGTTGTTAAAACAAGTAGAGATAAAATAAAAACAAATATTTTTGAAAAAACACTTTCTGATTTATATAGAAGAGTTACATCTAAATTAAGAATTTCTGCAATTGATTTGAACGATGCAATGTGGGGTGTTGGTTCTAAATTGTGTGTAACTAATAATTACGCAGTTTGTAAGGATCTTTGTGGAGTAGATTGTTCAATACGACCATGGTCAGATAGAAATGCGCGTTGGATTTATGCTACAAAAGAATCTAGAGAAAGTTCTTCAGAATTTTTATAGAATTATTTGTAATTCTTTAAAGCAGCTTTTACGTTTTTCAAAAGCTGAACCATTGAGAAATCAAGTTGTTTCTTGTTCTTTGTTCCAGTACAAACAAGTTTTCCGTTACTGAAAAGTAAGAATGTAGCATTTGGTTCGATTAATTTGTATACAAGACCTGGAAATTGTTCAGGTTCATATTCTGTGTTTTCCATTTCTAATGCTAGGAAATTAAGATTAAGTTTCAGATTAATTTCACCTGAAGCAACAATATTTTGAACTGTTATTTTTGGTTTAGTTGTTATATTAACATTAATTTTTCTAAGTTGTTTTATTACAGCCTGAATAACTTCATTTACTTGTTTAACTGATTTTGTTCCGGTACAAACAAGATTTCCTGATGAGAAAACAAGAACTGCTGATTTTGGTTCTTTGATTCTTAAAACTAAACCTGGAAATGTTTGAGGATTATATTCAGTATTTGGTTGAGTTCTAGCAAGTTTTGTTAAAGGAACAGGCTTTCCTAAAGAAGCAGTAGCAACAATATTCTGAATTTTATAAGTAGATTCTTTAGCCATTTTCTATTTATAAAGGGAAAAAGGCCTTTATAAAGGCTTCGACGGTGTTACTTTTTTATTTTTCCTACTAATAATCTATGAAAAAACTTTCTTACTGGATATGCTTCGTAAGCTCTTTCTTCTGGAGTTTCAGCAGTTTCAACTTTTTCAAATTGTATTCTCTCTGGATCTACCATATTTTCTTTTACTGCTTTGTCGTAAATATCTTTCATTCTTCTTAGGTGTCCAGGATAAGAAACAAATCCTACTTTTAGAGGACCATCTTCTTTGCTTAATTTATCTAGAGTGTAGAGTATATTTTCTATGGTGTTTGAAGATTTGCCTTCTATTTTCATTTGTTTGGGTTTTATCCCTGCCTTTCTTAATCTTCGATAAATATCTGCTCTTCTAGAATTTTTTAAGATTCTATCATCGGCTATTTTTCCACTAATTAGGAAATATTTGGCTCCATTTTTTTTATATTCTTTTATTGCCCTGTCTGCTCTTTCCACGTTTTCTTGATGGTCTGGACCGGTTGGGATCACTAATACATCTAAACCACTTTTGATAACTAAAACTACAAATGATGCCACTAAAAATAAAATAAGAATAATATTCTTTATCGAAAAATTATAGAGACTATCATTAACAAAGTATCCAGTAAATTTGAAAACTATTGGAGAGAAGAGCAAAAATAATGCTGTTGCCAGTGAAAATAATCCTATTTGGTTTTTTATTTTAATTCTGGTTGGTTCTTTTACCGAAATAAGAGTAATTGTGTTCTTCATTTTTTTAGAATTGTTTTGGAGGAGGGGTCATAGGTTTTCTAATTGGAATAGGCCTTTTTGGCATCATTCTTCTTGGAGGTTGCATAGGAAGTCTTGGTCCCGGAGACATTGGGGGTGCTGGAGGAGTTGCACCTGTCTGAGTTGTTCCAGTATCTTCCGATTTTTTTCTAAGGAACCAGAATGCCAAAAATCCTATGATTCCTATAATCATTATTAAGATAATAAAGAATAAAACAGAACTTCCCCCTTCATCATCTTCATTAGAAGTTGGAGGAGTACATGAGGATGATTCAAGAGGTTTTCCGCTACTAATTCCGCATGAATTCTGATCAGTACATGTCCTTGTTTGAGTCGCCGAAGCAGGGCATTCTGTTGGTGACCATTCAGTACAATCCCAGTCTGGAAAACAGGTAGTTGTAGTATTTGTTGTTTCACAGGATTCAGATTCAATTGGTTTTCCAGTATTGTTTCCACAAGAATTATCATCAGTACACGTACGAGTTCTTGTTTCATTTGAACAGGTAGACCATGAGCTACAGTTCCAGTCAGGAGTACAATTAGTTGTTGCGGTAGCATTATCATCCGTTACTTCTTTTATTGCAGAATGATTTAGTCCAGAAACTACAAATTGGCCAGAAGAAACTGAACAAGTGTAACCATCACTTGATCCGGGGCAAGAAATTAAATATTCATTACTTCCGTCACAATCATCACTTATAGAATTTATGTTACTAACCGAAGAATCTTTTATACAGATACTGTTAGAGTTTGAATCCACTTTATCTACTTTAAGAGTTTTGGTAGCATTAATCCCTTCTACAATTAAATATCCAAAATCGGATGAGCTTGGTTGTTTTATAATTTGTACCTCATACAGGTTTAACAATTCAGAATCGAAATCCCATTTAAATTCGATTATGGGTTCATCATCATCTAATATGGTAATATTTTTTTCTCCACTGTATGTGGTTGAATCACTTAATGCAGTGTCTTCAATTTTTACTTCCATAGATACTCTTGTTGTATCTGCGCTTGAAGTACTTCCAATTACGTTATTAGAATCATAATCACATCTTGCGGTTTCATTTCCAGGGTATGTAGAATCATTATTACAATTATTGTTATCATCATAATATTTTGTTTGTAGATCACTTACATTACATGCAGTGGATTTTTCAATCCATACTGGAATACAGATTCCCCTTTCTTTGTAAAGGTACCCTTCTACTAATTTCTCTTTAGATATTAGTGAAAATCCCTCTGCATCTGCCCCATATTCAGAATGGTTATAGATGTTTATTTCAGAGATAAATGTCCATGTTCCGGTGCTTATTTTGAATATATCTGAAAAATTGTTTTTTGCCATTTCTGCTGTTCCAATATCTCTTATTGTACTAGAATTTGATATAAGATTTTCTATTGTAAACAAATCGGATACATGTGCTTCCGTTAGTTCAAAACCATCTACTAACCCCACATCATTTATATAATTCGAACTAAAGTTTCCATGAATTGCGTTTATTTCTTTTCCAGAATATAGCTCTTTTCCTCGTAGTAGAAATAATTCTTCATCATTTATTAATTTGAGCGCCATATAATTATCACAGTATTCTGTTTCAGGAAGATCGTCAAAAACAATGCTTGTTGTTCCAGAAAAAGGCTCATTAAATATAGAATCCCATATAGCAGTTATGTTGCTATCTGTACAGTTTTGTGGAGTATCTGGTTCAAAAATTGCTTGTCCTGTAGGGTTACCTATTAAAAAATAACTTAACACTATTGCAAATGCTATTGCCACGATTATTTCGGGGGTTTTTTTATCCATATTTCCAATTTCTCTTCTGATTTTTAAAATCGTTTTCAACTTCTTTTAGGTCTGCAACTTCTGATAGGGGTTTATCAGGTCTCAATGCAGTGAATCTAGGAAATCTTAAAGCCCATTTAGAACTGTAGTTAGGAGATTTTTGAATTTCTTGATATGTTACAGATACAATTATTTTTGGTTTCAATTTTA
>CBDUAR010000007.1:0-15715 GCA_965365175.1 uncultured archaeon
ATTTTCTCCCCAACCAATTTCTAACTCGTCTGCACTATGTCCAAAAGTTGAAGGACTTGAAGTCCCATAAGAAACTACAAAAAAAGTTCCACCTAAAATCAATAATGCTGCAAAAAATCCAATAATATATTTCTTATCTACCTCTACCATAATATAACTAAAAAAAAGGATTATTTAAATTTATTGCGGTTGATCCTTACAACAATGAAGATTATATAGCCCCCCACAATCTTCTACTTCGATATTAATATTACCTCTCCATTTGCTAACAACTGTTGCTCCATCCCCACCATTTTGCCATTGCCCACAATCACAAGATAGATATTTGGGCTGAGTAAATGGCCCTAGACTCAAGGCATGGCAAGGAGCCCCGTAGGTATTTATATATCCATAACAATCCTCCTTTATTGAGGCCAATATTTGGGGCAGATCATATGAATTGCACATTCTTGAACCCGGACCAAATTCAGAAACACATTTTGCGTCTGCTCCAGAATAACCTCCAATTTGAGAATCTCTATATCTGGCCGAGGTACATCCTGCATAAGTAGCCTTAAGACATCCAGTACCATTACTTAAACAAACTCCAGTCAAATCTAATTCATCAGCATCATGTCCAACTCCATTGGGACCAACATAAGAAACTACAAAGAATGTTCCAGCAATAACTAACAACGTAGCCATTATTGCAACAAAATATTTTTTCTTAATCTCAACCTCTATTTTCATAATATAACTAAAAAAAAGGATTATTTAAAATTATCTTTAACAAGCTTTCAACTTAACTTGAGCCCCTACAACAATCACACTAGAAATCTCACCAGTCCATTGATCTAAAGAAGACGTACAACGTTCATTAGAAGATCCATCAAAATGTTTTGTTCGTATACATACACAAAGATCAGGAGAGCCTCCAATTGCATCCAATCCTTCTATCTCACTAGCAGTATGTCCAAAAATAGCAGGAGAGCCAGTTCCATAAGAAACTACAAAAAAAGTTCCACCTAAAATTAACAATGCTGCAAAAAAGCCAATAATATACTTCTTATCTACCTCTACCATAAGATAACTAGAAAATTAGATTATTTAAAACTTATTCTTTCTTCTTTTTAGAAATCCATCTAACCTTTCTTCTCTTCATCAACATATTCTTTCTACACTTTGAAGAACATAAATAATTCACAGTTCCATCGGTTTTAATATAAGTTAAACCCTTATGAACATCATAATTCTCACCACAATAAGTACATTTAGGCATTTTAAGTATACGCTCCCTTTGAAACCTTAGATCTAATTCTTCTAGCTTCAATTTCAGTTTCTCTTAACATTAATGTGTCTCCAACTCTAACTGGACCTTTAACATTTCTTCTCATTGATCTTCCCTTATCTTTACCTTCTTGAACTAAACATTTAACCTGAGTAATTTCTCCTCTAAAACCAGTTCTACCAATTATTTCTTCAACAACTGCAGGAACTACTTCTCCCGAAGTAATTTTATCACTACCTTTTGAAGATTGTTGCTTTTGCTCTTGTTTCTTTTGTGTCTTTGCCATTTTTTAGATTAAAAAAATTTATTTTATAGCAGCAATGTCTTTCTCTGCATCGCCTGCTTCAATAACAGCAACAGATGATGTAGATACTGGAATTCCAACAGCAATGCCTAACTTTTGTTTGCTGTCTGCTTCTTGGCAAGGAATCTTTTTTTCCTTACACAAAATTGGTAAATGTTGAACAATCTCTTTAGGTTCTACGTCCTTTGCGTAAACAACGAACTTAGCTACTCCTCTTTCGATTGCCTTAGTAACTTCATTAGTTCCTTTTTCAACTTTTCCAGTTTTCTTTGCTTTTTCAATGATTTGATATGCGTCCATTTTTCAAGTTTTTGTATTTAATTAGAACGAAGAGTAATATCCTCACTCAAATCGTTCATTGGATATTTTAACATGATAAAATCGGTTTATAAAACTTTCTTATTATTATTTCCAACTAACTTCCACATCATCAGTTCTTTCTCTAGCATTAATATCCACTTTACTCAAATCAGTAAACTTAATTCCAGAATTAAACATTATTTCCCCAAGATAGGCAATCATTGCAGCATTATCAACAAGTAAAGGACGTTCAGGACAAAAAAACTTCGCTCCTCTTTCCTTGCACATTATCTTACACATCTCTTGTAACCTAGAATTACATGCAACTCCTCCACCCAATAATAATTCTTTCTTACCTGTATGCGCTAAAGCTCTCTCAGCAGTTTCAACCAACATTGCAAAAACAGTTTCCTGTAAAGAATAAGCTAAATCTTCCAATTTATATTTTTCAGATTCTAACTTCTGTTTCAAATTAGTTAATATTCCCGAAAGTGCAACATCCATTCCCTTAACCTTATATGGTAACTCAATATACTCTTTTCCTTTCTCTGCTAATTTCTGAATAGCAGGACCACCTGGAAAACCAATTCCAGCATATCTTGCAAAAGTATCAATAAAATTTCCAACTCCTAAATCTAAAGTCTCTCCAAATACTCTATACTTTCCAGCAGCGTATGCAATAATCTGAGTGTTAGCACCAGAAGTATATAGCATAACAGGATCTTTAGCTCCTGTAGTCTCACCAATTTCTAAATGAGCGATACAATGATTAACAGGAACAACTGGTTTTTTTAATTTCTCTGATAATTCCTTGGCAAATTTCATTCCTTCAATTAAACAAGGAGCCAAACCCGGAGCTTGAGAAAATGCAATAGCATCAATCTCTTTCTCATCAATTCCTGCCTCAGTTAAAGCCTCAAAATATAATTCATTTTTCTTTAAACAATGATGCTTAGCAGATTCCATAGGGATGATTCCACCACTCTCTGTAGTATACATATCTCTAACATTAGAAAGTACTTTCTTATTCTTAACAATTGCAACACCAAAGGTATGTGCAGTTGATTCGATACCCAAAATAGTTACCATAAACCAGAAAGAAAATTAATATTTATAAAATCAACCATTATGCTTGGGCACTGGTAACACCCCAAGTATTTATAAGCTTAAAAACTTTTCGACAGCGTCGGATTAACTTTAAAAACAAAAACTCTATCTAAAACTATGAAATTTTGTAAAGAATGTGGAAAACCTCTAATCATGGTCGACAATGTGGCAAGATGTTACTGTGGTTATACCGAAAAAGCTACAAATATATCTGCAAGACAAAAAATCCCAAAACAAGAAAAGAAAGGAGAAGGAATAGCTGAAAAAAATCCAAACGAAAAAGGTTTTCCTCACTTATGTAAAAAATGTGGACACGAATTCGCAGACGTAATAGACTTGGGAGTATTTTATAGCGACGAATCTAGTATCTACTTATTCAAGTGTAAAAAATGTGGTAACACAGAACGTGATGCATACGGTTCAAGTAATGCATAAAAATAAATTAATAAAAAAATAAAAATGAAAAATTAGAAGAATTATTTCTTCTTCTTCTTAACGGCTTTTTTCTTAACAGGTTTCTTCTTAACTACTTTCTTCTTAGCTTTTTTCTTCTTACCGCCTCTTGCCATTTTAGCTTCACATACATTTCCTTGTCCGTCAATGTAGTAAAGATGTCCTGGCTTCCTTGTGATAACCTTCTTAACAACAATTTTTCCCATGAACTTTACCTCCTTTTTTTTAAGATAGATAGAATAATCCAAAATAGTTTTTAAATGTTTCTAGTCACCGACGAGAAGTTCAGAACCATCCTCGAGATTCTTCTTTCTTATCTTCAACCTTAGAATCTAAATAAGTTTTGTAACATTTTTCAATATTTTTCTTACAAACAAAATCATGATGACGAAATCCTCCCCCAAAAGACTTAGGAATATGCATAAGCTCGTGAATAATTACTTTAACTTGTTCTTCAGGGCTAAGTTTATCAAAATTTTCTGACAAAAATTCCAAAGGATAAAAAGCACCAACTCCTAATGCCTTCTGCATCAACTTTCCTAAAGCATGACATCTAGCAATAGTTCTTTTTGTCGAAGTCCCGTAACTTCTATAACACTTAACCCTAGAAATATTTACATGAGGGAATAAAATACTACAAACATCCTCTGCAATTTTTTGTAGATCTGGAGCATATTCATATTTCATTTTCAATAATCACCTTATTTCTTGAATTAAAACCGGATTTAATTTTTATATTTTTACCCAGATACTTTTTGAACATTTTAATTAGCTTCAAATTAGCTTTGCCGTCTATTGCTTTCTCCTTCATCCAAACCTCATACCCTTCTTTGATCTCAACAATTTTTTCTTTCGAAGAATTAGGGTGCACTTTAACACTTACCATAATAATAGTACAAAAAAAACATTTTTAAACCTATCAAGACTAAGAAATAAACAAAAAAGGGCTGAATAAAAAATAGGTATTAACTACAGAGTAGTTACAATATAGAAACATTTAAATACTATTAATATGTCCGTTTTTTATGAGAAAAAAAGGAAATGCAAAGATAACAGCAATCATTGCGGCACTAGCAGCAATATTTATTCTAATCATAAGTTTACTAGTTATTATGAGTAATCAACCAAATAATGGAAGAGCTGGCGTAAATAATATTGTTTATCCTACTCAACCTACAGGAGATTTGCCTACAAATCCTATTACATATACTAGTGGAGGAAGTGGCAGTGATGATAATGAAGATCCTGATTTAAGTATTCCAGATATAACAATTTATCACGGACAAACATACGTATTAGACCTTGACAATTACGCAGATGATGATGAAGATTCTGACTCTAGATTAGATTTTGATGTAGATTATACTCCATCAGTAACTCCTGCTCCTATTACTGTAACTTATGATGATTCAACTCATACTATAACTATTACTGAAGTTAGTGGTACTTGGACAGGTACACAATCAATTGATGTAGATGTAGAAGATACAGATGATGGTGATGACTCAGACACTTTCACAGTAACAATAACTAGTGCTCCAGTAGGAGTTCCTGTAATCGGAGGACTTCCAGATTTAACATTTAGTATCGGAACAACTCTAAGTATAAATTTAAGTGATTATGTAACTGATTCAGACCATTCAGATTCTCAACTTACATGGACTGCTACAGGAAATACAAACATTAATGTTGTAATTGGAACAGATAAGATTGCAAACTTTACTAGTGCTTGGATTGGATCTGAAACTATAACTTTCAGAGTTACTGATCCTTTAGGAAACTTTGCAGAAGATACAATTACGGTTACAACTACTTCATATGATAATCCTGCAGTATGGAATCCTTTAGTAAGTCAAAGTATTGATGAAGATTCTGCTATAGGAACTGTAGTTTACCCTAATATTTTAAGTGAATGTACTGATGTTGATTCTCCAATAGTTATTACAGCATTACCCAATTCTGCATTCCAGCTCGGATTAAATGGAAATGATTTAATAATTAATTCTCTACAACCAAATTGGTGGGGAACTGAAACAGTTAATCTAGATTGTAATGGAGTACCTGCAACCTTCGACCTTACTGTAAATAGATTACTAGACGATTGTATAACAATCTGTTCAACAAATAATTGTGAGACATACTGTGATTAAAATGAGAAAACGTGGAAAAAAACTAGGGCTTTTAGGAATGTTATTCGCAGCTGGTGCTAGCATAGTTGGATGTGGATCAGCATCAAAGCCAGTTGATGAAATAGAAACTCTAAGAACTGCTAGAAGGGCAAGAACTGTTCAAAGCATAAATGAATTTAATGAAGGAATCCAAAAGATAGGAAATGATGCCTTAAGAGATTACGCTAATACTGCAGCAACTGATCAAGAAAGAGATATGAAAATTTTAGATTCTGCTCAAGCTGAAAGAGACAGAGCAATCGAATTAGGAGAAAAATTATACGAGCATATGCAAAGTACAATCGGATCAAAAGCTCCAAGATATAGCGAACCAAGTAATAGACAAAAAGATTCTGAATTAATTCTATCTGCAACTGCTACTCAAAGAATGGATGGGGAAGGAGAGCCAGTACTCGGAGGAGAATTAGAATATAAAACAGGTAATGGAACTTACGTTACTGTTGGAACAACTCCTGAAGAAAGCACTACTGAATCTAATGCTGCAGGAAGTCTAGAAAGAACATGGACTAGTTGGGATGCGAGCATAGGAAAGTATGTAGAATTTGGTAACTGGACAGCTAAGGCAGGAATTGGAGTTAATATGGAAAATATTGATACAGAAGGACAAGTAGGAATGACTTTCATTGATGATCAAGATTCAAAAACTACTCCTATTGCAGAAGTTGGATTAGGGTATACTGTAGGAGGAAGCGTATATGTTGAATTTGGTGCAAATCACACACTTGGTAAAGATGATGACGGGAATTACACTACTACCGCTACAGTTAAAGCAGGAGTGAAATTCTAATGAGAACACTAGGAACAATATTACTTACAGGGGCAATGATTTTTGGAGGATGTGGATCAGCAAAAACTTCTGAAGTTGCATCAAAACCAGCAGGACAAATAAAAACTCCAGAACAAATAGCAGCAACATATAATGCCTCAATGATGACGTTAATAAAAAGGGCGGAAGAAAGAGCACTAAGATATTCTATGGAAGTTCAAAAAGGTGCTAATAAAGTTAATGAAGGAACACAAAAAATTAAGGATGGTCTAAAAGATGATGCTAAAAAATATAAAACAGTATTACAAAATTATCAAGACAAAGTTGATGCATACTTAGAAAGACAAGAAGATCCTAATTATTCTCCTGAAAAGGAAGATAATACAAGGGAACAAAATGAGAAATGATTATAATAAACAAGTACACGAAGAAGCAATTGAAGAAAATCTAAGGTTTAATGACCGACAAAGATATTATGATAGATTAAATAAAAGAGGATTTGCTAGAAATTTAACATCCACTTTAGTAGCTATTCCAGCTATTGCAATTACAAGTATTGTTGGAGTTGGTTGCGGATCTACAAAAACTGTAAGTGAAGTAGACGGTTTAAGATCTCAAAGAAGAATTAAGACTGTAGAAGGGTTTACAAAATATAGTGAAAGACTTAAACAAATGGAGGAAAAAGCTACAAACGATTATGCTGATTATGTTGAATCAGAAGAAGCTAAAGATCTAAAGATACTTGATGATGCAGAAAAAGAAAAAAAGAAATTAGTAGAATTAAGAGACAGTTTTTATAATAGCTTGAGAGGATTAAAAGGATTACCTACAAAAGAAGAAACTTCAACTCCAAAAGAAAGAAACCTACAATTGTATGGCTTATCTCAAGAAAGAGATGATATAAATACATATCACTTTGGAGGAATTGGATTTAGACGTGAAGCAAAGAAAGGAAAAATAGTATATAGTTTAGGAGGAGAGATTGCAAGTGCTGAAAAAACAGTAAGAACTCCTATATTGCAAAAAGATTACAGTTCTAATGCACAAACACTTTATGGAGGAGCAGCAATTAAAGTATTAAATTTAGGACCATTTGAATTAGACTTAGGACTAAAAGGTATGTTCAGATGGCAAGAAGATGTAATTAACACGGCAGATTCATTAGGAAATTCTACATGGAAAGACACTACAAGTATTCCAGGAGTAGGAATAGAAGCAACTGGAAAGATTGGAAGATTTTTCATAAGAGCAGGACACGAATGGAATTTTGGAGGTAAAGGATCACATGAAAATCTTGAAACAACTACAATACAAGGAGGACTTACTTTTTAAGTAGTTAAAAATGGTACATTTTTCACCTGCAGAACAAAAATATTTTGATGAACTATTTGATGCAGCAGTAGCTGAAAATCAGTTTATAGGAACATTTTACGAAAAAGTACAAGAATTCAAAGCAACAGCAAGAGGCAATCTAAGAAAAGAAATAAAGGACCAAGAAGATCAGGGAATAACATTCGGAACTTGGATAGAAAGAAAAAACGCAATGGTTGGTGTATTAAACGATCTTTTATCAGGTTATTGTGCAGTTGGTGGAGCTTTTTCAGTTCCTTCTGACAAAGTAACAGAGCCAGAAAGTGCTCAATTAGTTCAACCGGAAAGTGCTGGACCAGCTCAAGCACAATCGATGGCTCAACCTGTAATTCCAGGATTAACTGCAGAAGCAGATAATCAAGCTGCTGCCCTTAGAAGTGAAATTTTTGGTGCTAAAAATGCCGAACCAGAAGCAATTCCTCTTCAACCAATGGTAGAAGAACCATCAAGAGCAAGAATAGAAGAAAGAGATACTGATGTCATGACAAGAGGGCCAAGGCCCACAGATTCATTTCGTCAAAGAATGGACGAAATAAGAAGAGACAAATTAAAGCAAACAGGAGCTACAATAAACGATGTAAAAGCTCAACAAGATGTTCACAATGCAATGTATCAATATGCCCATGAAAAGGGACTTGATCCTGAAGCCACAACCTCTGACAATGATTTTATGGATGGGATGATTAAAATAATGGGTAGAGGTCACGGAGTCGAAGAAAATATAAGAGATGGAAAAAGATTAATGCAAGAAATGTTTTTAGGAGGAGTTCAAGCAGAAGAAAGAAAAACCCCAATACCTCTAGAACGAGCCAAAAGAGCAGGGGAATTAACAACTGACAGAGATTCAACCGAAATCAACAAGGGAGACATCACAAGAGAACTTGAGGTAGGTCTTTTCAAAAGAATTGATGATGAGAAAAAAACTAGAAGTTGGGTATATTCGGATATGGATATAGCCTTAGCATTAAACCCTATAATTGATCTAGCCGCAGATATTGAAGATAGAAAATTGAATGGTGATCCATTCTTCAAATCTCAAAACATACGTTCAAACAAATACGAGATTCTTGAAGGAATATTAGACGATATTGCAGAAAAAAGAATCTGGAAATCATTTGGAGGAGTTAAAAGAGCCATAGAATATGGAGAAAATTATTTGATGATGAGATATGATCTAACGGAAAGAGATGTTAAAGTAATGAAAGCCATGCATGGAATTCCTATTGGAGAAAAAAAATCAAATTTATGGAAATATACTACAGCGGCAGCAATAATACTTGGAATTCTTGCAGGTAGAGCTTCAAAACCTACAAATAAAAATTTAGAAACAAGATTAGGAAGAACCACTTCAGAACTAGAAACTAGAAATAGACAAATAGAAACTCTAACCGATACAAATGAAACTCTCGCAAGTAAAAATGAAAAAGATAGGAAAGAAATAGAAAGCTTAACTGAAGAAAGAGACGATTACAAAGAATCACTTGAAAAAACCGAAGCTAAATTAGCTCAAACAAGTACAGACTACAATGGAACAGTTGCTGAAAGAGACAAAGCTAGAGAAGAATTGGACCAAAGAGATAAAGAATATAATGAGGCAGTTGCTCAAAGAGATAAAACTCAAGAAGAATTAAATGAAAAAACTAGAAAATATCAAAAACTAGAAGAAAAATTAGCAAGTACTGAAAAAGTTCTAGAAATAAACACAAAAGAATTCAGAGATATGAGTGATAAATATCTTGAAATAGCAAAAAAAACAGATGATTTAGAATCTGAAAGAAGAAGACTAGAAAAAGAATTGGCAGATACCAAAAGAACAGGAGCATCAAATGCAGAAGCTCAAAAAAGATACGAAGAAGTTAAAAAGAAACTAACTGAAAGTGAATCTGCACTAGTGACTGCTAGAACAGAACTAACTGAAACAAGTAGAAAATATGGAAATCTGCAAGAGCAATACGGAGACTTACAAGAAAGATATAATTGGATGCAAAAAGCTTACAATCTAGCACTATCTGATCAACAAAAACCTACAACAAATCCAGTAAAGCCAGAGGATGGCACTACAAATCCAGCTAAACCTGATCAAACGGGCACAAAACCAGTAACTCCAGAAAGAAAATACTCTCCAATAGAAAAACTATTACAAAGAGCAGGAGCAAGTCCAGGTTATCAAAAAAGAGTCAATGATTCATATAGAAAAAAGAGTGAAGAAAATCAAAAAAAGATAAAAGAATTAGAAGATATTGAAAAAGCATTAAAAGAGTAAAATGACATTAGAAACTTTAAGAGAAAAAATGAGGATATACCAAAAAACTGGAAAAATACCTTATGATCCAATTAAAAGTTTTATGGAAAAATCTTTAGATGTAATATCAAGATTAGATGAAGCAACAACTCCTGAACTAAGAAAAAAGATAATGGATTCATATTTAGCATCTATTCAAGATGAATCAAAAAGTCAGGTGATAAGAGATCACATAAATTTTGTGGAAAGTATTGGTCTTGGAAACGGAATAGAAGGAACTGTGAATGAATCACCCTCAATGGAATGTGATGTAACTCCAGAAGAATATGAACAACAAAGAAAAATAATCCATGAAAGAATAGAATATTTAAGAAGAAGGGATGAAATATAATTAATTATTCTATAGCTAATTTAACATCAGAAACTATTTTATCAAGCTTCTGAGAAGCATCAACATTCACAAGTAAACCTTTCTTTTCGTAAAAATCTATCAAAGGTTCTGTCTGTTCTTTATACTGAGCAAGTCTATTCCTAACTGTTTCCTCATTATCATCCTTCCTATGAATAAGATCGTCTTCTGGATGTCCTTTTGGAGGATTTGGAGCACACTCTGGATAAATATTATAGATCTTTCCGGTTGACTTTGACATCCTACGTCCAGTTATACGTCTGATAACCAAACTATCCTCAACTTTAAAATTAACAACCTTATCAATTGAAACTCCTGCCGAGTCCAATGCCTCTGCTTGTGGAATTGTTCTAGGAAATCCGTCTAGAATAAACCCTAACTTGCAATCATCCTTAGCAATTCTATCTTTTAAAAGTCCAATAACTAATTCATCAGGAACCAATTTTCCAGCTTCCATGTATTCTTTCGCTTTCACACCTAATTCGCTTCCTTCCTTAACAGCAGCACGAAGTAGATCTCCAGTAGATATCTGAGGAATACCTAAATCAGAAACTATCTGTTGAGAAATTGTTCCCTTTCCTGCACCAGGAGGTCCTAAAAAAATTAATTTTTTCATTTTGTCATTATTTCTAAAGCATCTCTATGCTTCAATTCGTATTCTTTCCCCCTAATTTGTTTTGATCTAGCATCTATTGCCTTAATAAAATTCTTTCCAAAATCGGTATGTAAGAAATATGCAAAGTCTAGTGCAGTAGAGCCCCCAGGTAATAGAAAACAATCAGGTAAAATGTTTCCTTTACTATCTCCCAACTTCTTGGCTCCTGCAGGAAATATTGCAAGATATTTCAACAAATCAAAAACAGCTAAATTCAAAATTTCTTGAACTCCGGTTCCACCATAAACATCTAAAACTTCTTTCTTAATTTTATCCAAAGCTTCTTTTTGTTTATCTGATAAATCAACTCTAACATCAAAATGATCCTCTCCAGGAATATAATCTATCAACTCTGCCTTAGCAG
Organism: uncultured archaeon; assembly: GCA_965365175.1. Lineage (GTDB taxonomy): Archaea > Nanobdellota > Nanobdellia > Pacearchaeales > GW2011-AR1 > WJLC01. Next base: position 11,428 of record CBDUAR010000007.1, read on the forward strand.
CCTGTCTTAATGCCAATTCGGAATCAGCAGAACAAGGATATATCATCAACTCGGGAAATTCATCTTGCATTTTTTGAATATTTTTCTGAGCATTGGGATGATCTGCCTTATTAGCAGCAATAATCATCGGTTTACCCTCACTCCTAAGAGCAGCAGCAAAAGTCATCAACTCATCTTCTTTCCACTCACTAGGTCTATCGCCTAATTTAACTTTTAGCAAAACACTCTTAACCTGATCTTCAGTAACCTTTAATCCTGAAAACTGTTTAGCAACATCTTCAGCAAAATTAGAATCTTCTAATTCAGATTTTCTAGCAAAACTCTTCCAAGCCTTAACTAAAATATTGTAGAACCATTTATTCAATTCTTCTTCTAAAAATCTTACATCATCACAGGGATCATAATCTTTTGTAGGCTTTCCTTCAATATCTGTTGTACCTGAAGCATCAACTACATGAATAAACACATCTGCGCCCCTCAAATCATCTAAAAATTGATTACCTAAACCCTTACCTTCTGAAGCACCCGGGACCAAACCTGCAACATCCATTATATCTACCGGAACAAATCTATGATGATTTATACAAAAACCGTGTTTTGGGTTACATTGAACATTAAATTCCTTATCAATACAATCAACTTTAACATAACCAACTCCATGATTGGGCTTTATAGTAGTAAAAGGGTAAGATGCTATCTCAACTTCTGCCAAAGTAGCTGCTTTAAAGAACGTACTTTTACCTACAGAAGGCTTTCCAACAAGTCCAATTAACATAATTTAAGGACAATAGTAAGCTATTTAAATATAATCAACTACCTAAAATATACAATAGTGTAGTAACTATTCAGAGGTGAATCCACAAAATGAAAAGACCAAAAATAGTTATCATAGACGACGAAAAAACTGTAGCTAGCTATATCAAAGAGAAAATTGAATCTACTGTTATAGAAGAAACGGGCATCCCTTTTGAAGTTAAAACATACTCTCATTGCCCAGAAGATATTTCTGAAATAACTGACGCCTCTTTATTTTTTATAGATTTCTTTATGCCTCAACCTCACAAAAAAGGAGATGAAATTGCTAGAGAACTAAAAAGATTAGGAGCTCAGGGACAAAGAATTCTAATAACCGGAAGCCTTCCTGATGTAGTTGAACAACTTGAATTAGGAAAAAAAGGATTCTTTGAAAGAGATTCTACTGATCGAGCAAAAGCATTGGAAGCATGGTACAAGGTTGGAGGTCCAGAATTATTTCCTCATTTACTAACCAAACCATTCGAATCGGAAGATATCCAAACAGTAATCTCAAACTTAAGACAAAATGATGGAATAATGACTCCTCTAAATGTAGGAGTTGTGGGATTAGGAAAACTAGGACTTGGAACACTTCAAGAATTAGTAAAAGAACCTTGGATATCAAGTGTTAGAGCGTATACTGGTTTTGTAAATGGCTCACAAGAAGATTATCAAAAAGTATTAGCTAGTCTAGACTTACCTGGAGAGGAAAGAGCAAAGATAACAACCCATAGCAATCTAGAAGAACTAGCTCAAGAAAATCCAGATGTAATTGTAATAGCAACAGGAGAATTCAATACTCCTTATCATCAATATTCAGATAGAACACAACTTAGAGAAAGATTATTTAGAAAAGGCCTTCCAAAAATAAATCAAGTTTTAAAAGCAGTTAAAGAAACAAACTGCCAAAGCCTATTGGCGATGGAATCAAATCCAAATGGACAATTTATTCATCACGCTATAGAACAAGAAATAGATCCAACCCAATTAACTTCATTTTCTCCGGACACAATGAGACATGTAAGAACAATCTATGAAAATCTTAAAAGAAGACATCCTGAACTAAGTGAAGAGGACATAAATATGATGGTTGTAGGAGATCACATGAAAGGTGGAACACCCGTTTACGAAGAAGCTACAGTAAAGGGTCAAAGATTAAAAGTATTTGAACCCAGATTTGTCAAAAGACCTTTCCAAACCAGACTAACAAAAAAATCTAGAGATGAAGGACTAAACGTAATGAAATCTGCAGTAAGATACGGACACGACTATAGAGGTGTTCCAAGAAAAGTTAAAGAAGGATTACGAGAAATAGCCTTCTTACATGCAAGTCCAAGATACTCAATATACGCAGGATTGGTAAGCGTTCCTGCTAGATTTGTATATGAAGCTGATGATGGAACTTTCTATCCAAGAGTAAAACCAGCCCATGAAGATATTAAAGATTTTACTGAAGACCAGCATGTAATAAGAGAACTCAAAAGCGATGTAAAGAGAATCAAAAGAGAAGTGAGAAGATGGACAAAATCAAAAAGTAAATAAAATCTAAAGCCCTTAAAATAAAATGGATGAATCCAGAATAATCGCCTCTCTCGAAGCAATTGGGCTACATAAAAATGAAATATTAATCTACCTAGATCTAATTAGTGTAGGTTCTTCATCTGCACATGATATTGCTACAAGAACAAAAATTCACAGACCAAACGTATATGATACTTTGGACAAACTTTTGAAAAAAGGAATTGTAACTCAAAGCATTGAAGAGAATAGAAAAGTATTCTATCCTGTCTCTCCAAAAAATTTAATGAATTATCTTAAACAAAAAGAATATGATTTACAAGAAGTTATTCCAGAAATAGAAAAAATCCATAGCATTCCAAAAAAACAAAGAAAAGTAACAATGTCTGAAGGGATAAGAGCATTCAGAAATCTCCTTGATGACCTATTAGAAAAAAATAAAGACATATATGCTTATGGAATTCCCAAAGAAGTTCCAAATATAATTGGAGGATTTATAGGAGACTTTCATAAAAGAAGAATAGCAAAAGGAATTACTATGAAACATGTATACAATCAAGACGCAGAAGAAAGAATAAATTACCTTAATGGTTTAGATTTCACCGAGGCAAAAGCACTTCCAGAATCATTCAACACAACAATAACAACTCTTATTTGCGGAGATACCGTACTTTTAAATTTCTGGGAAGATCCATTATGTACTATTGTAATTGAAAATCAATCTATTGCAAATACTTACAAAAATTATTTTGATATAATCTGGAATCAAGCAAAAATTATTTAGGCTTGTCCAAAAAAAGACTACACTTCTTTAAATAAAATTTTATCTTGAACTTAGCATGGTTCAAGTAACCTCCCTTTGCACAAACTGCGTACAGATAATGACAAACCCAATTTGTCCTCGGTGTTTTTCCAGGCACGTAAATTACTGGTTAAGAGATAAAAACTTATCTAACAAAGACGTAAAAGAAATTTCGGTAGAGATAAAAAACGTGATAAATGAAGCAGAAGAATCACCTGCAGACACATCATGCATCGTTTGCGGAAAAAGAAAAGTAAACCTTTGCACCTTTTGCTTTACAAATAAGGCAAGAAGAGTGATGGAGAAAACACTTAGATCTACAGAAATGCTAAACGACTTTGAAGAAGATTTTAATACCATAATATGGAGAGTTTAAACAAATAAATATATTGGGGAATTTTCTTAGTCGAGACTCTATCAAAAACCTTAAATATCTTATTAATTCTTGATAATTAGATGAACCTGTAGCTCAGTCTGGTCAGAGCACTGCTCTTATATGAGTGTAATCCTTCAGGATTATTTCGTCTCTGGATTCGTCTAAGAGAGGCAGGGGTCCACAGTTCAAATCTGTGCAGGTTCATTCAACACTGAAAGGAGGTTAAATAATGGCATTTGAACAATTTATAGCTGAAAACCCTGAACTAGCAGGAATGTTTGTAGGAGGAGCACTTGCAGGAGTAGGGATTTTTGTAGCACTTTTATTCGTAGCAATATTTTATGTATACCACGCTATCGCTTGGAGTACAATAGCTAAAAAACTTAAACATCCTTATCCTTGGCTTGCATGGATTCCTTTCGGAGGAACTGCACTAAGACTTCAATTAGGAGGATTTCACTGGGCATTAACATTCTTATATTTAGTACCTGTATTGGGATGGTTAGCATTATTTGTACTTAACATAATTGCAGTATGGAAAGCATTTGAAAGAAGAAGTTATCCAGGATGGTTTAGTCTATCAATGATTATACCTCAAGTAGGAGGAATTCTTTACTTAATTGCAATCGGATTTGTTGCTTGGAAGGACAAATAATTGTCCTTCTTTTTCTTTATTTTTTTTCTTTAGTTACCTTTAAAAACTGAATTTATCTTTAATTTCTAAGCCCCGATAGTACAGAGGCCAAGTATACTGCCCTTTCAAGGCAGTGACCCGAGTTCGAATCTCGGTCGGGGCG
>CBDUAR010000008.1:0-14473 GCA_965365175.1 uncultured archaeon
GACCTGCAGGAATAGGGAGTACAAAACAAATACCTGAGTTTCTTAGAGAGTTTAAAGCTAATGGAATTAAAGCAGTAGAAATACCTTTTACTTATCAAGTTTGGATTAAGGATAAAGACACCGCTAAAAGGATAAATGAAGCTGCTAAACTGGCAGATGTTAGTTTGAGTGTTCATGCTCAATACTGGATTAATCTCAACTCTCCAGAAAAAGAGAAAGTTGAAAAGAGTAAAGAAAGGATATTGAGGTGTTGTGAAGTTGCTTCATGGTTAGGCGCTAAAAAAGTAATATTTCATTGCGGTTATTATGGTAAAATGGAGAAAGAAGAAACTTATCAAAATATTAAATCATGCATATTAGAGATGCAGGAGATTATTAAAAAAAATAAGTGGGATGTTAGATTGTGTCCAGAAGTTATGGGAAAGAAAAATGTCTTTGGGAGTATTGAAGAGATCTCTAGATTGGTGAAAGAAACTAAATGTTGTTTTTGTATTGATCTTGCGCATGTACTAGCAAGATATGGAAGATATGAAATGGATTTGTTAAAGAAACACTTTCCTCAAAAAGAGTGGCACTGTCATTTTTCTGGAATAGATTACGGAGAGAAAGGTGAAAAGAAACATATTCTTACTCCTGAAAAAGAAATTAAAAAAATAATTTCTGTCTTACCTAAGAGTAAAGATATCACTATCATCAACGAGAGTCCCTCCCCTATAGAAGACACTCTATTGAGCATAAAGTTGAACAAAGAGTGAATTTTTTAACTCTTTGTCCGGACAAATAGTGCTTTTGTTGTTACTGGATCATTACTTGATTTTGTTGTCACCATAAAGTTTATAAAGAATTTACCTTACTGATTATATACAGAAAGCAAAGCTTTCTACTAATTAAAAATGCATGCAAAAACAACGAAAATGGACGCAAAGAAACTTATGGTTTCTATAATGGCAATCGCATTTGTTTTTTCATTTATGGTTAGCGTAAGCGCTGCAGATGAAATTGCAACTAACCTTGATATAAAGGTTAATGATGACTTGGCTAGTGATCTTATCAGTGTTCAAGCTGGTGAGACTATGACTGTTAAAGTAATGTTTAATTCTTTAGCAGATGCGTCAGATGTTACTGTTAAAGCAGAAATTGAAGGTAACAAAGTTGATTCTAGCGACTTATCGGCACCATTCGATGTTGAAACTGGACTTAGGTACAGTAAAACATTAGATGTTGTGGTTCCTTACGAACTTAAAGATGAAGTTAGCGATGATGTGACTTTAATTGTTACTGTTAAGCAAGGTAGCAACTATAAGACTGTACAAGAGTATACTCTTAGAGTTCAAAGACCTTCTTACAATGCAGAAGTAGTATCTATTGTAACTCCAAATACTGTTGAAGCTGGTGAAAATTTCCCAGTAGATATTGTATTAGAAAACATTGGTTACAATGAACTAGATGATGTATATGTAACTGCAAAAATTTCAGCTTTAGACGGTGTTGAAAGAACTGTTTACTTTGGTGATCTTGTAGCTATTGAAGATGCAGATGATGATGATGAATCAACAACTGCTAACGGAAGGATAAATCTTCAAATGCCTTACAATGTTGAATCTGGAATCTACGTTTTAGAAATTCAAGTTTCAAACGATGATTTCGATGTCAAAACAAGTAAACAAATTGTCGTTGAAAATGATTTTCCAAACCCAGTTATCAAAGCAGGTAACGATTTACTTATCGTTAACCCAACTGATAAATTAGTGGTTTATAGAGTTGTTTTCCCAGAAAGCGAAAAATTTGTTACTATTGACTCAGGTTCTAGTAAGACAGTGCAGGTTAACCCAAACGCAGAAAACTACACAGTTAATGTGGTAGATATGAGTGGAGAGCTTGTTAACACTTTTACTTTTAGCGCTATAGAAGACGCTTCAGTTACAAGTCCGATTGTTGTATTAACAATTATTTTGGCAATTGTATTCCTAGTATTACTAGTTGTATTAATTGTTTTAATTGGTAAGAAACCTGAAAAAGCAGAAGAATTCGGAGAAAGTTACTACTAAATTTTCTTTTTTCTTTTTTTTATTTTATTTATTTACTTTCTCTGTTTCTTCATTTTTATTTATGAAGTGGTGATTAATTACGATTATGAGAAAATGGCTCCAGGAAGAGGCATCTAAATCTTTAGACTAATAATCTTAGAAATTCCATCATGCATACTAACTCCAAATAGATTAGTTGCATTAGTTATTATTTCATCATTGTGTGTTATTACTATATATTGACCCTTCTGCATATATTTCTTTAATAGATTAGCTAATCTTTCTGAATTTCTCTTGTCTAGAGCTGCATCTATTTCATCTAGTATATAGAAGCAGTAAGGTTTCAGTTCTTGGATACCAAAGATCAAAGATAATGCTACAAGAGTCTGTTCTCCACCTGATAGAGAAGTAACGTCAAAATACTTCCCATGACCCGTTTTAACCACTATATTAACTCCTCCTTCAAAAGGATCTTTTTTATTTTCAAGATCAAGATAAACCTGTCCTTTTGTGCTTAATTGTGAGAAGTTTCTAGAAAAAATCTCATTTAGTGCTTGGAGTGTGCTAAGGAAAGTCTTTTTCTTCTTAATATCTATCTCATGGATAATCTTGAGCACACTTTCCTTCTCTTTCGCTAGAGTATCTACTTTTTCTTTAATTGCATCATACTCTTTCTTAATTTCATCATATACTTCTAATGAACGTAAGTTAACTGATCCTATCTTTGCAAGTATCTCTTGAGCTCTATTCAATTTATGTAAAAGGCTCTCTTTACTTGCTTTAATTATTGGAACATTTTGGAATTCTAGTAATTCCATCTCAAAGTTTTCTACTTCTGCTCCTATTCTTGCTTTATCAATCTTGAAGTTGTTAACATATTGTTCTAGGTTGTAAATTAAATTTTGTTTTAATGAAAGATCTGCATCTCCTTGCCTTATCTTGGCTTGTAAGGAATCTCTCTCTCCTACTAATTTCTTGAACTTCTTGTTTAATTCTTCATCCTGTGACTTTTTCTTTGATAACTGTTCTTCTTTTTGTTTAACTTGGTCCTTAATTACTGCTATATCACTGGTTAATTCTTCTTCATCTCTTAATAATTGTTTTAAGGATATTTTTGAACGTTCTAATTCTCTTTGTTTAAAAGAAATCTCTGAAGTTATAGTCTCGCTACTTCTTAGAGAAAGCTCTTGAACTTCTACTCTTGCAGTCTCATATTTCTGTTCTATGTTAAAATTCTCATCAACATTTGATTCTAGGAACTTCTTTCTTTTTTCTAGTTGTGCTAACTCTTGTTTGGTTTCTTCTATTTTATCGTGCAATACTTTTATTTGATCTTTTTTACTTTCAATGTTAGATATGTTTACTAAATCTGTTTCTCTTCTTGATAACTCTTCACTCATTGCTTCTATTTCTTTAGAGTATATTTCTCTTTTACTCTTTAAATCGGATAGTTCTTGTTTTGAGGATTCAATTTCTTTCTTTAATGCAATAACTTTAGGTAGAACTTCGTCTTTTATTGAGTGTATATGTTCCTCTGTGATTTTATTTTTACATAAAGGACATTTATCCATCTTGGCAATGTTTTCTATTATTTTGTCTTGTTTAGAAATTTCATATTCATTTGTGTGAGAAACTTTTTCTAATTCCATCTCTCTTTTATTTGATTGAGCAATTGCATCTTTTTTCTGTTGTAATTTAGTTTTTAGTTCAGAAATAATGTGGGTATTTGTTTTCTTATCAAATAGCTCTTCAGATAATTTTTCTATTTGTTTAACTAAGAAATCTGACTCAGTTTTATAAGATTGCAACAAAGAAGTTTTGTCTTGAATTCTTTCTTGAGAAGATTTTAATTCTGTCTTGATCATATAGAATTTCTTTCTTTGTTCTTCAAGTTTTTCTAATTCTTTCTTCTTAGTCTCTATATCTTTCTGGGTTTTGGTTACTGTAGGGGATTCTTTTTGTAGTTCTTTTACTGATAAATCTCCTTCTCTTATTGTCTTTTCTAGTTCTACTTTTTGATTGCTAATCTCAGATACTTTTCTTTCAGAATTCTCTAATTTAACTGTTAATCCTGCTAAATCTGCCCTAATATTTGCTATCTCTAAGTTTAATTTTTCTTGTTCTAATCCTGTTGACTTTTGTATTACTGAATTTATGTTATCTATTTTTAATTCGTAATCTCTTACTTGTGATTCTAGAATTGCTATTGTTTTTTTTACTTTGTCTACTTCCTTATTTTTATTTTGAATATCTAGGTCTACCTTCTCCATATCTTTCTTCTTTTTTGATAAATCTTGATAGATTATACTTGCTTTGAAAGATTTTACATCTTTTTCTAGTTTCTTAAATCTTAGTGCTTCTTGCCTTTCTTTTTCAAGATTGTTTAGATAAGCGGTCCTTTCTCTTAATATTGCCAATACTTCCTTTAATTTTCCTTCAGTTCTTTCTAATTCTTTTAGAGATTTTTCTTTTCTCATTTCGTAGATAGAAATTCCCGAAACTTCTTCGATTACTTTTCTTCTTTCCTCATTATGCATTCTTACGAAGTTTTGGATCTCTCCCTGAAGAATTATATTGAAACCATTAGGATCTATTCCTCCTTGTGCTAGTAATGCTAAAATGTCTTGTCTTGTTTTTGTTTCACCATTTATCTTGTAAATACTCTGCCCGTTTCTTCTTACAATTCTTTTAATAGAAATTTCTCTAGCTTCTACTGAAAAAGTATTATCTGAGTTGTCAAATACTATTTCTACACTTGCTTCTTTTGCTGGAGCTGCTGTTTTTGAACCTAAGAAAATAAGATTCTTTGCTTTAGCTGCTCTCATAGATTTAACACTTAATCTACCTAGAACAAAACATAATGCGTCTGAAACATTACTTTTACCTGAACCGTTTGGTCCTAATATTACATTGATACCTGGGGTGAATGGAAGTTCTGTCTTTTTAACAAAGCTTTTGAATCCTTGCATCACCAATTTTTTAATATAAGACATAAATATTAATAGAAAAACGAGTTTTTAAGGATTATTAGTTAGTAAGGCAGAGGTTTTGTCTTCTTTCCCATTTCCTCTAACCTTTGAACGATCATTTCTATCCTATCTTCTAATCTTCCTTTTATCAGCAATAATCTATCCGGAGCGTGATGATCTACAAAAGTTCTTACTACTCTATGCTTTTCTACCGCTTTTTCTCTTCCGGCATGTCTACACCCATCTCTTCTGTAAGAGAGCTCTTTTGGATCTTCTGCAACAACAATTAATTGATATCTATCTTTTATTTCAAGACACATTCTAAACAATTCCCTAACTGCCAAATCATCTCTTTGAGAACCATCAGTATAAATCTTTGCTCCAGAATAAAAATGGAATAAAGGTGCATCGGTGATAAAACCATCTGCTGCAGTGGACCTTAATTCTTCTCTTTCTTGTTGCCTCCACATATAGAATCTATCAAAAGGACTTTGATAATCTCCAAATTCCTTAACTAATTTTCTTTTTTCTTCTCCAATTAAGTCATAATCTAGTCCACCAGTTTTAAGTTTCGCAAAAAGAGCCGCTGCAGTTACCGATTTCCCAGTGCACTGTCCCCCAGCAATTGCAATATTTACTTTAGGAAGATTATTTTTCATAAATTGTGAATAAAAAAACAATATTTAAAGATTTATATAAAAAATAGGATAAATCACAATAATATTTAAAAATTGATAGAATATCTAGAATTATGTTAGAACCAGGAGAAGAATACGGATTAAGTGGACGTTGTGATGTTGGTAGGATTGATGCATATTTGCCTCTTGATCCTCGTTTTAAAGCGATGTATGTTAGATCTGAAAAAATTTATGGGGAGGATTTTGAAACTTTTGCTGTTAAGATGAGAATTGGAGATCATGAACACTTAGCTAGAATCAAAGTTCCTACTGAAAAGTTTGAGGAAGATTCTGGAGTAGTTGAAAGTCAATCATTTAGACTTAAAAGAATTTCTGATAATCCTTGGTGGCATAATAGTAAACAAGTAGAAAGTTTTTTGGTTAGAACATTAGAATTAGCCGAAAGTAAATGTGATGAAGAGCTCGCGGAGATAACTAGAAAAAAGATTGAAGTTAGATCTGCTGCCTAGAAAAGTTTTTTCTGGCCCAAATTGGCACATGCTCTTTGCCATGTTACCCAACACTTTCTGAATATGCCTGCATTTTTGTGTTTTTCCGCATACTTTTCTAAGAATTTGCAAGTGGTGGGATCAGAAGAATATCCTGAGCCTATTTCATCACCATATTTCTCTTTTAACTTGTCCATCTCTGATTCTCTCATACTCTTAGCTAGAATTGATGCTGCTGATACGGAAATATGATTTTTATCTGCCTTATGTTCACAAGAAATATCTAAGTTTGATAAATTCTCTATGTGTGTTCTTAAATAATCATCCCACTTTTTGATTCCAACAGAAGGACAATCTATTACTACTTTTATTTTATCGTATCCTTTGTTTATCTTGTTTATTATCTCTGCCGTCTTTAAAGCTTCTAATTTGTTTAGATCAATTCCATCATGATTTTTTCCATCTATTTCGTCAGGATATGCTAGAACTACTTCAAAAGTCTCCGCCATTTCTCTTATTTTTTCTGCTAAAAATTCCCTTCTTTTTGCTGTAAGTTTTTTAGAATCAGTAACTCCCAACTTTTCGAATTCTTTTTGAATTTCCTCTGTTACTAGACAACCTGCTAAAATCATTGGGCCAATAACTGGGCCTCTTCCCGCATCATCAATTCCTAATATCCACATATGTAGAAAAATTCAAAGAGGTTTTTAAAATTAATTAACTGAAAGTTAGTGCTTGGTCAGGAGTTAGATTTTTTAACTTGGCAAATAAGCCTGGCTTTAACATTGACTCTTTTATTGGAACTGAGACACCATTTAATTTCCCTTTTGAGCTAAAATGTAATGAATAAGGACATCTAGCTAATTTCCCTGAAGGAGTTGCAGAAGTGTCCAATATTGTCGCTCCTTTTGTTCTTTCATGTCCTGCTTTTACTTTTGTTTTTATTTTTTCTGAAATATTCTTAGCCCATTTACTAGTTATAGTTGATTTTCCAAATGAGAAATATTTATCGTAATAATTAGCCGAAAGTTTCTTATTTAATAATAAATAAACATGAATACTGGCTCCAGTCCATAATAGATATATTCTGAATGAAACTATTTTCTTCAATTCCTTATCTGCTTTTATTTCCTTTAACAATTGTTGGATTATTTTAATATAAGTTGACTCTGAAGTTCCTTTGCTTGCATCAATATCAATAAATACTCTATCAAAAGGTTTTCCTGGAGATTCATAATTGCAAGCGTAATGTAATTCCGTTATTTTTCTTGGAACAAAATACCTCCAAATTAATTTTTCTTGTTCTGTTAGATCTTTTTCTACTTGATGTAATTTCTTTCCTACTCTTTTTTTAAGAAGTGACTGGGTTACCTTAATATCTGATAGAGTTAACTTAGGACTATTACTTCCTCTGTGTACAATAAAAGGAGGAATTGATTCTGGAATAAACGTTTTAGTGGCCAATTCTCTATCTCCTACAAAATTCTTTATTTTTGAAAATATCTTAGAATAATAACTTAGGCAATCCAACTGTCCCGTTGAGTAAAGTATTCCCTCTTTTTTCATATTACAAATAGCGAGGGTGGGATTTGAACCACACGACCTCCGGGTTATGGGCCCGACGAGCACTCCAGGCTGCTCCACCTCGCTATAATATTTCGAGTATTATGAGCATTTTAAAGGTTTCTAATGATAAAAAAGCTTATAAGTTGAAAGTTATCTATGTATCTATATGCCTCAGTCGTATAGCGGTTATTACACCGGATTGCTAATCCGGGCCTTTCGGGGCGGGCAGGTTCGACTCCTGCCTGAGGCGTTTTTAGATTAAGATTTATCAACTTGCCCTGTTCTTTTATATTGAATATACATTTTATCTAATAGATCCAAAACTTTTTGTCTTTCTGCAGATTTCCCTAAGCCTTTCCAGTCAATAACCGCGAAATCAACTTCTTCTTCCGTTTTTGTTATTGCTTGTTTGAGCATTTCTTCAGTTAGAGGTAAGGCATATTCTGGGATTACATGAGATATTGCCACATTAGAAGTTAGTTGTATTTTATTAAAACTAGGACAGTAGTGAGGCCCTCCAATTGCAATAGCTATTTCATTATAAGGATTCTCTTCAAATTCATCAATTATCTGGTTTATTGTTTTAGCTACAACAAAAGCAGCTCTTCTATCGGCCCATTCTGTTTCAGTAGCTCCAATCTCTATGAACATACAAGGTTTGCTAATTAATGGCCCATGATGAGTACATTCTAAAGTCACTTGATAATCTTTCAGGTCGTGTTCCTCCACATTCTTGTTTAATTTTTCAAAAGTTTGTTTTAAGAATAGAGCAGAAGTAGGGCATACTGTAGTTGGTTCTCCTCCAAAGTCAGATTGATTCCAATTTCCTGGAGCGTGCACTGAAAGGGTTTTTCCTCCTTTAGATGACTGATGTTTAGAAGCAAATATTACAAAATCATATTGATTTATTTTATCTTGATCATAATTACTATCATAAACAATATCGTCTTCAACCAAAAGAAAATTGTATTTCCCGTATTGGCTTAATGCGGTTGTTATATTAGTTCCTGCCTTATCCTTCTTGCTTGCTACTATAAGATATTTTTTATACATAAGATAGAAATCGGAACGAAGCTTTTTAAAAATTTTTATCCAAATAGAGGATTAAGTATAAAGAAATAAATTGAAAAAATTAGATAGAAAAATACTAATATAAAGAAGGATTTGATAAATCTAAGTAGAGAAATTTTGTTTCTTTTTTTGAAATTATCTTTGTAGATTAAGTAAGGCAATGCTAAAAATGATCCATAACTTAGAAACACATAAGCATAGTTCAGTAAACTAAAACTGAGTAAGATTATTCCAAATTGTTCAAAGATTAGACCAAAAACTCCCCCTAGGATAAATAATTGTTTGACCGAAAAATTGTATTTTTTTACTATGATAAAACTTCCGATAAACAATGCTGCATAATAACCTGCGGCTAGAATTAAATCAGGTATTGGCAATTGATGAAATAGGGCCCTTTCCCCTAAAGGAATATTAGCGGTATTAATTATCGCCAGTAATTCTATTAGAATTCCTACAACCAAACCAGTTATGACATATTTTGAAAAGAGGCTTCTTTGTGCCTTTCTTTTTATTTTATCTTCAAAAATATAGGCTAGTAAAAAAATTGGAAAAAACCAAATTGGTCCAGGTTCTTGAAAAATTATAAATGTTAAAAGAATTAAAGGGATTGCAAAATAAACCTTCTTCATGATTAAATATAAAAACTATCTTTAATAAATATTGTTATGGAAATGTTAAACTTGATATTTGGGGTTATATTCTTATTGATAGGTATCCCCATTGGTAATTTTCTTGCTAAAGTTACAAAGGAAGAATTGAAGTCTGGCCAAAAGTGGTTTAAACTAATTATTTGGGCAAGTTTAATCGGAGGATTTACTGGATTAGTTATTAAAAATGATGTTTTATTGTTTAGCTTTTTCTTTATTGCAATTGTTACAAGCAGAAGCTTAATAAAGAGATAATCTTTTCTGTTTTTATGCTATATTTAATAGGATTAGGATTAAATGTTGATGGAATCTCAAAGTTCGGATTAGAGACAGTCCAAAGGTGTAAACGTGTTTATCTTGAAAATTATACTGTTGATTTTCCTTATTCTATAGGCGAATTAACTGAGAAACTCCAGAAAAAAATTGCTCCTGCAGATAGAGAAAAAGTAGAGGGATTAAGTATTGTTGATGAAGCTCAGAAAATGGATGTTGCTCTTTTGGTTTACGGAAGTCCTTTAACTGCTACTACTCACATTTCTCTCATTCAAGAAGCAAAAAGAATGGGAATTAGATCGAAGGTTATTTACAATGCTTCAATTATAGATGCTGTTGCTGGAACAGGTTTACAATTATACAAGTTTGGTAAGATAGCTTCTATGCCTGCCTGGCAGAAAAGTTTTACTCCAGATAGTTTTATGGAGATTGTTAAAGAGAATCAATCTATCAATGCCCACAGTTTGATTCTAATTGATATTGGTTTAGACATTCAAGATGCTTTAATGCAGTTAGAAAAGTCTGCAGAGAATCATAAAATCAAGTTAAAAAAGATTGTTTTATGCCAAGCTATGGGAACAAAGCATCAAAAGATATTCTATAAAACACTAAATGATTTAAAAGAATTTGATTCTGTGAGAAAGCCTTATTGTATTATAATTCCTGGAAAATTACATTTTGTTGAAAAAGAAGTCTTAAAAGACTTTGAATAAACTTTAAAAATGCCAAAATTCTGTATATTTATGGCTGAGAATAGATTCATAGGGAATAAGCTCTCAGCTTTTATAGTTTCTATTATCATTTAATGAAGCAGACTTAGTGTTTGCTTTTGTAATTTGTAATTAATCAGGAAACTATAAAAACCAAGGAGCGTAAAAAAGAATATGTACGATTTTAAGAAAGTCGAAGAGGAAGCTAGAAAGGTTTGGAAGAAATATCAAAAGGACATTAAGAAAGCCATTCAGAATGATCCTAAAAAACCTCTATTTTCTTTCTTAGAGGGCCCTCCTACTGCAAATGCTCCTCCGGGATTGCATCATTTGGAAGCCAGGACATTCAAAGATATTGTTTGTAAATTTAGATATATGCAAGGATTTAGCGTTCCTAGAAAAGGTGGATGGGACTGCCATGGATTGCCCGTAGAAGTTCAAATTGAAAAGAAATTGGGACTTGCTGACAAAAAGGCCATTATTGATTATGGGGTTGGAAAATTTATCAAAGCTGCTAGAGAGAGTGTTTGGTCAAATATTGGTGACTGGAATAAATCTACTGAAGAATTAGCTTACTGGGTTGATCTAGAAAATCCTTATGTTACCTTAGATAATAATTATATTGAAAGTGTTTGGTGGAGTCTTAAAGAACTTTACAAAAAAGATATGTTATATGAAGGACATAAAGTTGTTCCGTTCTGTCCTAGGTGTGGTACTCCATTGTCGAGTCATGAAGTTGCTCAAGGGTACAAGGACGTTAAGGAAGAATCTGTTTACATTGCATTTAAACTAGAAGGAAAGAAAGGAGAATATATTCTTGCTTGGACAACTACTCCTTGGACACTTCCAGGAAATGTTGCTTTAGCTGTTGGAGAAAAAATAGATTACGTTAAAGTTCAACTTCCAGATGGAGATAAGTTAATTGTGGGTAAAGACAGACTGGATGTTATTAAGGGAGATTATAAGATTGTTGAAAAAATGAAAGGAAAAGATCTTATTGGATTAAAATATGAACCTCTATATGATATTAAGGAATTGCAAAATGAAAACTCTCATAGAGTTATTCCTGCTGACTTTGTAACAACAGAGGATGGAACTGGAATTGTTCATACTGCGGTGATGTATGGTGAAGAGGATTACAGAGTTGGAATTGAAGCGGGGCTGCCTGCGGTTCATACTGTTGGACAAGATGGAAAATTCTTAGATATAGTTCCTAAGTTTAAGGGTAAATTTGTTAAAAGTGCCGAAAAAGATATTATAGAAGATTTGAAGAAAAGACATCTTCTTTTGAAGAGTGAAAAAATAACTCATACTTATCCTTTCTGTTGGAGATGTGATTCTCCATTGTTATATTATGGAATTAATTCTTGGTTCATTAGAGTTAGCAAAATTAGAGATAAATTGATGAAAGCGAATAAACAAATTAATTGGGTCCCAGACCATATTAAAGATGGGAGATTTGGTAAATGGCTTGAAGGGGCAAAAGATTGGGCATTATCTAGATTTAAATTTTGGGGAACTCCTCTTCCAGTTTGGAAATGTGAATGTGGAGAAATCGAAGTTGTTGGTAGCGTTGAGGAATTAAAAAAATCTGCAATTTCTATGCCAAAAGGAGACATTGATTTGCACAAGCCTTACGTTGATGAGATTAAATTAAAATGTGAATGTGGAAAGGAAATGTCCAGAGTTAAAGACGTAATTGACTGTTGGTATGATTCTGGAAGTGCTTCATTTGCTCAGTTTCATTATCCTTTCGAGAATAAAAAAGAATTTGAAAAAAGATTCCCTTATGATTTTATAGCCGAAGGTATAGATCAGACAAGAGGATGGTTTTATACTCTTCATGTATTAGGGACGTTATTATTCGGTAAACCTGCTTATAAAAATGTTATTTCTATGGGGCACGTTGTAGATGATAAAGGAGAAAAAATGAGTAAGAGTAAAGGAAATATCATTAAGCCAAGAGAAATTCTTGATCAGGCAGGAGTAGATGCAGCAAGATTGCAATTCTGTACTGTTGATGTAGGAAATTCGAAGAGATTTTCATTTGAGTTGATGAAAGATATGGTTCTTCCATTTTTGACTATGTTGTTTAACTCTCATAAATTTTATTTGCAATTGCCAGATGAGAAGAATAAAAAACAAGTTGAGGACAAGTGGATTTTGAGCAAATTGAATTCTTTAGTTGGTGAAGTTACAGAAGAATTAGAAAAATATTCTTTAGACAAACCCTTCCAAAAGATAACAGAATTTGTAACTAAGGATCTATCTAGAGGTTACATTAAAATGACTAGGGATAGAGATGATACTAAAGAAATTATTGGAGAGTGCTTGGAAAAGGTTTCATTGCTCTTAGCACCATTTGCTCCGTATATTTCAGAATATATTTATCAAACATTTTCAAAAGATTCGGTTCACCTATCTAAATTTCCTAAAGTAGATAAGAAAAAAATAAATAAAGAACTAGAAGCTGTCATGAAAAACTCTCTTCAAATAATTGAGAAAGGATTGGCTGAAAGAGATAAGCAACAAATAGGATTAAAGTGGCCATTATCAAAAGTTATTGTTTATGTTAAAGGGAAGGAAAACTACCAAGATGTTGAAGAGATAATTAAATCTCAATTGAATGTTAAGGAAGTTGAATATAAATCTCCTGCTTCAAAAGAAACTGAATTAGTTGTGGAATTCGACACAAAAATGACCCCCGAATTAGAGGCTGAAGGCTACGCAAGGAACATGATAAGGAACATTCAGGCATTTAGAAAGAAGTTGGGATTAAAGCAAGGAGATATGGTGGAAACAATTGTAATTGCCGACGACAAATTGAAAGAAATGTTGGAAAAACATAGGGACCTCGTCGCTGAAAAGACAAATTCAAAATCTTTAAATGTTGTCACTGAGACCAAGGAAACATTTAAAAATAAAACTGACTTTAAAGTTAAAGATAGAGAGGGTGAGATCGTCATTATTGACAAAAAATAACCACCAACCGGTGAGTTCAATAAGGTCACTCCTTCAATATAACAATATTTAAAAAGAGGTAACACAATAAACTAATATGATAGTAAAAGAAGAATTTTTGAGTAGGTTGAGAAAAATTTTTGATTTGAACCTATATGAGGTTAAGGTATGGACTGCTTTGCTGTCAAGAGGTACTTCTACTGCTGGTGAATTAAGTAATATTTCTGATGTTCCTAGATCAAGAACATATGATATTCTTGAGAGTTTAGAAAAGAAGGGTTTCATTATTATGAAATTGGGTAAACCAATCAAATTCGTTGCTTTAAAGCCTGAAGAGGTTGTTGAAAGAGTAAAAAAGAATTTGGTAAGAAATGCTCAAGAGAAATCTAAGAGATTGGAGAAGTTAAAGGGAGATGATGTTCTTGAAGAATTAAGTACATTGTTCACTCAAGGGGTTAAATTTGTTGAACCGAGTGATTTATCTGGAAGTCTTAAGGGAAGACAAAATCTTTACAATCATTTGGATATGATGGTAAGAGATGCTGAAAGTACAATTACTATTGTTACAACAGCTGAAGGCTTAAACAGAAAGCTTGAAGCACTGATGCCGAGCTTATTAAAGGTTAAGAAGAGAGGAGTTAAGATAAGAATTGCTGCTCCAATTGACAAAAATAATATGAAGGTTGCTAAAGAACTTAAAAAAGTTGCTGAGGTTAAAAGCATACAAAAGCTAAAGGCTAGATTTGTTATAATTGATTCTAAACAAATAATGTTTATGCTTTTAGATGATGAAAAATTCCATCCAAACTATGATATTGGTGTTTGGATAAATACAGAATTCTTTGCTAAGGCTCTAGAAGATTTATTCGAATTGGCTTGGAAGGATATGAAACAAGTTAAGTAAATATTTGAAAGGAGGTAATTTTAATGGCGAGTAAAATTGATAAATGTATGAAAAAGCTTGACAAAACTGATATATATTTGTTAAAACTAGGTTCTATGGCTTTTATTCTGTTCTTAATCAGAGTGTGGCCTGCTGCAATGCAATTGGTTCATCGTATTCATTGGTTGTAATCACCCTGGTTTGAATGAACAGCAGCGGAAACAACTTAATGAAGGCAAG
>CBDUAR010000009.1:0-13463 GCA_965365175.1 uncultured archaeon
TTATCTACTTTAACGATAGTATTCGATTTTCTCCAAGTTATCATCCTTTCTCTAAGAGTTTTAGCGTCAGGTTTTTTCCATGCTTGCTTTATATAATGATATAATCCTTTAACCATAAAATATTGATAGAATTTTGGTTTTTAAAGGTTAGTATTAGTGGTTTCATAACTTTTATAAACGAAAATATTCTTGAAACCTTGTATGATCCTGTAGCTCAGTCTGGTAGAGCACTGCTCTGATAAGGCAGGGGTCCACAGTTCAAATCTGTGCAGGATCATTCATTCTTTAAGTTCTAGTTCAAGAATTAATTTTTTGTCTTCAAAATAGTAATCTATAATTGGCAGAGCTATTGGAATTGTTTTATAGTATGACTTTTCTTTTCCTACTGCTTTTATTTCAATGCTGCTTTCTAATTGAGTTATTGAAACGTCATTGATAGATTTGACATCTTCCATTTCTATTTCGTAAATTATTCTATCTGAAAGTCTTTTTACATTGGTTTTTGGCTCTTCTTTTGGCAAAATAGAGAATTTTTTTGAATTTTCTTTAGAAAAAGATTTCTGAGTTATCTTCTTTCTTTCTTTTTTTATTTGAATCTTCTTTGGTTGGTTGTTTCTAGGTTCTACATCTATTCTTTTTCCATTGATATATAGTTGCAGTTTTGCTTTTGGTCTTGCAGTTTTCATCTCTTTCATATTTTTCTGCATTTCTTGTTCTACCATTTTCATAGCACTCCCAATTATATTGTTTAGAAATCCCCCGCTAAACGGAGAGGGTTGCGATATTTTTTCAGTAAAATCATCTTTCCCTAACATTCCCCAGTCTTTTTCTTCATAAGTGGCTTTTCCACAGTATGGACAGAAATCGAAGGTTTTCTTTATCGATTTTTTACATTTTTTACAGGTTTTTTCGTTGAACATTTTAAAAATAAGATTGTTTTATTTAAAAGTCTTTATTAATCTCCCCTAATATATTTTTTGATTGACATTATCTGGTGAGCTTCTTCTATTATTGTGGGTTTAGCTTCTTTTAATATCACATTTTTGATGGTATTTGCCCCATGGAATCTTTTTGTTTTTCTTACTTCTTTTATTCGGGGTAATCCAACCATAACTACTAATGCTCTTAAGATTGAACTGATAATGAAAACTACAATTATTGGTTTGATTGTTTCTGTATTGATGTATTTGATCAATATTGCACCTAAGCCTGCACCCAAGAATATTCCAATACCAATTAACATATTATAGTATGATATTGCTAATCCTCTTTTTTCTACGCTTACACTATCATAAACAAAATTCCCTGAAACTAAAAAGAATCCTGCCCAGGCTACGGCACCAATAATTGAAGGAATTAGTAAGTAGATTGGCGATTCATTTAAAATCCATAGAATAGGGATAAGAGGGATTATGAATGAGGTTGATACAATCACATTATAGTTCCCATATTTGTCTGCTATTTTCCCCCATAATTCTAAAAATATTAGAGAGAAAAAAGTTCCTGCCATAGTTATAATCATATATGTAGCATAACTAAATTCTAATGTCCTTAAGAGATAAACAACAAATAATGGAGAAGCGATTCCCATAGCAAAAGAAAGGAAAGCTCGGTATAAGCAGAATTTACCAAAATTAGTCTTTGTAGAGTTAATTAAAAAATCCCAAAATGAAAAGTAATAACCTTTCTTTAGTTTTATTTTTGGTTCGTATTGACCTTTGAAACATTTCCATGATATCAATCTTCCAATCATTGCAAGAAAGAATAAAACCATAAAACCTTGTATTGTCCAATTTTGTTCTTTAAAGTAATCTAGGAAAAATGAAGAAATTATTGCAAGGATTATTCCTATAAACCCTAGTAGCAAATTTCTTTTTGCAAACCATCTTCCACGATAATCTTTATCAACTATATCTCCAATCCATGAGAACCAGGCAGGTATTCCGGTGTTTCCTACAATTTGTTGTATTGAAAATGCTATTACTAACAAAACAGGTAAAAGAGCTAGCGCAATCCCTTTTACAAATAGGATACCAATTAAAATAAATGGAATCCACATGAAGGCTTCATATAAAACTGCTCTTAGAACTATTGATTTTCTAGAATATTTTTCCATCAGCCTAGAACTGAATAGCTGGCTTATTGGCCCTAACAATCCCATCAGTGATCCCAATAATGCTATAATCGAATTACTCGCATTAATTGCTATTGCAAATGGGGAAAGATAGTTTATTCCTAACGAAGTTTGTGCCTGTGCAAAGAATCCTTCTCTGATGCTGTGTCTTCTAGATTTATGTTTTAATCTTTCTAATTTTTCCTCTTTTGTTAATTTTTTCATTTTTTTGCAATTCTCCACATCAATTCAAAATATTTTTTGTAACCTTCAGAAATTTCCTTATTTTTTATAACTATTGCAATTGGAGTTTCTTCACTCCATAGAATTATTGCAACTTTATCTCCATATATGTTAACTGCTAAAGGTGAAGAGTACTTTTGTGGTAAGAATTTTATCTCAGAAAATGGAACTTTTATTTTTTTGTCTGTTTTGTTAAAGATTATTTTTGTTTTGATTTTTCTTTGCTTTCTTTTCAGATCAAACCATTTAAAATAAAATTCTAAAATTTTGTATGCTAATGGAGAAGCCCCTAAAATTTGTATTTCTTTGTGATCTCCTTCTAACTGATCTTCTAAAACGGTTTTCAATCCTTGTCTACCTTTATAGAAATTAGTTTCTTGTTTTTCTTTAGTCTTTCCATAAAGATTCATCATTTCTGGAAGTAAATCATTTATTGAATTTTCTTTTTCTTTTAATATGTCTAAGAATCTCTCGGGTGACGAAGCTTCAAATAATCTTCTATTGTTTTTCAAGATATATCCAATCAAGCCTTTTTTGATTAGCATTTCTGTCACATCGTATACTGTTCTTCTATGTAAACCGGTTTTTCTGGATATTTGTCCCGCCAAACTTGGTCCCAATTCTAGTAATGCTTTGTAGATTAATGATTCATTTTGAGTTAATCCTGCTTCTTTTAGAACTTCTATCTTCATGCCTTATCGAGGATGTTGAGGTATTTAAAGTTTATTATGTGGTGAATTTTATCACCTCTTAAATTAATTTACTATTTTGTTTTTATTTTATTAACTAAATATATGGAGGATAAAAATGACAGAACAACTCGAAAGACAATTGGTAGAAATTGTTGCATGGGATAGAATCGATAGACCTATCTCAAGTATGTCTGGAAAGCTTAAGAGAGGAAAACCAAAGTTAGCTCAAGAAGTAGATCTTTCCGAACATGATGGAAATTATGACGGTGAAAGAGTATGGGCTATGATTAGCGAACAAGATAGAAGCAAGGCTAGAGGAATGAAAGAAGGCATTGCAGAGTTTTCATCCCAATTCCCTAAATATGGAAGAATTTTACAGGGATATATTGAAGAGCAGAGAACAGTCAGAGAAAAGTACCTTGTTTTTGGAATGCAAGATGGAGCTAAAGTAACTTCAAATGATTATATGGGCATTATGGAAGATTTAGGTTTTTCACCTGCTGTTGCTAGAAGTCTTTACGGAGAATTAACTAGTATCAGTAGAAATATGGCTAAAAAGAGAAATGAGCAGGAAAGAAGTATTTTGATTGATACAAAGATTTGAGGAAGGTTTTAGGTTAAATTTTTATACCTTCTTCTTTTCTTTTTTTTATGGCTAAAAAGTTTTATGTAACAACACCAATATATTATCCAAATGACATCCCCCATATTGGTCATGCGTACACTACGCTAGCAGCAGATGTCTTAGCTAGATGGAATAAACTTAAAGGAAATGATGTTTTTTTCTTAACTGGAACAGACGAACATGGAAAGAAGATTCAAACTGCTGCAGATAATAAGAATTTGGGTCCAAAAGAGTTTGTTGATACTTTGATTCCTAAATTTAAGGATGCCTGGAAAAAATTGAATATTGAATATAATCGGTTTATTAGAACTACTGATAATGATCACGAAAAAATTGTACAAGAAATGTTACAAAAAGTTTTTGATAAAGGAGATATTTACAAGGGAGATTATGAAGGCTATTATTGTACTGGATGTGAGGCATATTACACAGAAAAAGATTTGGTTGATGGTTGTTGCCCAATACATAAAACTAAGATAGAGAAATTGAAAGAAGAGAGCTATTTCTTTAAATTAAGTAAATATCAAAAGCAACTTTTAGAGTTGTATAAGAAAAATCCCGAATTTGTTTCTCCTAAGAGCAAAAGACAGGAAGTTATTAATAGAGTTAAAGAAGGATTGAAAGATTTGAGTATTTCAAGAGCTAGTTTTGATTGGGGGATTCCATTACCTTTTGATAAAAAACACGTTTGTTATGTTTGGTTTGATGCTTTGTTTAATTATTATTCTGCTACTCGAGAAAAAGGAAAAGAAAAATATTGGCCTACGGATGTTCATTTGATTGGAAAGGATATTTTATGGTTTCATTGTGTTTACTGGCCTGCATTTTTACTTGCTGCAGGTATTGAATTACCTAAAATGGTTTTTGCACATGGTTGGTGGACTTTTGATCAAGAGAAGATATCTAAATCTAGAGGTAAGGTAATTAATGTTGATGAATTAATTGCTATTGCGGGTGTTGATGCTGCTAGATATTTCTTGCTTAGGGCTACTCCTTTTGGAGATGATGGAGATTTTTCAGAAGAGGCAGTTGTTCAGAGATATAATGATGAACTTGCGAATAAATTAGGAAATTTGGTTTCTAGAGTTTCAGGATTAATTGAAAAAAATGGTGTGGAAAAAACTAAAGTAGGATTATTAGATAAATTAAAATTAAATGAAATAGAAAAATTAATTGATTCTTATAAATTTGATAAGGCTTTGAACGAAATTTTTGCATTTATTGATATTTGTAATGAATATGTTCAGGAAAATAAACCTTGGGAGACCAAAGATAAGAAAGTTTTGTTTGAATTAAAGGAAAGTATCTTGAAAATTGCTGAATTATTGAGTCCATTTATTCCAGAAAGTGCCGAAAAGATTATAAAACAGTTTAGTAATAAGAATATTAAGAAAGGAGATATCTTATTTAAGAAAATAGAATAGAATGGAACAGTTGATTGATTGGCGAGGAGAAATTGATGAAATTAATACTAAAATTATTGATCTTCTTGCAAGAAGAACCGAAATTGTTAAACAAATTGGAGAATATAAGAAGGAAAAAGATATTCCAATTACAGATTCTGAAAGGGAAAAAATAATTTTTGAAGAAATAGGAAAATTAGCAGAAGAAAAGGGTCTTGATAAGGAATTTGTAAAAGATTTGTTTGAGAAGATAATTAAACAAGCTAAGAAAGATGAAGAGTGATCCAATAATTGGGATTATTGGCGGAACGGGGATTCTTGGTACTATTTTTAAGAAGTTTTTTGAAGAGCAGGGTCATAAGGTTTTGATTTCTGGAAGGCATACTGAACTAACTCCTAAACAAATGATTGAACAATCAGATGTGGTTATTTTTTGTGTTCCAATTGGAGTTACTGCCGAGACTATAAAAGCGATGATACCCTATATAAGGGAAGATCAATTGCTTATGGATTTTACTTCAGTAAAGTCTTTTCCTATTGAAGAAATGTTAAAATCTAAAGCAAGTGTTATTGGTTTACATCCTATGTTTGGGAAAGTTGAAAGTGTTAAGGGAAAGACTCTTATTATAGTTCCTGCAAGGCCAGGAGACTGGCAAGAATGGGTTGTAAATTTATTTGAAAAAGGAAATATGAATGTTAAAATAACTACTGCAGATAAACACGATAAAATTATGTCCGTTTTGCAAGGATTGATACATTTTAATTATATTTCTTTGTCTCATACTTTAAAGGAAGAAGCGGATAAGATGGGTATTGGAATAGACGAGCTTCTAGATTATGGGGGAGTAGTTTATAAATTAAGATTGGGGATGGCCGCAAGAATTCTTCAACAAGATCCAAATTTATATGCTGACCTTGCTATGTATAATAAGGAAACAAGGAAAAGAATAGCTGAAAATATGAAACAGGCTGAAAAATTAAAGGATATAATTGAGGAGAATGATAAAGAAGAGTTTGTTAAATATTTTAAAGAAGGGAATGATTTTTATGGAGATTTTGGAGAAGAAGCAATAAAGGATTCGGTATTTGTTATAGAAGAATTATCAAAATTTAAATTGAAGGATAAAAAATGAAAATTATTACTCTTGGACCAAAAGGCACGTTTTCTGAGCAAGCAGCCTTGAAATATCAAGAAGAAATTGGAGGGGGGGGAGAAATTATTTTTGGGAAGAATATTCGAGAGATTTTTGATTTGGTTAATAAGGGAGAGATTAAAATTGGCATTGTTCCTGTGGAGAATATGATTGATGGAAGTGTGGGGGAAACTCTAGATTTGTTAGATCATTACAAATTAAATATTATTTCAGAGATGGTTATTCCAATTAAAATGTGTATTGCTGGATTGGGAGATATTTCTGAGATAAAAAAAGTATTTTCTAAGGATAAGGCATTGGGACAATGTATTGATTTTATTAGAGAGAAAGGTTTTGAAACTGAAGAATCCTTGAGTACTGCAGAGGCTATGAAAATTGTTTCTGAAAGTAAGGATAATAGTTTGGGTGCTATAGGAACTGAACTGGCAGCTAAAGAATATGGCTTAAAGATTTTAGAAAAGAGCATAGAAGATAGAAAAGGTAATCTGACTAGATTTTTTGTAATAAGCAAGGATAAGAGAGATAAGCAGGAAGATAAGAAGTATAAGACGAGTATTGCGATACATATCGGAAAAGACAAGGCAGGAGTTTTACATAGTTTGCTTAATTCTTTTGCAACAAGAAAGATTGGTTTGAGTAAAATTGAATCTAGGCCAACCAAAAAGGATCTTGGAGCATATATTTTCTATGTTGATTTGATTGGTCACGAACAAGACGAGGATATTCAGGAAGCTATAAAGGAGATTGGAGCTACAAACATTTTAAAAGTATTTGGGTCTTATGAAAAGAAGTATTAAAATGGAAGAAATAATTGAATTTGGGGATTTTGCAAAGTTGGATTTAAGAGTAGCACAAATAAAAGAAGTTGAAGATATTGAAGGAGCTGATAAATTATACAAATTAACTGTAGATGTTGGTTCTAAAATTGGAGAAAGAACTTTGTGTGCGGGAATTAAAGAGCATTATTCTAAAGAAGATCTTAAAGATAAAAAGATTGCAATGATTGTTAACCTTGCTCCTAGAAAGTTGAGGGGAGTAGAAAGTCAAGGAATGTTATTAGCGGCTTCTTCTGAAGATCATAGTAAGGTTATATTAGTAAATCCTGGTGAGAAGTCTGAGCCTGGAATGAAAATTAGTTAATTTCTATAATTGTTTTGGACCACATGAATGCTTTTAAACAACTTTCTATCTGAGATATGAATGGCCCGGAAAAGATTTACTCCCAAAATTCCCAGAAAACCATTATTTAAGAGACAATCATATGTTATTCCCCCAAGTTATGTTGAGTCTTATAGAAGTTTTGGAGTAACCAATCCTGATGAACAAATGATGCTTTTTCATGTTACCCAGTTTGGAGGTTTTAGATGTAAAACTATTCCCAAATATTTAAGAGATAAAATAGATGAAAGATCTTCTTGGTTTAAAATAAAAAGAGAATTCGGATTTCATCATTTTAGAGCAAGTCCAGAGTTTCTTTCAACATTTGGAGATATTGACATTATGCCTCTCAGAAAAATATGGAGGGAGAGTCCGGTTAAGGATGGTGAAATGAGGGAATATGGTTTTTCGGAGGAGGAATGTAGAGATAGCCGTGAATTTCTTAACGAATTAAATCATTTTTATTCTTCTTTGGAGATAGATATTCCCATGCCTTCTTCAGGTATTACCCTGGAAGATAGAATGAATTTGGCTAGATTTCATGCAACGCCTTTTTTGGTAAAGAAACCAAAGGCAGGAGGGAGATTTTTTAATCCGGGGAGTTCGTTTCAAAGGATAGAATCTTCACTTCGACAGATGCTTACTATCAATGATGAACCAACTTCTGAAGTAGATATTTCTGCCGCAACTTTACAATTTTTAGGGATTGTATTGGGGCAATTAAAAGGTAATGGGATGATGGGGGAGATCCTTTCAAATGGAGATCCTTATCAATATTTTTTAGATAGGTTAGAGGATGGAGTAAAAAGGGATGAAATAAAGCCAATGATTTATGCGGCAATATATAGTGATAAGAAACGTCAAAAAAGTAGTGTTGTTCGTAAGGCAAGATCTTTTTTAGGAGAAGGTTACAGTTATAGGAGACTCTCTTCAATGTTTCCCGAATTTTTTAGTGCAGTTAATTTTATGAAAGCAAAAACTGATGCTCCTCCCCACGTTGTTCTTTTTAGGGAAGAGAGTAGATATGCTCAAAAAGTATTAGAGAGGGGGTGTTTGGAGTTAAAAATACCCATAATACCCATTCATGATTCTTTTATTACTACTGCAGGTAGGAATGTTCCTAGATTAAAGAGAGTTATGAATGAGACTTCGGAAAAATTATATGGAAAGCGTCTTGCATATAAGGTTAAATATTAATTATTTTTTCTTTAATCCTAATTTTTGTAGAATTCTTGTAAGCAATTTTTCTCTATCTGCGTCAGAATCATATTCTTCTCCAATTAAATTAGCAGCTATTTCTTTATATGCTCTAGCAGCTCTACTTTTTGGATGGGTATGAACAACAGCGTCTTTCAAGTTTAAAGATTCTGCAACACTTTCATCTTCAGGAACCATACCTAAAATAGGAACCTCCAACATTTCCCTTACAGTGGTTGGTTGTAATTCAATATGATTTCTTTTTACACGAGTCATAATAACTCCTTTAATATCTTTTTTCAATTGTTCAGCTATTTTTATTGCTTTTAAGGCATCAGTTATTGCAGGCATTTCGGGATTTGATACTAAAACTAATTCATCCGCAATTTTTATTGAAGATAACGCCTCATTTCCTAATCCTGCTGCGCAATCAACAATAACATAATCTTCTACAACCTTTTTGAAGTCTTTTACAAAGTCTTTTAATTTTTCTGGCTTTAATTTTTCTAGCTCTTTTATAGATAATGATGAAGGAATTATTTTTAATCCTGATTCGTGTTCATAAACACCTTCAAAAACATCTGCTTCCTTATTTAATATATGATTAAGATTTATTGGAACTTCGGGAGATCCTAAATGAACTCCCACATTTGGAGTACTTAGGTTACCATCTATAACTAAAACGTCTTTACCAAAGAAATTTATTGCAGCTCCTAAGTTAACTGCAGTAGTAGTTTTACCTACTCCTCCTTTTCCAGATGTGATAACAATTACTTTTGTCATTTTTTGTTTAAATTGGATTATTTTAACCCAGATCTTAAGAACTTTTGTTCTTTTACGATAGAAGAAATTGCTTTGTAGTACTTATAAACTTTTCTAACATATCTGCATAGATTTTTAGCTGTTCTAGATTAACATTTATCTCTTTTCCTCGATAAAGGATCCTTAGACATACATTTTTTCTGAACTCTCCTATTCTTTCTGTTCGCAGTTCTTCTATTTTTCTGAGCATTTCATAAAATTCTATTACTTCTAAAACTTCTTTATCTTTTTTGAATATCTTTTTCATTGCTTCAATCTTCTTAACAGGATTATCTGGTACAGTAGATATCTTTTTTTTCTTTTTAGCATGCTTTACAATCTTATCAATAGCTGTTTCTATCATCTTTCGCCATCTTAAAAGTAAATTTTTAATAACGTCACAAGTCTTAGTATATTTTAAACTTACATAAAGTAGATGGTCTGCACTTATTTTTTCTTGAATTATCCTTTCCATGAATATCTATTTTTGCGAGACCTTTATAAGTAATTCGGCCTTTTTATACTTTTCTTAGAACCTGCTTAAGATGTTTCTCTTGGTTTTATCTAAAATTACCTTTGCTAATGTCAAAAATTCTTTGGTGTCTTCAAAAATTATAACTTTTGGAGTTGAATTTTCTGAAAGTATGACAATCTTGTTGTCTTTTCTAAATTCAAATGGACTTTTCTTGTGTTTTTCAATTATGTTAAATAGTTCTGTCATTAATTTTATTTCTGTGAAACTTATATCATATTTTGGAGCACATTTTACTTTAAAGATTCTTAAATTTTCATTTGGATCTCTAGATAGTTTAATTCTTTTGTAGAGATATTCGTAATGAAGAATAGAATTTATGCATTTAGCTATTGATGCCTTGGTTTCTACTAAAATTCTTAATAGGAGTCTTTTATCTTTAATGAGAGGATAGCTGACGTGTACTATGTGATCTAGTTTCTGAATTCTTTTTTCAGCTTCAAATATATTTTCTAGGAATTTTTCCATATTATTTGTTGTTTTTCAAATTAATAAGAATTATTGTGATAGTTCCATAATTGCTTCTGCAAGGTCTCCTGTTTTTTCAAGAGCTTCCTTAGCTTCTTTTTCAGAACAATTAGCCTTTTCCATTACTGTTTTAATGTCTTCTTCTGAAATTCCTACTTCTTCTTCCTTAACATCTCCGGTTATTTGGAACATTTCGTTTCCTTGGATATTCATTTTGGTGACTGAAGGATTTTCTATTATTAGCTTGCTTCCATCATTTTTCTCAATTGTAACTTTAGAAGCATCTATTTCATTTTGAGTGATTCCCATCTTGCTCATCATAGATGACATTTTCTTTGGATTTAATCCTCCAAGTCCAAACATTTTAGAAAATTCTCCCTATACTAAATCTAAATATTACTATTAAAATTATGAATAAGACCACATGAGTTGGTTTCAAATTGAACATACTTGAGTATTCTTCCTTGTATCTCATTAATCCCCCAAATCCTGAGGGCATATTGATATTACTTGATGCCATAACCTTTAAAATAGTGGGTTGTTTAAAAACATTATGGCTAAGAATAAATTCGATTTTAAGGCAGTTGAAGAGAAATGGAAGAAATATTGGAACAAGGAAAATGTCTATAAATTTGATTTAGGAAAGAAAACAGAAATCTTTTCTATAGATACTCCTCCCCCATATATTTCAGGCAAGATGCATATTGGGCATGCTTTTAGTTATTCTCAGCAGGATTTTATTATTCGATTTATGAGGATGAGAGGTTTTAATGTGTTTTACCCTTTTGGAACCGATGATAATGGTTTACCTACTGAAAGATTTATCGAAAAAATAAATAAAGTTAAGAGCAAGGATATGGGTCGGTCAGAATTTATCAATTTATGTTTGAAGACTCTTAAGGAAGAGACTCCTCATTGTATTCAAGATTTTATTGATTTGGCCATTTCTGCGGATTATGATATTTATTATTCAACAATTGATAAACATTCTCAAAAGGTTTCACAAAGATCTTTTATAGAATTGGCTAAAAAAGGAGATATCTATAGAAAGAATTTTCCGACTCCTTGGTGTCCAGAATGTCAAACTTCAATTGCTCAGGCAGAATTAGAAGATAAAAATTTAGGATCTCTTTTTTCAACACTTAAATTTAAAGTTGATGGAAAAGATTTGTTAGTTGCTACAACTAGGCCGGAACTTTTACCTGCCTGTGTTGCAGTTTTTGTTAACCCAAAAGATAAAAGATATAAGAGTTTGGTTGGGAAGAAGGCGGTTGTTCCTTTGTTTAATCAAGAAGTTCCAATCTTGGAAGATGCTTCCGCTGAAATTGATAAAGGTACAGGTGTTCTGATGATTTGTAGTTATGGAGATAGATTTGATGCAGATGCTATCCAAAGACATAAACTCACCCCAAAAGTTATTGTTAATCCCGATGGAACATTGAATGTTAAAGGCTATGAAAAATTGAAAATTAAAGCTGCTAGAAAAAAGGTCTTGGAAGATTTGGAAAAGGCAGGATTAATTTCAGAGAAAAAAGAAATGGAGCATGTTGTTAATTGTCATGATAAGTGCGGAACTGAAATAGAATTCATTGAGACTGAACAATGGTTTACTAAGATTTTAGATTATAGAAAAAAATTAATTGGTCAAGCAAAAAAAATTAATTGGTATCCTAAATTTATGTATAAAAGATATGAAAATTGGGTTAATGGTTTAGAGTGGGATTGGAGTATTTCTAGAAATAGGCATTTTGGTGTTCCTATCCCTGTTTGGTATTGTAAAGAATGTAATGAAACAATATTTCCTGAAGAAAAAGAACTTCCTGTTGATCCTTTGAAAGATAAAAAGAAATGTTCTAAATGTAAAAATGAAGCAGTTCCTGAAAAAATGGTTTTGGATACTTGGGCTACAAGTTCCTTAACTCCTCAAATTGCTGTGGAATTACCTCAAGTAAAAGGAAAAGTTAAAATTCCATTTAGTCTGAGGCCTCAGGGTCATGATATAATTAGAACTTGGGCTTTCTATACTATAGTTAAATCTTTTTTACATGAAAATAAAATTCCCTGGAAAGATATTGTTGTTTCTGGAAATGTTTCTTTAGGTGGAGAAAAAATGTCTAAATCAAAAGGTAATGTTATCAAACCTCAAGATATTATGGAAGAGTATGGTGCAGATGCATTAAGATTTTGGGCCGCAGGTTCAAAATTAGGAAGCGATTTAGATTATCAAGAAAAGGATTTAATTACAGGTAGGAAATTGATCAATAAATTATTGAATGCTTCTAAGTTTGTTTTTATGAATCTAGAAGGTTATGATGGAAAGAAACCTCAAAGATTGGAATTGATTGATGAGTTGTTTTTGAATAAAACTAAGAAATTAATTTATTCTGTTACAGAAAGTTTTGAGAAATACGAATATTCAAAAGCTAAGAATGAAGTGGAGCAATTTTTTTGGAGCGATTTTTGTGATAATTATTTAGAAATTGTTAAGAAAAGAGTTTATCAAGGAGAGGGAGAGAAAAAATTGTCTGCTCAATACGCTTTATATAAATCATTATTGATTATTTTAAAGATGATTGCTCCCATTATGCCATTTATTACTGAGGAGATTTATCAAGAGTATTTTAAGAAAATAGAGAAAGATAACTCAATACATATTTCTGAATGGCCAGATGACAAGGCAAAATATAATGAAGATAGTTCTTTTGAAACATTTGTAGAGATTTTGGCTAAGATTAGGCAAGAGAAAACAAATGCTCAAAAAGCAATGAATTCCGAGATTGTTTTAACTCTTGAAAAAGATGTTTATAAAAAATTAGAAGGAATGTTGGAAGATTTAAAGAATGTTACAAATGCTACCGAAATTAAGGAAGGTAAGTTTAAGGTAGAATTTAAATAACAGGTATTTCTTGAATAAATATGGTATTAACTAAGGATGAACTGGAAGAGAAAGTAAATGAATTAGAAAATTATAGAGGTAGGCATACAGAACTAATTTCTGTTTATGTTTCTTCAGGTTATGATGTTAATGCTGTTCAAAGGCAATTAGAAGCTGAAAAATCAACTGCTAAGAATATTAA
>CBDUAR010000010.1:0-12225 GCA_965365175.1 uncultured archaeon
AAATGTGGAAAAGCTAAGGCCTTATCTGCTTGTGCTTCAAGAAGTCTTTGTGAATAAACAAAAGTAGGAGTTCCAAACTCTTCAGAAATACTAATAGCCTGTTCTTCAGTCAATACTGGACTTAAGGGTTCAGGTTTACAATCCATTTTACATAAAATCTCTTAATAATTCATCTCTACTATGAGGACTAAAATATGCAGCAGGAATATCTAGTATTGTTTTTGCTCCACCTTGCCCTTCAGAGTGTAATCTTTTAGCAGCTCTTGCATGAGCAACTAGAACATTTCCAGTAGCTTCAGGATTACTTTCCCATTGATTTTTATATTCGATCATGGCAGCATTCCCATCTCCAGTTTCTCCTCTTGCAATAACTAACCCGTCATGAGGCATCCCAGAATAGTCCTCATCTAATTCTTTTTGAGAAACAAATGTAACAGTAGTTTCGTAAGGTTCAAAATAATTGGGCATGTTTTTAATTTCGTCGGCAATTCTAGCTTTGTCTGCTCCTTCTTCTGCTACAACAACACATTCTCTTGTGTGCATCTCTCTATTTGACAAAACAGGATTTTCACCAGATCTTACTCGATCAATTGATTCAAGAATAGCATGAGTGTATTGTCTTGCATCTGCGACACCTTCAATACCTCTAATAGCATCTGAGTGACCCATACTTAATCCTCCTTTTTCACCTAAACCATAAAATCCATGAGCATTTGCACCAGGAATAAAAGCATCTGCTAAAACTCTTTCTAATGAAAAAGTTCCAGGGTCCCATCCAGTAGAAATTACTGCAATATGTCCATTTTCTCTAGCAACTGCATCCATTGCCTTAAAGTAATCAGGAAGTTTGGCATGAGTATCAAAACTGTCAACAGTATTCATAAATTGAGCAAAATAAGGTCCTTGTACTGGAAGATCATTTGCACTTCCACCACATAAAATTGCAACATCTGCTATTTCTTCAGCGTGTTGTTCAACAACATCAGGGCTATGAACTGGAATAGAAGTAATTTGTTCTCTAATAGCTTCAGGTCTTCGAGTTATGATCGCAGAAGTTTCAACATCTCCATATAATTCATTATTTTTAGAAATTGCTCTTTCAACACCTCTACCAACATTTCCATAACCTACGATAGCTATTCTTGTTGTCATTCTTTTTTAAGAAATTTGTACTTTAAAAAGACATAGGTAATAAAAAAGATATTTTTGTGTGTTAGAAATTGATGCTCTTGCAGGGCGTTTAAGAATTATAAATTTTTTTCTACAAATTCACAAACAAGATCTTGATCATACTGAGATAGTAAGATAGCGGGAATATGTTTTTTTCTTGCTAAAGCGAAACCTCTTTCACCTAATTGATATCTATTAAATCCATCTTCACTTTTTTCACCTAAATTTCTTTCTGGAGTTCTTACACCTACATATAATTCACATCCTTTTTGAATTCCTCCTAAAAATTTATCCTGAGAAGTATTTTCTCCCAATACAGCCCAATTTAAAAGAGATTCTGGAGTAAAAGGTAATGCAACAGAACCGTTTACTTCTACATTCTCCAATCTTGAACTAAGTATAGAATATAAAGAATTTCTTATTTCTCTTTGAAATTGAGGTAATTCCCTTGCTAATACAAGTAATCTTGGTTTTGTCATTGTTCTTACATATATATTTACTTTATAAATCTTACTATTTGTCACTACTTAAAAGAAACACATAATAGACAACGCTCTTGCAGGGCGTTTACATTTCTTCTAGCTTTTTTTTAAGACTTTCATTAGTCATAAATAATCTAACTCCTCTTGACAAGCTACTGTCGCTTGCAGAAGAAACTGCTAATATTCCCGCTTTTCTAGCCCTAGCTTGTTCGTTTTCTGTTAAAGGTGTAGTAAGATCAGTATAATCTCTTTCCTTAGGCATATCATCTTTGTTTGGATATTCTGTCATTACAAAAATATATCAAATATCTTTTTAAAAATATGTGTAACGCTCTTGCAGGGCGTTAAAATATTGCCACAGGAGGAACATAACCCTCTAAAGATAATCTTTGTATAGGTAACTTAGGTAATGGAACATCATTTTCATCAACATCTAATCCTAAAAATTCTGCCTCATCAACAAAAGTAGTGTGGCCAGTATTAACATAAACAAAATCAATTGGTTTACCACTATCATCTTCTCTAGGTTTAAAACGAGCAAGAAACTTATCATCAAATTTTCCCAAACAATAAGAATAAGGTACTGGTCCTCCATATTCAAGGATAAATTTTCCTTTGACAGAAGCAAATAATGGAGCTAACAATCTTTCACGAATTGGCATATGCTTATCAACAAGAGCCTCTTTCACAGGAGAGTATTGATCTAATTCTTCTTCTGACCAATATCTCATATTAGTTGCTAAAAGTAAATCTATATCTGGCCTATCGCCTTGTTTTGTTATTTGTCCTCCAATAGCAAAAGTAGTAAAAAATGGCACTGGAATTCTTCGCCGACCATCTAAGGCAATAAGTGTTTCAATTCCATCAACATCATTACTTGTTAAATATTCTCTTGCCACATCATCTATAACTTCTAAAAGTCCTTTAACATTAGCAAAATCAACAGATGATAATCTATTAAAAAATTTTGAAGCTTCTCTCTGTTCTTCATTAGTTAATTTAGTATTTAATGTTGGCATAAAAAAGAGATTATTTCCCTCTTTTTAAGAATTATTGTGATGTTCTTGCAGGGCGTTTAGAGATTATCTTCCAAGAGAACGAGCTATTTCTTCTTGTATTTCAGGGCAATCTGCTAACATTTCTAAAGTACCACTTACATCGTCTGCAGAGGTTCCAAAAGCCAACAATTGTGAATCTCTAACATGTTTTGCAGCTTTTTCAGACAAAGGAACTTCATAATTTGGATCATTAACTGGGGTAATAGAAGTGGAATCGGTAGTAGGAGTATATATTTGGGTCATAATATATTGAGCAAAGAATTCTTTATAAGTTTTATTATAATGGGAATGCTCTTGCAGGGCGTTTAAGAATTATTTGATGAATATTAAAACTAAACTTCCAATGAATAGTAATATTCCTGCTATTCTAAACATAATTTCTAGATTTTTCTGAGTGTAAAGTTTTCTATAAAATTTAAATGCGCCTTTACTCATATTTTTATTATTAAAGAAAAATAAAATTCCTATCAGCATTAAAAAAATTCCTGCTATTAATTTTCCACCCATTTTGATTAATGTCTCTTAAGTTCTCTTTGAGCATGGTAGTAAACTACACCTGCTAAAGCAATAGCAGCCGAATAAACTAAGATTGAACCTCTTATTGAAACCTCTAGAGGTATTAGTGCTATCTTAAGAGCGTATATTCCTATCATAAATACTACAAAATAGAAAATTACTTGAGACATAAACTCCCATCCTTTTATTTCACTGTTCTTAATTATTCTTTTTAAATAATTAGCAAGTCCTATACCTAATACTAAAAGTAATAATGCTCCTGTAAATGTTGGAATAGTTATTAATACAGTAGAAAAGAAGGTAGATACTGATTCTAATCCTAATTGATTTAATCCTCCATTAATGAATGTTATATAGATTGTCCAACGTATAACAAATAAGAATAACTCTATAAAACTACTTCTAACGTGGTTATCAATTTCTATTTTTTTAATTAATCTTCTAAGTAAAGTATCAATTAGCTTTCCGATTATAACACCAATTATTATAATTCCTAGAGCAAAAATAGCCTTTAGAGCTATTGGATTTAATAGAATTGTTTCGAACGCCCCTCTCATTGACTCATAAAATGTCATGTTTTTATTAAGTATCTATGGTTTTTAAAGGTTATAGATTACTCAAAGTAATCCCCATTTTTTAATTTTTTTAGAATATACTGTCTTCCCATTTCCATTTTTTCTTTATTTTTAGATTTTTGACCTTCTCTTATCCTGTAAATATATGTATCTATAATTAATCTTTTGATCTTAAATCCTTGTCCAATAACTTGAAGCCACATATCGTAATCATTGATGTAATTTTCTGGATCTTCTCCAAATCTACATTTTTCAAATACTCTTTTTCTAAGCATTAGGGAACTTGCTGGAATAAATCTTGGTTTATATTGTCTTTTATCTTCTAAATCTTCTGGAGGATGATCTAATAATTGAGCTGGATTAAAATCATCTACATCCTTTCTTTTACTTGCTTGAATTAAAATTTCTTTTGGATCTTTTCCTTCAAAGTCTACCGATTCTTTTCTTAATCTATTACCTTCATTATCAAAAATAATAATCATATCTCCGTAAACAACGTCGATATCATGGTTACTGTCAAGAAATTCCACTTGTTTTTTTAATTTGTCTTGAAGCATAAAATCATCTGCATCAAAAGGACAGATATATTCTCCTTGAGCTCTGTCTAATCCAATGTTTAATCCCGCTGCTTGTCCTTTATTTTCTTCGTGCTCAAAGAATTTTATTCTTGGATCTTTTTCTACAAATTCCTTAACAAGTTCTTTTGTTTTATCTTTTGATCCGTCATCTACAATAATTATTTCAAAATCTTTGAAGTTTTGGGTTAAGATAGAATTTAATGTGTCAACTATATTTTTCTCTTCATTCCATGCAGACATGATAATTGATACTTTGGGCATTTTATTTTTTAACTTCCTTATGTAATTCGTCTAAATTTTTTAAACCTTCGTGAACTTTTTCGTGTGGTTCTTCTTCATCTCTCTTCTTCGCTACTATTTTATACAAGTCTAGAGTTTGTTTTCCAATATCTTCCCATTTAAATTGTTGAGATCTTTCTATTCCTCTTCTAGCGAATCTTTCTCTTAATCTATAATCATCCAATAAGGTTAGAATTGCTTTGGACATTAATTTTGTATTTAGTGATAAAGATAATCCTGCATTATCTACAACCTCTGGCAATCCTCCTCTATTCGAGGTTATAACTGCTTTACCACATGCCATTGCTTCTAGAACTGTCATCCCAAATGATTCATATCTTGAAGGTTGAACATAGACCATAGATTCGTTATATAGTACTGCTAATTCTTCTCTACTTAGAGGTTCTTTTTGCCAGATAAATCTTTCAGGATATTGTTCTTCTAATGTTGCTAATTGTTTCCTTACTCTCTCCATTATAGGGGGCATTATTTTATAGGGTGGAGCAACAATTACAAATTTAACTTTTGGATCTTTACTAAGAACGATTGATGCTATTTTTGCTACAACGTCGATCCCTTTTTCTGGAGAGAATCTTCCAACATAAGTAACTTTTCTTTCTTCTGGCAAATTTAGTGGTTTAAAAGTATTCAAATCTACTCCGTTTGGAATATGAAAAACTTTTTTCTCTTTAATTGGATAATCTTTTAACATTTCTCCTTTTAGTGTTTTTGATACTGTAATTAATGCATCTGCATAACTTAAGGTACTCTCTCTCCATCTTTCTACTCCAAAATATTTTCTTTCTTCGGCAGACATAAATTTTAATCTATTTTTTTCTAGAACGTGAAAGGTATGAATCCATTCTAAATTTTTAAAGTACTTGGACATTAAAGCACCAGTCATGGTAATGTGAGAGTGAATAATATCAAATTTTTCTCTCTGATTTTCTTTCATAATGGCTTCAATTACTTTATTATCAAAAACGATAATTGAGAATTTCTTTTCAATCATAAAATCCTTTACTGGAAATTCAATTTGAGTATTCATTGTGTGGATAACTCTTCTACCTTCACCAAGGTATTCAGTCCTTACAGAATTTTTGTTTCCACCAGTAAAGATATGCACTTCCGCCCCCAGTTTGGCGAGTTCTCGTGTCAAATAGTAAGTGTGAACCGCTACTCCTTTGTTTGTTGTGCTACCCTTTTCAGGATATTGAGGGGTTATAATACCTATTTTGAAGGGCCTTTTTAGAAGGCTCTTTAGGTGATATTTTATGCTCTGGAGCATGTTCCTAGAACCCCGAATTTGTTTAAAAAGCTTGTCATTTGAGAATTATACCTCGATAGTAGTTAGATTAGTTTAAATAACCTAGAAAGAAATCCTCTTTCCTGTTTTTCTAGATTCTTCAGCTGCAAAGGCTATTAAGTGGCTTTGTAGAGATAGTCCTGCAGAAGTTTTATTTAACCCTGGATCTCCAGATTGGATTAAATCAATAAAGTTTCTCACCATAAGTTCATCTCCTCCACCGTGTCCTGGAAGCTTTTCTAAAGCTATTTCTTCTGCCTTATTTCCTTTTGCTCTTCCAGAGTATGTTGTTTTGATTATTTTTGCTTCGTGGAATGATCCCAAAACATCTCCATTTTCAAAGTATATTGTTATTTTTCTTTCTGGATATGGTCCTCTAGATCTTAATCTAAAATCTGCGTTTATTCCATTTCTGAATTTTATAGAAACGTCTTGATTATCACACACATCATTATCGCTTTTGTAAACACATCTTCCATAAGGGCCTTCTTCGATTGCTTTTTGTCTTGCTTCTTCACTTGTATCCACTGAGATTACATTGAATGGCCAAGTAACTAGGCCTTCATCATTTACCGTATGTTTTCCTAAATAGAATTTTCTTGCGTCATATCGACAATCTACCTTACATCCGTCAGTACATCTTTGTGGGGCGTCTTCTGGACTATGTAACCAGTTAAAATGATCTAGTCCTCCTGTTGAAACCACAGATTCTGCTTCTGAATTAGCAAACCAAGATAATAGATCCAAGTCATGACAGGATTTAGCTAAAATTACTGGTGAAGATTGTGCTTCTTGATTCCAGTTTCCTCTTACATAACTGTGAGCGAAATGCCAACTTCCCACTTCCTCTGTCAAATCAATTCCCAAAACATCTCCAAGTTCTTTTGAATCAACTAGTGTTTTTAGGGTTGTGAAGAAGGGTGCATATCTTAATACATGGCATACTGAAAGAGCACTTTCAGATTCTTTTTGAGCTTCAATGATATCTCTACAATCTTGTTCTGTAGTTGCCATGGGCTTTTCTAATAATACATTATAACCATTTTCTAAAGCTTGGACTGCTAGATCTCTATGAGTTTTATCTGGAGTTGCTATGTAAACCATATCTACACCCAATCCTGCATTTAATGCTGCTTCCCCCACAACAAATCTATTTCTTCTCTCTACATTATGTTTATCTGCATATGCATTTCTTTTTTCATCGTTAGGTTCAGCAACTGCAGTTACTTCAAGCATATCTCTAGCTCTATGGATTACTTTGTTTCCTCTATCTCCTGCCCCTATTACTAAAGTTGATAATTTTTCCATTTTTATAACCCAAATTTGGCTAATCTTTTATTTAAGGATTGTGGTGTTTTTCCTCTTTTATGTAAATATGCTGCCGCTTGTATTGGCGAAACTATTGTTATATTTGCTAGAGGATTAGATGATTCATCTACTCTCATTAAACTATTATTTAGATATAATCCCCTAGGAGTTCCTCTTGTAAAACAACTAAAAAGTCCCTTGTAGGCTAATCTAATGGCTTCCCTCCTCTCATCTAAAACTTCACTTAATTTCTCACTGCCTAAAACTTCCTCCAATTTGCAAGACATTTTTTCTCTATCTTCCTTACCTGCCATTGGTTCATAGAGTTTTTTTAGTGCTCTTCTTAATTTCCAAAGGCTCATCAATCCCCATCTTTGAGTTAATTCTATTACTGTTAAACCAGGGGTTAAATGTTCTCTATAAGTGCTTAAAATACGCACGTACGAATCGTTACGGTCTGCATCATAAACCACTCCAAATTTTTTAAGACTGATTGCTCCACTCTCATGGTGTACCAAATACACTCCTGGAAAAAATCCTTTCTCATCTGCCATAGAAAGTTCTCTACGTGATGGTTTAGTTATTGGAAGAGGATCTATATTTAACATAACATTCTCTTTTACTACCTCTGATTCTAATGCTGCTTCGAGCATTGCTTTCATTTTTGATTCTTTTGTCATAAAATAAGCATTTTCCTTAAATTTATAAGCTTTGTCATTTATTAGTGGTTACTAGATATATTTTTAAATACATTAACTATTAGAAATTGTATGAAAACAGTTGAATGCAAGGCTGATTTGCATAATCATTTAGCAGAAACTGCTAGATCTATACCTACTAAGTTCAATAAAGTAGTTGATTATGCTAGTAAAAGATTAGGAGATTATGGAATTTTAGGCATCACTAGTTCTAAATCAGATGGAAGATATAGACAATTTGCTCATCTTGATGGATATGATAGAAAAGATTTAGGTAATGCTGTTTATGTTCCAGAGAAAAAACTTTGGATAATTAATACAGATGAGGTTCATACTAGAGATGGACACTTGCTGACTGTTGGTTCATGGGAAGATGAAGTATTTGGACAAGGAGATAGTTTCTATGATAGTTTAAGTAGAGTAAAATCTAAAGGAGTAATAAATATTCTACCCCATCCAGAAGCTGCTTTAGGATGTATTGGTGCATTGAAAAAAAGAATTGCTATTGAATGGGTTACAAAAGAAGTTAACTCTTTTTGTTTTCCTACAAATCTTAGCCGACATGTTTCTGCAGGGGAGTGGAATGCCCAATTAGGTTTGTGGATTCCTTTTATAATTCCCTATGGAGCAAATGATAAATTCATTGAATTTTATAGAGATAATATTGCAAGGCAGACAGCTCATGCATTAGATAGACCCTCTGAAGATAGAGGAGATAAGAAAAAACCAAGCGCTAAAATTGGAATAGTTGCTTTTAGTGATGGACATACTATTGGAGAGATAGGAACTAGTTATACTAACTTAAAAATGCCTTACCCAGAGGATATAAAAGATGGTGAAGATTTTGTGTGGCATTTGGATGGTGCTCTTAGAAGTAGCCAGTTAGAAGATAGATTGGATAAAGATGGCAATACTATAGAGAGATTTGTTGATTTTAATGGAAGAATGAGGTATGCAAGATGGGGAACATTTAAACATTGTTTTAAATCAGCAGGATTAACTCTTTTAGGAATGAAATAATTAATCTTTAATTCCAAATTTTCTCTTATATTGTTTGAAGTCTATTGGCTTTCCGTGTTTTCCTGCTTTTCTAGAAATTTCTGCAACGAATGCCATTAAGTGACTTTGTAGAGATCTTTGAGCTGAAGTAAGATTGTCTTTACTGTTTTGAGATTTTATTGTTTCGAAGAAGTCTTTTATTAATCTTGGATCTCCTCCACCATGACCTCCTAATTGATTGGTGTCTATTTCTTCTTCAACATCTTCATTTCTTCTTCCAGAGTATGTTGTTTTAGTTAATTTACCTCTCCACATATTACCTGATATTTTTCCTCTTTCAAAATAAACAGTTATTCTTCTAGTTGGTTGTGAGCCTCCCGCCCTAAGAACAAAATTAGCTCTTACTCCATTTTTGAAATAGGTTAAAACTTCTTGAAAATCACATACATCATTATCACATTTGTAAACACATTTTCCGTATGGGCCTTCTTCTATTGCTTTTTCTCTAGCTTTTTCGCTAGTATCTGTTGGAGATATTACATTGTAAGGCCATTTTATTTCTCCTCTATGATTTAGATAGAACTTTCTTGCATCAAATATACAATCCTCCACCGGACAATTTATGCATCTATCTGTTGAAGCTGGAGGAGCATTTTCTTTTTTGAAAATATTCAAACTTCCTTTTGAAAATATTGATTTTGGAGTTGAATCTGCCAACCATGAAATAATATCTAGATCATGACAAGATTTTGCTAGAATTACCGGAGAGGCTTCATCTTCTCTTCTCCAATTTCCTCTTACATAACTATGGGCAAAATGCCAGTAACCAACTTCTTCTACTAAATCTATTGAAATTATTTTTCCTAGTTCTCCGGATTGTGCCACTTGTTTAATTCCCTTAAAAAAAGGAGCGTATCTTAATACATGACATACTGCTAGACTTTTTCCAGATTTTTCTTGTGCTTTTATTATTTTGATACATTGAGAGGGTTTTAGCGCCATAGGTTTTTCTAATAGTACATTGTATCCTTTTCTTAGTGCAGTTATTGCTAACTGAGTGTGTGTTTTATCTGGAGTTGCTATATATATTGCATCAAAAGGCAATTCTGATTCTAGAGCATCTTCTCCCATTTCAAATGCTAACTCTGATGGAATGTCATATTTTTCTGCAAAAAAGTCTCTTTTCTTTATATCTGGATCAGCTATTGCAACTACTTTTCCCCCTAAATCTGGGATATTATTACAAAATCTGCTTCCTCTATCTCCCAATCCTATTACTAAGCAGTTTAATTTTATTTCCTCAGCCATATTTTATCCATTTTTAAGTTATTTATAAGTATTTTTGTGGTAAATGTTTCTTTTCAGTAATACCAAAGCTTTAAAAAACATTTTTTCGTTGGTCATTTAAATTAAAGCGAGGTAAAAAGAAAAATGGAAGAAAACGAAACTCAAGAAGCTCCTCAAGAAGAAGCTGCTCAGGAAGCTCCTCAAGAAGAGGCTCCTAAAGAAGAAGCTGCTGAAGAGGAAAAGTCTGAAGATTCTGTTCCAGAAGCTCCTGCTGAAACTCCAGCTGAAGAACCAGCTGCTGAAGAAGCTCCAGCTGAAGAAGCTAAAGAAGAAGCTCCAGCTGCTGAAGAAGCACCTGCAGAATAATTAGATTAAAATTTGTATTTTTATTTTTTTGAATAAATTTAAATAAGAAAAAATCTTAGATCCCTCATGGGATCAGGGTTTATCTTAGGGGTGTTGTTTGTTATATTTTCTATCACTTTGTTAAGTGTATATTATTTTATGCCATTTAATGAACTTGAATTTAGTTCTGGGCCCAAGAATTATAATTTTAGTATTGAGGGCAATGCTAGTAGTATTCAATTCTATCCTAATATGAGATATCCAAATAAAGATATTTCTTATAAAATTACTGACTGTCCTTTGCAAAAGCAAGGGGAAATGCTACAAGCTTTTGAGATATTGAATAATCTGACTGTATTAAACTTTAATCCGGTTGCTTCTGGTGAAGAAATTACAATTACATGTGATGAAAGGACTAGGTTTGAAGGTAATATGTTTATTGCTGGTGAAGGTGGCCCTACCAAGATAGTTAAATCAGGTGGATTTAATGTTATTTTGAGTGGTATGGTTTTATTGCTTAGAGAATCGAAGTGTCCTAATCCAAATGTTGGAATACATGAGTTACTTCACGCTTTAGGTTTTATACATTCCAATAATAAACATAATATCATGTACAATTATACTAACTGTGATCAGACAATTGGTGCTGAGATTCCTAATTTAATTGAAGAATTATATGAGACTCCAGCTAAACCTAATCTAATTGTGGAGGATGCTTCTGCTCGTATGAGTGGAAGATATTTAGATTTGAACTTTAGTGTTAGAAATATGGGACTTGCAGATTCTAATGCTGCTGTTATTGAAATCAGAATGGATGACAGATTATTAAAGGAAATTGATTTGGAAGCTCTTGAACTTGGAAGTGGGCAGATTATTGGGTTGAGTAATTTATTTGTTTCTAGGTTTGATGAAGGTAAATTGGAATTAGAAATTGTATATGATTATCCAGAATTATACAAAGAGGATAACACTCTCCTTCTTGTGTTAAAAAAATAAAAATAAAAGAATAAGTCTAGCAAATTTATATTTCGTTGTCTAGATCTAAATCTGCAAGGTCATCATCAAATGAGTCTCCAATATCACCACTTTGTTCAAAATCTTCGTCCATTTTGGCCTCGTTTTTTTTAAAACAAAAATTAATGTTATATAGACTTTAAAAGCATTTCGGGGGTACAAAAGTTGTGTCAAAAGGTTTTTAAATTATTTTTTTCCGAGTTTTAATCTTCTAGCCTTTCTCCAAATT
The DNA here is from genome assembly GCA_965365175.1 of uncultured archaeon. Lineage (GTDB taxonomy): Archaea > Nanobdellota > Nanobdellia > Pacearchaeales > GW2011-AR1 > WJLC01. The sequence continues at coordinate 11,845 of CBDUAR010000010.1, forward strand.
AGTAAAACTAAGATTAAGAGTATAATTGCACTTACAAAATTTCCTGCTCTGTAATTACCGACGACGTAAGGAATAAATAAACTTGCAAAATAAGATAGAAGTGTACCTCCAATTATCATCCATGCGATGTATTTTCTTCTGAAAAGTATTTTTTTATAGACTGCAATTCCTATAGCAATTAAATAAAAAATTCCTGTGAAGTAATTTATGTTAAACATTAATCTTGTAAAGAAAACTAAAATTATAACTTCTACAAAAATTTCTAAAATGTTTAACTTTCTTCTTGGCATATTTTAATTAGTAGAATGGCAATTAAAAAGTTTATTGATGCTCTTGCAAGGCGTTTAAGCAGACTTTCTTAATTCCTCTACTAAATCTAAA
>CBDUAR010000011.1:0-11009 GCA_965365175.1 uncultured archaeon
AGGATATTTTTCTAAAGACCCTTTAAGGGAACAAAGAAATTGCGAGTTATTTGGCGGACTTCATTTAACTCAGACACGTTTTCAATTGTGGGAAGGCAAACCATTTATCGCTTTTGAAGATAGAATCGATGGTGAGAGAAAAGAATCCTTTTTCCATTGGAAAGGACATCAAACATGGGGAGGTTATCATCCAAAAGGCAGAATTAAAAAGAAATTTAAGCAAATAGACAAAGAAGTTGATGGGCAAAGAGAACGTTTTGCTTTCTTAGAAGTTCTAACTCCAAAACCAGCATGGAAGTGGGCTTTGCTTCTTCCTTATTATTTATTAGGTTACGGACAGTCTGAACTTTATAGCATGGAGGGAGAAAGATTTAGTTCAGTGCGAGATGTACAAAAGAGATATGAAATCCCAGAAAATACAGATTTTAAATCTATAACCGATAGTGCAGCTCACATGCCCATACAAACCGTAGAAGAGGCTACGGCTCTTTTAGAGAGGCATAGAACAGGAGGTACTCAGGTTCATCCAAGTATTGAAAAATTGATTGAAGAAAGAAGAGCGAAAATGGAAGAAAGTGAAAATGGGGAAAATTAGTTTCAGTTCATAAATTATTTAAATAAAAACCCCTTCGTTAAATTATAATATATTAATAAAAGGAGGTGAGAAATAGTGAAAAAAAACTTAATTATACTCTTTGTTGTTTTGGGTGTAATAATTTTTATTGGTCTAATTAATACCTCATTAGCAAAAATGCCGGACGAACAATGTCAGGATTTTGCAATAAACAAGGATAAACTTGTCCAAAAACAGGTTATCTATGAGGATATAAAGATGACAAATTACCGGATTGTGGATCCTTGTACTATGGAGGTATATGATTGTCGTGCTTCAGATCCTATGCCTATATGCGACGAAATAGATTTATTGTACTCTTATGATGGATATCCCACACATCACCAAAGAAGTTATTTTTCTGCAACAGGAACTATCTGGGGAAAAATAGTGCAATTTGGATGGAGAGGGGGACAATATTTTGATTATGTTATATGTAGTGATGGAACAGCAAAAGTAGTCCACTCTGGAGTTGGTTGGTATAGTGCGAATACCAAAGAAACCTGCAATTCAATGAATTAATTTTTATTTTTTCCTTTTTCTTTTTATAAAAACATTTAAATATGTATATATCTTGTATGGAGTAGTAAAAAATGGCAAAGAAAAGTAAAAATTTGTTTGACCAATATAAGTATGTTATAATTGGTATTGTTGTAGTTCTCGCTATCATTTCATTATATTCACTTACTTCAGATAAAGAAGTAGTTGTAGTACCTTCAGATTTAGATATTACTTCTAAGATTCCTGGAGTAACTGCAGAGGATATTACCTGTGTTTATTTAGGAAACACTGCAAAATATGGACATTTTGCACAATATGCTGGACAAGTATTGAATGAGGGTGATGAAACAGTTAATGATGTTAAAGTTGTTGTTGATTTCTTTGACGCTAGCAATAAGAAAGTTGGAACTCACGAAACTTTAATTGTTGGCGGAGATATTGGTCCCGACAGTATTAAGAGATTCTTTAGTTATACTGAGGAAGGAAATCTTTCAGCTGAATTTGAAACTTGTAAAGCTTCAATAGAACAATAATTCTAGTATATATTTTAGATTGAATAAATCTTTATTAACTTAAGATAGATGGTTGGTTTATGTTTTTTGATGAAAGAATAAGGACTTGGCATAGAGTTGATTTAGAAGAGAGAAGTGTTTCTATAACTACAAATGATTTGTCAAATATGGGCCTTAGTGTTTCTACGGGAATGAAGATTCCAAATCCTTTTGTAATATTAGATCGTAGTGTTGTTAGTGAAGGCTATCCTCGTTTAGAGAATTGGCAGCTGGATTCGGGTGATAAAGTATTGTTAGTTGCTGAATCTGAAATGAATGATCCTCATTTTGAAAATACTTTTGTATCGCTGGCACTTCCTGGAGGATATACTTATGGCTATATCAAAGGAGGAAGAAGTGATGGCTCATTTGGAGGAACTGTTCAATTAGGTATGTCAGTTCAAACAGATGTACATACTAGAGATGATGTAAGGAGTATGATGCCACAAATGCGTAAAGGTTTTGGTAGATATGGTGCGGGTGTTGGAGTATCTGATATTACTGAAATTGCAAAACATTTTGGCTTTCCTAATACTACTATAAAACTAGAAATTGAGAGATATTTTGCAAGAACTTTCGAAAAAGATAAATATCTTGATGAAAAAATTGAATTGAGCTGGGCATTTAGCAATTCTGATCTTGTTGGAGTAAGTTTAGAAACGGGAATACAGGACCATACAGATCCTGATCGTAAAAAAAGAAAAGGATTATTCGAAGATTCGAGATGGGGAGTGAATCAAGAAATAGATGAAAGTCTTTGGAAAGATCTTGAGCAAAAATGGAGATTTAAAAAATGGGGTTGTGGTGTATATCCTACTAATGAAGGAAGAGGCATTGGTAGTGGAAGAAGAGTAGAACATCTTGATGGTGATAAATATAGATCTATAATTAAAAGATTGGTTGGAAAAGATGTCAAGGGGGATTCACCTTTGTTTTTGGCGGAATATCATTTCCCAGATAGAGAAAGCCATTTAGTTATTCCAGGTTATCGAGAGGATAAACTAGTTCCAATGATTGCTAGTGAACTTGGTACTGCAGCAATAAAATCGGTTAGGCTTGATTAATTCTATTTAACTCCTTTTTGAGTAACATAAAGCTTTTTAAATGAAGTTCATGGTCTTATACCTCTTATGACTGTAAAAGTTCTAAGGGATAGAAATTCTATTCCTGTTTTAATTGTTCCAGAAGGGATAAGTGTGAAAAATGCCTCATCATTTGAAGATGAAATGTTTTTTGTACTAGCTGAGGCTCCATTTGATAAATCTGAAGATGAGATTAGTTTGGAAAAAGAAGCGAAATTCTTTTACGAAAGACTTTATCATAATTCTACTAATCCTTTTGTAAGAAGACAGAGAGATTTCAAAGCTATAGAAGAGATTAGATTGCGATATGAGCATGCCTTACTTGGATTGAATCTTGAACGAGATAAAAGATTACAAGATGTCTCCAGATTATATCTTGGAGGTTTTGGAGATTTAAAAGGAGCAGATATTTATGATCATTCTGTTCAAGATGATGGAATTAGACGTGTGAGATATGGTATTGAACGTATTCGGGGACAATTTTTTGCTTCTTGTAGCCCAGAAAATAAATATGAAGGTCATAGGTTGGAAAATCGGAGAGTATTTTTCTTAAAATCTCAACCAGAAAGTCAACATAAAACTTTTGCAATTCATAATAAAAGAAAATTAAATCTTGTAAGAAGAGTGTAAAGGTTTTTAAACTAATTTTATTTTTTTATTGGATGAAAGGGGTAAAATTAGAAACAAGTTTATTGTCTATGAGTTTATTTGGAGTTTCATTGATGATTCTCGAGGGAAAAAGTCACGCGGAAACATACGAATCTTCTTCAGATCTTCTTGAGAGATCAGTAAAGATAACACGCAATAATGTTTCCAATCAAATACCTTATAATGTTGTAGATAAAGATGTTCCAAGATATATGCAATTATATTTTAATTGGATGGCTAGAGATAATAAACAAAGACCTGATCCCAGTGAAAGATCTTTTGCAGCTTAATTTTTAGATTTTTTTAGTTCTTCGTGCAATTCGTTTAGCTTTTTTACTATTGAGTCTCTTCCTTCATAGGATTCTCTTTCTCCCCTAAATTGTAATGCAGAAATTTCTACAGTTGTTTCATAATTTACTTTAACTTCAGAAGGTAATTTTTTTAGAAGTCCCCTTATTTCCTCTTTTTCTTCTTCAGGTGCATCGGCATCTTCGTAATAGTAAACTACCCTTGGCAATGCCATAGATAATAGAAGATTTTAGGATTAATAAAATTATTGTACTGCCTGGACAAATTCTCTAAACTCTTCCGAATCAATTGTTGTGTAAATATCGCATTTATTTTTTGGTCTTATCCTATCTCTTAATTCAAAAAAAGTCTTTGCAGCTCTCTTATCACTTACTAAAAGTGCGGAATCTTCGGTTTCTGCGCTAAAGATGGGATAAGTTGCAATTTCTCTATCCACCGGACTGAGCTTTTCAGAAAACAATTCTGGATGTTCTGCAATAAATTGTTGAGTTCTAACAAGTAAATCGTCTTCTTCCGGAACCAATCTTGTGTCCATGCATTTTTTTAATTCTTCAACTGTTGCGTTGTATTCTCCTACTCTTCTTGATTTTATTAGGGGAGCTGCTATTTTTCTAGCATAACCAAATTCAGTTCCTCCATATTCTTCTCTTACTTTTGGAAGCATTCTAAAACTAGGGTATGTTTCAAAAAAAAGTGCCAATGCTGAATTAAAGTCCATTGTTCTTTTTAGAATTTTAAGAGGCATTTCTAATTCTTTCCATTTAGCTCTATCTTTTTTTACTCTATCAAACTCTCCTCTTTCTTCCCAAGTCATTCCACAATCTACATTAAAGAGTAAGCAAGAAGTATCTGCTACTATCGATTTGTATGATTTTGCAAGATTTTCTAGTCCAAAGTCTCTAACTGGCATAAGAATCAGAGACAAGGGACCTTATTTAAGGATTATTGTAGTTCAGATTAGTAATTACATAATTTTATAAAAAGTATTCAAAATTTGGGGTTATGTGTTTTTGTGAATTTTACGATTGGTGTCATGCTAGGGTATACTGTTTTGATGATGATCGAGAGAGATTGCAGCGAGATAATTGCGAAAAAGGTCAAAAACCTAGCTGCAAATTTTATGATATTTTAAAAATGGAACTTGAAACTGAAAAAGGACTCGCTCAAGATGAAAGAGATATGCACCTTGAAAGAATGGTGTCCTAGATAATTAAATTTATATAACACCTATGCCTAACAATATTATGAAAAAAGAGATGAAAAAAACGATCCTTATGATTGTTTATTGGTCAATCTACTTGACTGCAACTATGGCATTTTTTGAAAGATTTGCTATAAACCCTCATACAGTTCCGGGAGGAGTTGTAGGATGGACAGTTATTGTTGAATTGCCAAGAGTGATCTTAGGATTTTTGATAAGCACATTTATTTTTAAGAGAAAATAGTATTAGGCATTTAGAAGATCTTTTACTTTTTTGAATTCGTAGGTTTTGTCTTTTCCTATTACAAATACCTTGAATTTTAGAATATCTTTCTTCGGAATTATTGAAAATTTATCATTATATTCATCATAATTGTTGATTGGAGAACCAATTGAGATATCTAAGAAACTTGGTAGGATTATTACTTCTTTTTTATTTGATTTTCCTACTAAGAAACATTTATACTTTTCACTTTTGGAAGTATGAGTGTCATGAAAAATTATTGAAGGGTGGATATGTCCCATAACAATTGTTTTTGCTTTTTCTATTTCTGGGAATGTTTTATGTCCATGTAAAAAGATAATATCATCTTCTATATAGAAATCTTTTAGTTGATCTTCATAGGAATAATCTATTGTATCATGATTTCCTTTTATGAAAATTATTTCTTTTACTTGTTGTTTTAGCACTTCTACAACTTCTTGAAAGTTTATTTTTTCAGAGAATTCAAATTTGAATGAGTGTTTTATATCTCCGATGAAAATTATTTTGTTTAGATTAGATTTCTCTTTTATTTCTAGTATTAAATTGGTTAGTTCATCAATTATTTCTTGTAATCTAGTCTTAGGTGTTAGAACTCCGGACTTAATTAACATGTTTTCGTAACCAATATGCATATCTCCGATTACTAAGATACCTTTCTCAGGAAAAAATAGTGTTTTATCTATGAATTTATACATTTTTAATTGCCTTCATATGCAACTCGTGCATTCTTTTTAGGAAAGCTTGCTTATCTTCCATTCTAATTAGATCAGCGTGACCTTGTAAAATCAAATTTAGAGCAAATGGCGACGGTAAAACAGTATCATGAATCTTAATTTTCATCTTTCCATTTTCAATCCATTCTACTACTTTTTTAGCATTATCTATGTCCATTAAGTCTTCTAGAACTTCTCTTCTTGCTTCTCTTAAGATAGGGAATTCATTTGTAATTTTCTTTACTGCTGCTAATAAGAAATGTGATTTCATTTGTTGTTTACCTACTGTTTTACGTTGTCCTTTGTAACTTCTTAATATCATTAAAGCTCTTGAAGCACAGTGTCTAAATCTTCTTGAAAGAATATCTGTCTTATTTATTGCTTCTTGAATTATCTTTTCTAAATCTTTTGAAGTTAATTTCTTAAGAGCTTGTTCAAGATTCATCTTTTCTCCAGCTAAGTAAAATCCATTATCATTTATTCCCATTTCAACATCTTTCTTTCTATTACTTGCTAGAATAAATCCTAAAGCTCTAGATAGAACATCATTAACTCTTCTTCCGTAAGTTGTGTGGAAAATTATGTAATTCTTTTCTGATTTGTATTTTTCAATAATTAGAGTATCTGAAGTTGGAATTTCTAAAAACTTATGTTGTTCCATGAAATAATTGTATATTGCTTTTGAAGTTGCCTTAGTTGTATAAAGATGTTCTGAAATGAATTCCAATATTTCTTTTTCAGACTGTTTAGATTCTATTCTATCTTTTAGTAATGTTCTAAATCTGTTTATCTCTATTGCTGAATCAAAGCTTAGTGGAAGCATTTCTGAGAACCATGAAGGAATTGTTGGCTGTCTTGAAACATTTGCTCTTACATACAAATTCATTCCCTTTGTGTAAGCATATTGGTATTTTTTCCCTCCTAAAACAAATACGTCTCCTTTCTTCATCCTACCTAAAAATGATTCGTCAATAACTCCAATTTGAGTTCCTCCTGGAGCTACTTTTACTTTAACAAAAGATTCATCTGGAATTGTTCCGATATTTGTCATATATAATACTCTCGCTAATTTACCTCTCTTACCTATTTCTCTTGTATCTTTATCGTACCATATTTTTCCATAAACATAATTCTTTTCTAATGAGTATTCTCCAGATAGATAGCTAATAATATCTAAAAAATCATTTCTAGTTAATTCGTGATAGCAATAACTCTTTCTTATTGTTTCAAATAGTTCATCTATATTCCAAACTTTGTAAATAGCCATACCATATATCTGTTGAGCTAGGACGTCTAGAGCATTTTTAGGAAATTTTATTTTGTTGATCTTTCTTTCGATCATTTCTTTTTGGATTACTGAACATTCTATTAGATCATCTCTATCTAGAACAATAAATCTACCTTTTGCAGTTTCGTGAAGTTGATGACCTGCTCTTCCTATTCTTTGTAGGGCCCTTGCAGATGATTTTGGTGAACCCAACATTAATACTAAGTCTATGAATCCTATATCTATTCCCAATTCTAAGGAAGTTGAACAGACTACTACCTTTAATTTACCTTGTCTTAGTCTTTCTTCTATATCAAATCTGTGATCTTTACTTAATGAAGAGTGATGGGCTGCTATATTATCATCTCCGTATTCGGTTGGAAACTTTTCTTTCAGATGGTTTACTACACGTTCTGTTGCTGCTCGGGTATTTGTGAAAATAAGAGTTGTTTTGTGTTCTTGAATTAGTTTAGTTAGAAGTTTGTACATTTCTTTATGAGCATTTTCTTGAGTTACTAGATCTTGAACAGGAGTTAGTACATTGATGTTTACTGTTTTATCTAAAGGAACTTTTGCTATTCCTACAGTTCTTTCTTCATCTATTCCAGTAAGGTATTTTGCAACTTCATCTAGTGGTTCAATTGTTGCCGATAATCCTATTTTAACGGGGTAAATATTACTTAGTTCATTTAATCTTTCTAGTGTTAAACTTAGATAAGTTCCTCTTTTATTTTCTAGAGCGTGAATTTCATCTACTACGCAAAATTCTAAGTATTTGAAATTATCAACGAATTTCTTACTTGTTAGAGTGATAGCTAATGATTCTGGAGTTGTTATTAAGATGTGTGGAACCTTTCTTGCCATCTTTGCCTTTTCGGATTGAGAAGTATCTCCTGTTCTAAGGGCAATTCTTATTGGTTGTAGTTTTATTTTCTTCTCTTTTGCTAGAGCATTTATTTCTTCTAGAGGTTCTATTAGGTTTTTGCTGATATCATTGCTTAGAGCTTTTAATGGAGAAGTATATAATGCGTATATTTTATCCTCTAGTTCGTTCTTTTCTGACAACATGACTAAGTAATTTAGTATTGATAGGAATGAAGTTAAAGTTTTTGTACCTCCAGTTGGTGCTGAGATTAAGATGTCCTTTCTTTCCCAGATATTCATTACTCCGTATTTTTGGGTTAGTGAGAATGCTTTGAACTTTTTGAAAAACCACTCTCTAACTAAAGGGTGGAGTATCTCTGCAATTTCAGAGTCTGTTCTTGCTTCTACATTGTATATTTCTGTCATTTTTTAAAGAAACCTCAAATCTTTATATAAAAATGCCACCATTTAAGGGTTTATTAAATTATTGGATAGAACTAGGGGGTTTAATGGCACCATTTATAAGTATCAATTTCTATTTTATTTTATGGTGATGAATTGGTGGATTTTTTCTTTTCTACTTGTTGTAGCTTTAGTTTATTCTCTATTCTTTTTGATTCCTTTCTTGTTTGGTGCTCCATTCGAGCCTACAAGTAATAAGAAGGTAAAAAATATCTTGAAGCTAGCAAATGTAAAGAAAGGTGAGAAAGCAGTGGATTTGGGTTCTGGAGATGGTAGAATAGTTATAGAATTGGCTAGGAGAGGCGTAGAAGCCCATGGATTTGAGATTAATCCTATTTTAGTGTTGATATCTAGATGGAAAATAAAGAAGCTGGGATTGAATAATGCACATATTCATTGGAAGAGCTTTTGGGATGTTAGTCTAAAGGATTATGATGTTATCACTTTATTCCAATTTCCCACTATTATGAAAAAACTTAGGGATAAATTGAAAAAAGAGTCAAAAGCCAGAATAGTTTCTCATTATTGGAAGTTTCCTGGTTGGAAGATTCAGAAGAAAATAGATAATATTTATTTGTACAAGTTGAAATGATTAATCAGAAAAAACTAATTTACTAAGGTCCCTTACCTCTTTTGCTTCCTTCGAACCGGGCATATATATTTCAAACACGTCTGCAGCTTCATCAAATCCATCACATTGAGTAAGCTCTCTTAGTATTTTTCTGTATCTTGGGATATTTGTTCTAATTCCATTAGATCCGTGGAAATAATCTGCAAGTCCGGTTCCCCAAACTCTAGAGCTTGCCAATCCAACCTTTTTTGCATACTCTGGATCCTTTTCTGCAGCTCTTTCAAATTCTTCTTTAGATTTTGCTCCAGAAGATCTTACTAATGTATACCAAGCATCCATTACCATTCCAAAATCTGGAGGCATACAACCAGAGGCTAACCCCCCCATTCTCGCTATAAATTCGCTAAGATTATCCAGTTCAAAGAATAGATTATTGTTTGGTAAATTCTTATCCTTTGACAAATCGATTATTCTCATAAAAAAGTCTCGGTTAAGTGTGTAGTGACAAAAGTGAGAAACTTCCTCAGCAATCCCCCATGGTATAGAAGATAGAGTGTCATATTGTTCGTCGTATTTAGGGTCAACTGCAATACTGGGTTCTCCTTCTTTTTCGGTGTATGTAAAGGCAATAGTTCCGGGTAATCCTTTCATAAATTTTACTGGAGGTAATTCGGCTTCGACACCAAAAATCTTTAGAATTGTTGGTCCGATCTGATCTCTCATTGCTATAACTCTCTCTAATCTTACCCGATCACTGACCATAGTTTATTCTGTATTAATTAGTTTATAAAAATTATTGTGGTGTTCTTGCAGGGCGTTTAAGAACTTTTTAATATCAAATAACTTTTATTTCATTCTGAGTCATTTGTTTTTCTGTCTGCCTTCTTCGTATTAAATGGGCCTTATCTGTTCTATCAATTAAAACCTCTGCAGCTTCAGGATAAGAATTATAATTTTTAGTGGACATTGCGGAACAATATGCTCCAGCTCCCCCAACAACAATTAAATCTCCAATTTCTGTTCTAGTTAATCTTCTAGTTGAAATAGCTTCGGGGTCACCTTCCGCAGGAGTTAAAATATCCCCACTCTCACAACAATGTCCAGATACAACATACGAACCAACTGTTTTCCTAGGTCCACCAATAGGAACAGAACTAATTGGGTGTTGAGCACCATATAACGAAGGTCTAGTAACCTCAGTCATTCCAGAATCGGTCAAAATAAAACTATAATCTGATGTTTGTTTCAAATCTACTGCTCTTGCGATCACCGCACCAGCATTAGCAACTAAAAATGTTCCAGGTTCTATCTCTAAATTCAAAGCATGACCTGTTTTCTGCTGATAATCTTCAAATGCATCCTTTACGGGAGTTCCACACTCCTGTAAATCAGTTGATTTCTCTCCTAACATTCTTCCAACTTTATACCCTCCTCCAAGATTTAAAGTATGTATTCTATGCCCTTCTTTTTCAAACCGTTCAACAACATCTAAATTCATTATAGAAACCTTTTTCCAAACTTCTGGATCGGAACCAGAACCAACATGGCTATGAACTCTTGCAATTCTTAAACCATATTTGTCAGCTAAACTAAACACCTTAGGTATATCCTCGTGCCAAATTCCAAAACTTGACCCAGGTCCTCCAGTATTTGTTCTATTTGAATGTCCTGAACCCATCCCAACATTTATTCTAACTGAAACTTCTGAACCAGGAAACAGTTTTCCATAATTTTCTAATTGATGTAACGAACATGCATTATAATCAACACCCAAGGTAACAAGTTCTTCTAAATCTCCTGGAATCTGCTGAGAAGTTAATAAAATACTTCTTGGATTTATTTCTGCACGCATAGCTCTCTGAGCTTCAAACCCTGAAGAGGCATCTATTTCTATTCCTTTCCTATTAAAAATTCTTAGAATATTTGAATTAGGATTTGATTTCATAGCATATCTAACTCTTA
>CBDUAR010000012.1:0-10843 GCA_965365175.1 uncultured archaeon
GGGATTGTTTTGATACTTGGCTCAATATTCGCGCTGTTTGTTGCCAATAGTGGTGGCTACCAGTTTTATAATTATATTTTGAACGAAGTAGATTTTAGAATTGGTTTTATCTCTTTTATAACGTGCTTTGGAATGTATATTCGCCCTAAATCTTCAGTTTCCAATAAGATTTCTCTTTCATCTTCTGTTAATGATTCTACAGGGGTTCCAAACAAGAAGATATTTTCTTGCATTTTTTCATCTAACTTTCCTATTTCTCTTTCAAATAATTTTTTACTAAATTTTACGTTTGCCATTACTGCTTCATCCAAAATTTAATTTTTCTTAACTGAGTTAAATTATTTTTGTACATTTCTCTTAAATCTTTTATTTTATAAGTATCCATAATTATTCTATCAAAACCTTGTCCCCAAGCAAGTACAGGTGTTTTTTTCCCCAAGAGTGGAACTGTTATTTCTGGTCTGAAAATTCCTGCTCCTCCTAATTCAAGCCAGACTTTCTTCTCTGGATGGAATGCATGAATTTCTACAGAAGGTTCTGTATATGGAAAATAAGCAGGTGCAAATCTTATTTTTTCAAACCCCATTTTTTCGGAAAACTGTTTCAAATATCCTAGAAGATGTCTGAAATTTACATTATCATCTACAACTATTCCTTCTGTTTGATAGAATTCAAATCCATGAGACCAATCAACTGTTTCATTTCTAAAGTTTTTACCTAGTGCGAAGAATTTTCCTTTTCTTTTTTCAACTGGAAGTTTGCTTAACTCATATAGTGTTCTAGCTGATAGGCAGGTTGTGTGTGTTCTTAGAACTGCTTTCATAGCATCCTTTTCATCCCATTCATATTTCCAACCTTTACTTCCTGCAATTCCTTTTTCATGAGTGTCTTTAACAGTCTTTGTTAATTTTTTATCTTCTAATTTGATTTGTTTGTCAATGTAGAATGTATCTTGCAATTCTCTTACTGGATGATCTTGTGCAGTGAATAGAGCATCAAAAACCCAGAATGAACTTTGAACCATTTCACCAGTCATTTCCTTGAATCCCATTTCAGTCCATACTTTTCTTACATAGTCTAGAGATTGATTAACGAAATGTCTTTTTCCTCCGCTTATTGCTGGAACTGGAGATACAACATCATATCTTCTGAACTTTTTTCCTTTCCAGTTTTTATCTGACTTAAGAATTGTTGGAGTTATCTGTTCAATTAAATTTTCTGATTTAATCTTAGAGTTCATTAGTTTTTTACCTAGTTCAGTTATTTCTATGTTGATTGTTTTTTGTTCTAATATATCTATTATTCCTTTTCTATTTTGCAGAGACTTTAATGCAAATAATTGTTCTGGAGTTAATGTATCATACTCTATTGGTAGTGATTCGATTAGTTGTTCTTCTAAACTTTTCTTAGAGATTTCTTCTTTCTTTGCATTGAAGGCTATTTTTCCGTTGTGGATTTCAATCATAGCTTTGCTTCTTAGTGCCCCCAATGAAGCTTTGAATTCTTCAGGAGATAATCCACTAAGTTTTTGAGCATCAGGAAAGGATACGATTCTTTTTTCACTTAAAATATTTAGTAGTCTTCTCTCTGGAAGTCCTTTTTTCTTATATAAAGCACCATTTATGCCGATTTCAACTACTTTCTTTTTAGTTTGAGATAGTTTTACTATTCCCTTATTTTGTAAGTATTCTAATGATCTTAGTACAGATGTTTTATCTAAGTTAGATTTCTTACTGATGTTAACAATATCCTTTTCTTCTAGATGGGGAAGTATCTTTTTCTCGTTTAGAGAAAGTGATTCCACAATTCGATTAATATCCATTTTATTTAGTAGTATTCAGGCCTTAAAAAAGTTTTATTCTAGCCCCTTTACCATCCAAGTCGGCATTCCAAGAACTAAGCCTAAAGATTTTTTATCATATATGTTTTTAGTATTCTTTCCACAGAATTTCATTTGAACTTTATTTTTTGAACAGAGTTTTATGTTTTGAATAACTCTTGCAAGTATTTTTGCTTTTAACGAAGGTTCTGCCGCAATTATTTCATCTAAACATATGCCAATTTTTATTTTATTTTTCTTAGCTATCTTAACTAATACTTGATTTAGTCCAGAATCTCTTTGTTTTTGTCTGTCTTTCCTTTTACTTTGTAATATTACTAGAGTATCTATTGGTTCTTTTTCTAGAATTTTTCTACTTAGGTCGTCATCTTCGCTAACAAAGATAACTTTTGACTTAGATTCTTTTATTAATTTTCTAGCTTTCTCAAAATTAGTTTCTTTTATTACGCAATTACATGCCATGGATCGTTGTTCCTTTGAATTTTTTATTACTTAGAAGATTATCTAGTTGTTTTAAGTCTTTTCCAGTTATGTAAGTAGTTATTTTATTTTTTAGTATCATCTTAGAGGCTGTTTGATCTAGTACAAAGTGTTGTCCAGGCTTGAATTTGCTTTTATTTGCTAATTTGTCAAATTCTTTCCAAGTTATTTCTGGTATGAATTTAGCATCTTTATGTTCTAGGGGGTTTTTATTGTATAATCCTTTGATGTTAGTTATATTTATGAAATCTGATTTGAATTCTCTAGCTATGTCTGCTGCTGTAGAGTCAGAAGTTTGATTTGGTTTATATTCTAAAGCTCCACAGAATATTACCTTTTGTTGTTTTATGTATTTTCTTAGTGTTTTATGAGTGTGAGGTATTCCGTGTTTTGGATCTATGTTGAAAAAGTAGTTCATGAATCTCGCATTCATTCTTGTGGCTCCAATTCCCGCAAAACTTTGAAGAGTTACATTAGCATTTACTCCTTTTAACCCAGCAATATATTTTCTAGCTATGCTTCCTCCACCACAGACTACGATGAATTTGTATTTATTAGTGTGTTTTAGAATTATTCTTTTGAATTCTTTTAGGTACTTTATGTTAACGTCGTTGGGGATTATTTGACTTCCTCCAAGACTAAGAACCATCACCTTTTTCATGAGTTGATTAAGAGAATTAAGTATTTAAGTTTAGTGTTGGTGTCCACTCTCTGTTCTCTTACTTGTCTTGTGTCCACCCTTTCCATAGCCCCCCCTTGAAGTAGGAGGTGCTGCAGCTTGAGATGCTTTTCCGTTTAGTTCTCTTAAGTATTCTTTTGGATTCATAAGAGGGTTTCCTGAGGCAACGCTTGCAGCCACAAATAGTCTACTAAAGTTTCTGTATGGAACTCCTTCTGGAGCAGAATCTAATGCTTTTCTTGTTGTTCTTAACCTTTTTGCCAGAGTTTCATATTGTGCTGCGTATTCTCTTTCTTCTTCAGGATGTGTTTCAAAGTAATCTTTTATTTTTTGAACTTTACTTATTCTGCTTGCGCTTGATGCTAGAATTTTTAGCAATTCAGGATTAATGGCTCCTTCTTGGAGTAGTTTGTTTAAACTTCTCATTTTACTGTGAATAAAGAATCATCATTTACATTAAACACCTCTAGTCTTACACCTGAATCTAACCAACCATGTGCATAGTTTAATGCAGCGAAAGCATTTATGTAATCTTCTTTTTCTTCAAAGTGCTTGGCATCAGAAAGATAGTTTGATACCATATCAATTATTTCTTTAGCATGATCTTCTTTTCCAGCGATTATGTTATTTTTTACTTGTTCTAATGCTCTGCTAGTTAAATCAAAATACTTGTCTAGTTTTTCTTTTGTGATAGTGTTTTCCATCTTATTCGGAAATTGGATTGATTTAAAAGGTTTATCATTAGTCTAAATATTTATATATCCTATATTTATTTCTATTTTATGAGAAGGAGCTTTCTTTTAGATAAGCGAGGATATATTGATCCAGGAACTGGAGGGTATCTAGTTTCTTCTATGGGATCGTATATTGTTGGAATATTTGCCTCTATTTTTGCAGTAATTGCAGGTTTTTTTAGGCATACTTTGAAGAGAAAATGGACTGGACTTCATAGAGTTTATAAATTTTTGATTATTGGAGGGGTTGTAGCTTTGTTAATTGTGATTCTAGGTTCCCTTTCACATATTGGAATGTCTGTAAACGATTTGCCTGATTTTGATCCTGATAAAGTTAATGTAACTTTTAATAGTTTGAAGGCTTATGATGGTTATACTTTAATTGGAAGAAAATTAATTGATATAAATGGAAATATTGTTCATAGTTTTCCTTATGGATATTTAGGAGTTATCGACGATAATGGAGATATATATTCCCAAAGAGAGTATGAACATAATATTTGGGGGAGATATTCTTGGAATGGAAGTGTTATTTGGGAAAAGGATATGCCAATCCATCACGAGATATTATTGACTCCTCAAGATACTCTTATTGTTTTAACCAAAGAGGTTCATGAATATAATGGAAGAAATGTGGAATTTGATGTTATTGTTGAATTAGATAAGGATGGAAATGAGTTTAAAAGATGGTCTACTTGGGATAATCTTAAACTTTTGCAGACGTATCATCGTAAATTGGAGCTTGATGCTCCATTAAATGTGGATATAGGGGAGAATACGTGGAAAAATACGAGTGTATGGGGAGGCAATTATGATTATTACCACACAAATTCCGTTAGTTTGATTCCAAATAATTCTAAACAAGGGTTACATGATGCATTTGATCCAGGAAATTATTGGATTAGTATGAGACATGGAAGTATGGTTTTTATAATCGATAAAGATAATGGAGGTGTTGTTTGGAGAGCAATACATGATCAAGTTGAAGATAATTTAGAGGGACCTCATTCACCTAAGATGTTGGATGATGGTAAGATTTTAATTCATGATAATGGTAGATATAGAGGTTGGACTAGATTGGTGGTTTTAGATCCTTTTACTCTTAATGTATTGTGGGAATATAGAGATGATGATTTCTTTAGTTATTCTCAAGGATATGTTCAACTTCTTCCTAATGGCAATATGCTTGTAACTGAGAGTGAGAAGGGAAGAGTATTCGAAATTAGTTCTAGAAAAGAATTAGTTTGGGAATGGTGGCATCCAGAGATGTATGATGATCCAGATCTACCAAGTTATGGTAAAAGACATGATCTTTATAGAGCAACTCGTTATAGCAGGGAATTTATTGATCCATTTTTGAAAAATGAATAATTTTGATGAAAATTTGTCTGGAGCACATGTTTTGGGTTCTGTTGGGGAAGGATATAGCCTATATGGTGGTAAATTGATTGATATGAAAGGTAATGTAATTAGAGAGTGGCCTTACAAATATTTAGGATTAATACAGAAAGATGGGACTTATATTGCTCAGAAAGAGTATGAATCTAAAGAATGGGGCAAATTTACCTTTGATGGGAAGAAAATATGGACAAGTAATGTTCCAATACACCATGATATTGTAATTACTCCTAATGATACTATAATGACTTTTACTAAGGAAATGCACAGATATAGGGGAAGAAATGTTGATTTCTGTGTGATTGTTGAGTTTGATCAGGATGGAAAAGAGTTATGGAGATGGTCTTCTTGGGAGCATTTTAAAGAAATAAAGAAGAATCATAGGGCTTTAGAGCTAGATATGCCCAAAATTCTGTTTTTTGATATAGTTAAGAAGAAGCCTCAGACTCCTTGGGGAGGCAATTATGATTATTATAGGTTTAATTCATTACAGGTAATTCCTAAGAATAAGCTTGAAGATAAGAGATTTAGGGAAGGAAATATACTTGTTTCTGCTAGACATGGTAGTATAATCTTTATTTTGGACAAAGATACTAAAGAAATTGTGTGGTTTATCTCCCAAAATGATGTTAGAGAGAATATTGAAGGCCAACATTCAGTTAGAATGCTTGAAAATGGCAATTTATTAATTTTTGATAATGGAAGGTATAGAAAATGGAGTAGAGTAATTGAAGTTAATCCAATTACATTAGAAATTGTTTGGGAATACAAGGCAGGTGGCTTTTTTACACTATCTCAGGGCTATGCAGATCGGCTTGAAAATGGAAATACTTTAATCACTGAAAGTGAAAAGGGTCATGTTTTTGAAATTGATGAAAATGGTAAAAAAGTTTGGGAATTTTATCATCCAGATGTGCAAGGAAATGACAATTCTCCGGACCATCCAGAAAGTTGGGGATCAAGACAGTGGATTTATAGAATGATTAGATACTCAAAAAAGATTGTTGAAAATCACCGTCGATAAAAATTCTTTTGTTCTACGCTCAAAATTCTTTTGTTCTACATTTGAATAAGGTTTAAAAAGCATTTATTCTACATATATGCAGAGGATGAGTCACAAAAGAGTTGTTGAAAAGAGAGGTAAGAGTTATGGTCCTTACTTGTATGAAAGTTACAGAGATTCTGATGGAAAAGTTAAGAAAAGATATCTTGGAAAAGTTGTAGAACAACAAAGAAAAAAGATTTTATTTTTATCAATTCTTGTTGCTTTTTTATTGACTGTTTTTTTGTTTGCAACATTCTCTTTAACAGGTAGAGCAACATTCTCTGTTGATAATGTCTTCATTGAAGATGGTATTTTGAAAGGCTTCTTATCTTTTACTCTACAACAATCTGAGCTGCTTCCTGCAGACACCCAAGTTGTTCTTGATAACAATGGACAACAACATACTTATTCTTTAAATGAGCTTATTTCTAACGATTTGATTGATGGTGATTTCTTTGTAGAACAAAAAGATATTTCTGGTTCTGGTTTGGGTTATTCTGTTAATGCAGAAAGGTTTCCTCTTGTTTCTTTTGTTTTAGGAATTTATGAAGAAATTTCAAGTGGCACTAGGTCTATTCCAGAAAAGGATCAATCTTTTGTTGAAGAAGTAGCTGAGGAGAATGAATCAGACATAGTTGAAGAAATTGTTGAGGAAAATGAATCTCCATTGGTTGAGGAAATTGTTGAAGAAAATACTTCAGGCAGTACTAGAAGTATTACCGGTCAAGTTACTCTAGATTTAGTTGAAAAAATTGAGGGAGAGGTTAGAGCTAATGAGAGTTTTGTTTATGATTTAGAAAATGGGCAGAATGCAGAGATAATTTCTTCTAGCGAAAGTGTAGAATTGAGTGTTGAAAATGATCAAGCTATTATCAGTACTAGTTATATTGGAGATTTATCCGAAGTTGTTCAAATTAATTTAGATGAATTGAATGTAAGTGTTGAAGACGGAACTTTGGTTATTTCTTTTGTTTATAATGGCGTTGAACTGTATTCTGGAAGTGTTAATCTCGAATCTGTTGGAGAAAGTGAAAGTGCTTCTGTAGAAGAAACTGGTGTTGGAAGTTTGACTAGAAAAGTTTCTTATACTTGTCCTAATGGTATGAGCGGTAGTGGAGTTTCTGGAGATCCTTGTTTAATTGAAGATTGTACCGATTTAGAGTGGTTATATACTGGATTAAATTATTATTGGAAATTGAGTAATGATATAGATTGTTCGGGTAATTCTCCCACTCCTGCAGGAGATGGATTTAGTCCTGGACAGTATTTTAATGGAAGTTTTGATGGGAATTATAAGGTAATAGATAATCTTTACATTGATTATGGAAGTTCTACAGATTATATTGGTTTATTTGGTGTTGCTCGTAATGCGATAATAAAAAATGTTGGATTAACTAATGCATTTATTAGGGGGGGATCAAATGTTGGAGGGTTAGTCGGTTATTCTGATAATAATGATATTGATAGTTCATTTGTTACTGGAAGTGTTTATGCTTATTCTGGTTCTGCGGGAGGTTTGGTAGGTTACTTTGGAGGTTCGGGGAATATGGACAATTCTTATGCTCAGGTATATGTTTATGATAATTCTCCCCAGAATTCTCCACAATGGTATTTTGGAGGTTTAGTTGGTTCAATATTTAGTGGAACAATTTCAACTTCATATTCTACTGGAAATGTTGATGCATATATGAATGAAGGAGATTATGTTGGAGGTTTTGCGGGAACTATTGGTGGAGGAAATATTTACGATTCTTTTGCAACTGGAACAGTATATTATAATACCGCTGGTACGTATTATTCTTCTAATTACTTTGGAGGTTTTGCGGGGACCCAGTATGGAAGTGTTGATAATGTTTATTGGTATGATCAGAGTTATGGATATAGTTGTGCTAGTTCTGGAGATACTACAAATTGTTATAGTACAGGTACTTTAAGCGATTTTTATTTTGAAAGTAGTTCTCCTATGAGTGGTAATTGGGATTTTACTACTATTTGGCAAGAGGAATCTGGAACGTTTCCTTCTTTGAAGCAATTTTCTGCGGGTCCACCTTGTCCTAATGGTATGAGTGGAACTGGGACAGGGGTAGATCCTTGTATAGTTACAGATTGTACTGATTTGCAAAGTATTGGTCAAGGATTAACTGTTTATTATCAATTGAATGATAATATTGATTGTAGTCTTCACGGAAGCTTTACTCCAATTGGGAACAATACAAATAAATTTACAGGATATTTTGATGGAAATAATAAAATAATAACTGGTGTTAGCGTTACTTCTGGCAGCAATTATGCAGGTTTATTTGGATTTTCTCAATCAAATACCATAAATAATGTTGGACTGGAAGATATAACTGTAAGCGGAACTAATTATGCGGGAGGATTAATTGGTGAAGCGTATGGGGTTATTGTTGATAATACTTATGTAAATGGAAGTATCAGTGGAGGTAGTTATGTGGGAGGATTAGTTGGAAGGTTAAGTTATTATAATGGTCAGGGATCTATTGATAATTCTTATTCTGCAGGAAATGTTGATGGAAGCAATTCTTATGTGGGAGGATTAGTTGGAGGTACTTTTGGTTCTTCATCATTTATATCTGATTCTTATTCTATCTCTAACATTACTTGTTCATACAATCTTGGTCAATTTGTTGGAGGGTTAATTGGGTATTCTGTAGGTTATACCTCTGATTCTTTTGCTGCGGGAGAGATTAATGTTGATCCAGGTGTGACATATGTTGGAGGATTGGCAGGGTATGATTCGGGAACAGGTTTTTCAA
This sequence comes from uncultured archaeon, assembly GCA_965365175.1. GTDB lineage: Archaea > Nanobdellota > Nanobdellia > Pacearchaeales > GW2011-AR1 > WJLC01. The sequence goes on from CBDUAR010000012.1 coordinate 8,954, forward strand.
ATTCTTATTGGTATGATCGGAGTGAAGGTTTAAGCTGTTATGATGATGGTGTCGGAGGAGGAAATTCGGGGTGTAATACTTATACAACTGAATCTGATTTCTTTGATTTAATTAATCCTCCTATGAATACGTGGGATTATTTATTTTATTGGGATAATGTTTGTAATGAGAGTGGTTATCCTTCTTTACTATTGGAAGGCTTTACTGATCCTGAAAATTGTACTGGGTATTCTGGTGTTCCTTGTCCTGCTGGAATGTTAGGAAGTAATACAACTGGAGATCCTTGTCAGATCACAAATTGTACTGATTTGCAAGCTATGGATTTAGGCATATCCGGGCATTATGCTTTGTATGGGGATATTTATTGTGCAGATACTGTGAATTGGAATAGTCCTTATGGTTTTGATCCTATTGGAGATTATTATAATACTCTTAGTGATGGTTTTTCGGGAACTTTTGAAGGAAATAATTATACTATTTTTGATTTGTTTATTAATAGAACTAGTGAAGATTATGTTGGATTATTTGACTATCTTCAATCTGCTAATGTAAGTAATGTGGGATTACAAAATTTTAGTATTGCTGGAGGTTCAAGTGTAGGGGGATTGGCAGGACAGACTTATGGATCTAATATTGATAATGTTTATGTAACTGGAAATATAAGTGGAACTGGAACTTCTATTGGGGGATTGATAGGTTGGTTTGATTCTTTTTCAGGAGGCATTATTAGTAATACTTATTCTTCAGGAAATGTATCTTCTAGTTCAAGTAGTGTTGGAGGTCTAATTGGGTATAGCAGTTACGGAGAAATCATTGATTCTTATTCTTTTTCAGATGTTTATGGAGCAGGTAGTCAGGGAGGTTTAATAGGTTATAGTTATTACGGAAATGTTACTGATTCATTTGCTGCTGGAAGTGTTAGTGGAAGTTCAAGTATTGGAGGATTAATTGGGTATAATTCTGATACTATAATAACTGGTGGTTATTGGTATAATAGAAGTGATGGCGTAGATAATTGTTATGATGATATTGGAGGGGGAGGAAATACTAATTGTTTTACTGTGGATACTGGGGCCCATTTCTTTAATATAGGTAATCTTCCAGTGAATAATTGGGATTTTGGTTTTTGGGATACTTTTTGTAGTAGTACTGATGGTTATCCTCCTTTAATTCTTCAAGGTATTTCAAGTTTGAGTGATTGTCCCGGTTATGGTTCGGTGTTTTGTGTTGATGGGATGACTGGGGGGAATACTACTTCTGATCCTTGTTTGATTACTTCTTGTACTCAATTGCAAAATATGAGTTTGGATTTATCAGGACATTTTGCTCTTGGCGGACCTATTGATTGTTCAGGAACTTCTACTTGGAATTATAATGGAACTGATTACAATGGTTTTGAGCCTATAGGAGATGTAAGTAATTGGTTTTCAGGAAGTTTTGATGGAAGAAATAATACTATTAGTAATTTGTATATTAATAGGGGTACTGAACAGCGTGTTGGATTATTTTCTTTTATATATGATGGTACTATCTCTAACGTTGGTTTGAATAGTTTTGATATTACTGGTAATGACCGAGTTGGAGGTTTAGCTGGAGATGTGGTATATAGCTATTTATATAATATATCTTTTTCTGGAAGTGTTACAGGTACAAATGATATTGGAGGAGGTTTAGTAGGATATTTTAATGATTATAATATAGACCATTCTTATTCTACTGGAACTATTGCAGGATCACAGTATTCTTTTGGAGGTTTAGTTGGGAGACTTTATTCGGGTGGTATTGATAATTCTTATTCAACTGCAGATGTTTCTTGTGATACCAGTTGTGGAGGGAGGTCAGTGACGGGAAGGGGGGCTGTAGGGAGGTCAGAGATGGGAAGGGGGGCTG
>CBDUAR010000013.1:0-10711 GCA_965365175.1 uncultured archaeon
GAATAGTGTCTCAGATTCCCTCTCAGGGCCTCTCCGCTAAGAGCCCTTATGGATCTTCGGCTTGGTGGGCTATTACCCCGCCAACAACCTAATCCACCGCAGCCTCATCCTTAAGCACGAATTTAAGAGATAAGTCATTCCAGGGCATATCTCCTATCAGGCATTAGCCTCAGTTTCCCGAGGGTATTCCTGACTTAAGGGTAGATTAGCTACGTGTTACTGAGCAGTTCGCTTTTCAACTTCCGAAGAAACTAAAAAAACTTGCATGTCTAAACGCAAACCAGAGAGCCGCAGCCGCCAGCAGGATCAACTGGAATTAAAAATAATATCATAAATCATTAAAGATTTCAATTACGCAATTTGTTCATAAGATGACAAATCACTTCACACGATCTCCTAACTATTGGCTGTAAGCTATTTTTGTATAATTGAGAATTACAACTAGATGTTTGCTTCTACATACATCATACTTTAATCTAACATTTGTTGTGTTTTTATTAAAGCACTCATCTTAGTTAATAACATTTGACAGAGAAATCCATTTATAAATCTTTCGTCGGTCTAATTGAGAGGTTATCGTCGGAGAATTTAAATAATCTTTTTCTTTTACTATTATATGATTTTAACTAAGTACAAATCAAAAAGAGACCTGAAAAAAACATCTGAACCTAAGGCTGTTGAGAAGAAATCTCCTGGCAAAAAAACCATTTTTGTCGTCCATGATCATAGAGCATCTCACCATCACTGGGACTTAAGATTAGAAATGAATAAAGTTCTAAAAAGTTGGGCAGTTCCAAAAATTCCTCCAACAGCGAAGGGAATTAAAAGATTAGCAATCCATGTTGAAGATCATCCCTTAGATTATGCTAAGTTTGAAGGAACAATTCCTGAAGGAAATTATGGAGCAGGGAAGGTAAAAATATGGGATAAGGGAACTTATGAATTACAATCTAAGGATTCTAAAAAAATAGAAATAAAATTCAATGGAAAAAAGTTGAAAGGAAATTATGTTCTTATCAAAACAAATTACGGAAGTAAGCCAGAAAAAAGTTGGTTATTTATGAAGGTTTAAACACCGTATTTAGCTGCTTCACCCACATCTTCTTCACCAGTCCACCATTCTAAATCAGGAATATCAGCTTCGATCTTTCTTGCCTTACAATATCCTCTAGCAAGTAAATAGAAAATAACTCCTAAACTTTTACCACTCTTATTGTTACCAATTATAACTTGATCTGCACCTTTTGAAAAATTATTTGTATCGCAAACCATCAAAACTTTCTTGTTAACTTTCAAAGTATCATTCAAAGCATTCTTATCTAACCAGTGATCTGTAATAATTGTTAATTCAGTCTCAAAAAAGTCTGGAAGATCCGTATTAGTTAAAATTCCTGCCGGATACTTTTTAGCAAAAACTCTAATTCCAGTTAATTGAGAAAACATCTTAGCAGTTTTCCATCCAGATTGTCTTTTACAAACAAGAATAACATCTTCAGGATTAAACTTAGAAAGATATTCAATCCCTTCTTTTAATTTTTCATCAATAACATCTGTATTAAAGATAGCAAGTCCATCAGCTCTTCTTCTATAAACATATTGTTTCATATCTGGAGTAACTACCTTAGTTCCTAAATAGATTCCAGCCTTAACATATTCTTCAAGAGGTATAAGCATATCCTCTCTTTTCTTAGCTTTAATTTGTTCTTTAAGTTCTTCAGTACTTGTTATATCAACCTTTCCTTTAAGCTTAGCAACTTTTTCTAAAAGAGCCTTCTTTCTTTCTTCTAAAGATTTTTCTCCAGTAGTAGATTCTGCCTCAGCAGCCTTTTCTAGTTCTTTTCCTTTAAGTTCCTTTTCAGGAGCCTCTTCAACTTTTTCTTCTTCAGTTTTCTTCTTAACCATGAGAATTCACAGAATAATAGATTTAAAAGGGTTTCTATAACGACTTTTCAATCTCAATTAATCTTTTTAGCTTCTTTTCTCTAGCGTCGCCTTCAATTCCACACTTAAAGAAATCTGCTTGAAAACCAAACGCCAAATCAGCGAGAATTGTCTCTTCAGTCTCACCACTTCTATGAGAAAAAATAATTTTGATACCATTCTTCCTAGCCATTTCACAAACTTCTTTAACTTCTAATAAAGAACCTGTCTGGTTAGGTTTAACAATTATACCATTAATACTTTTTTTACTAATTGCCTTCTCTAATCTTTTAACACTTGTAACAGTTAAATCATCTCCAACAATTAAGGTAGTTGGGAATTTAGCAAGAAGTTTGGCAAAACTTTCAAAATCGTTTTCTTCAAACGGATCTTCGACGTAAAACAAACCAAAATTTTTAATTAAATTAGATAGGTAAAACAATTGCTCTTCGATAGTTCTCTTAAACAAAGGATTTTCATATGTATATTTTTTTCTTTTGTAAAAACTAGATGCAGCAACATCTGTTCCAATATCCATTTTAGTTTTTTTCAACACATCAAAAACCTCTCTTTCAGTTAACGAACTTACCCAAGCTTTTTCATCACTTTCTTTGCTGGTAAACTTTTTATCCACTTCTTTTAGAATTTTTGCAACTTCTTTTTTAGCCTTCTTATTAGTTTCATAAGCTTCTTTTACTGTTTTTGTTTTAGGTATCAATAAAAATTCTTGGAAGTCAGGTTTTTTTGAAGCGTGAGAATGTTTCCCTCCTCCGACGCAATTACCAAGTAATCTAGGGAACTTTTTCGCGTTAGGATTAATAATCTCCCAAACTTCTTTCTTCTGTTCTTTCGCCATAGCCTTTAGAATAGCGGATTCAAAAGCAAAAAGAGTATTAGCTCCGATATTTCTATCAGTAATATCCTCTATTCTTCTCAAGTCTTCAAATTTTTCAATAATCTCTTCAGAGAAATAGCTCTCAAAATCTTTTAGTGTTTTAATGTCACCTTCTAAATCTTTCTTATATATTTTAGCAGCATTTTTTCCAGTAGATTTTCCATTTGGAGAGCTAGCAGAGAAGCTACCAACATCTGTTTGGATAGTAACAAAGATTGTTTTTTCTTTTCTAGAATCTAATAAACTAGTAGCAGTCACCTTTTTTATTCTCACCATAAAAAGAATAACATATTTTTCTTTATAACCTTTTCTTTAGCAAATCTAGCATCATAATGCTTAAATACCCTTCATAATTTAAAAAAAGATGTCAAAAATACCAAAGACAGCATACGATTTATTAAAGGAAACATCAGAGGAAGGAGATCTTTCAGACTCTAGATTAGCAAAATTAATTTCAGACCAATTAACTAATCCAGAAACAGGGGGGTCTTTGATTTTTGACGGTCCAGAAAAAGATGTTTATCAATATGTTAACACTACTGTAGACGGAAGAGTTCTTTTCAAAAGACTACATGAAGGAAGCACAATAAGTTATAGTTTTAAAGAATTAAGGATGTTAAGATGCGCTAGGCAACAAAATCTAAATTAAAATTATTGTTCTTCAGGCTTTTCTAATGCTTCTGAATCTTCTTCATCAGGCGAATTAACTAATTCCATAATCTCTCCACCTTCAACAATTTCTTTTTCCTCTTCTTGTTCTAACTTTGCCTTTTTATCATCGCTGATAACTTTAGGAGGAGCAACTTTCTTCAACTTACCCTCTTTCTTAGTTGGCAATGGTTTTTTAATAGAAATTGGTAAAATATTTGAATTTAATTCTATCTCCGCAATTTTTAGAGCATCGAATTTGATTTCTTCTAAATCTTCTTGTTTAATCTTGATTAATAATGGTGCATTCATAGCAATTTGAAGAGCCCTAGCCCCAAGAATTCTTGCTACCTCATATTTACTAAATTCTTTTGATTCCATTTATTTTATATTCTTTTCAATTTTTTTAAATACTTCGTTCCATGCTTTTTCAGAAATATTTAGTACTTCTGAGAATTCTTCAACACTTAATACTTGAGATTCTCCCTTTTGCATAGACGAAATATTACCTTTATGCGAACCAATAGTAACTCTTGTCTCACTAATATCTTCTTCTTCTCTTGTAGGATCAACTAGGAAATTCTTACCTACTTTATGAACTGTTATAGGAAATGTAACTTTTTCAGACAAAGGAAGTTTTTCTTTTGATTCTGCTTCGTAATCAACCTTATCATTTTCTTCATCGTATTTTGGAAGCATTGTATTCTTCAATGCAACTACTGCTCCAATTCCTGCAGCATCCATCAAATTTCCGTCGTCATTGATTGAATATATGTCTACAAAAATATTCCAAACCTTTTCTCCGGGTTTAATACATAATTTATCAAATTGTATGAACTTACTTTCTCTAATACCCCTATCAATAACTCTTCCAATTTCAAGAGAATCAAATCCAGGCTTACCTAAGCTTATTCTCGGAGAACTTAACGGAAGTAATTCCGCAGTGGTCATAAGGTTTCCTTTATCAGGAGAATCAGGATATGGTTCAGCAAGTCCTAATTTTATACCAACTATAACTTCTGTCTTCCCAATTTTAACTCTAGCAGATCCTTCAGCTTTCTTAGAAACTTTTGTTTCAATTTCAATATCTCTAAATTCTTCAGGCTTTCTACCATCGAATCTATTTCCTTCTTTAAGATATTCAATTATTCTATCTTGAGTAATTTTTGGTGTCTTCATTTTAGTGAATCCTTTAATGCTTGTTTTTGAATCTCGTAAATTTCTTTACAAGCCTTATCAGCCAATTTAATTGCTTCTTCCATTTGTTTCTTATCAATGTTTCCATCTAGTTGAACATGAGTTAATTTACTATCTCCAGTCATTGAAATAGGAATATCTGTTGCTCCTTCTCCTTCTTCCCAATCTTCCTCATCCTTGTTAACATCAACAACTAATTGTTTGTCTAATTTACCAATTGAAACACTTGAAACCAAGTTCTTCATTGGAATACCTGCATGAGCCAAAGCCATAGATGCAGCGTTAATTGCAGCACATCTTGTTCCAGCATCTGCCTGTATAATATTTATGTGAACATCAATTACAGTTCCAGGAAACTTTTTTAACATAACAACAGGACTTAATGCCCATTCTATGATTTTACTAATTTCAGTACTTCTTCTACTTGGTCCTGGTCTAATTCTATCAGAAACTGAAAAACTATTCATATTGTAAGTACATCTTAAAACACATGTGTCTGGTTTTTGTTGATGTTGAGGATGTAATTTTCTAGGACCGTAAACAGCAGCTACAGCAATAGTATCTCCACTTGAAAACATTGCACTACCATCAGCATTTGGAACAACACCAATCTTTGTCTGGATAGGTCTCATTTCATCAACTTTTCTTCCGTCTGTTCTTTTGAATGTCATTTTTTATTCTCCTTAAACCACTCTTGTAATTTTTCTGTTAAACCACTTTGGTATGAATTTTCACTTACAAAATTAATTGCTTTCTTTGCAAATAATTCATCTTCTACCTTTTCTCCTTCAATCCAGATAAACCCATTTTGACCAACAGTTACATTACATCCAGTTTCGTCTTTAATAATTTTTACCATACTTCCTTCTTTTCCAATAACTCTTGGAACTTTGTAAGGATTTATCTTAATGATTATTCCCTTGTCGATCTTTCCTAATCCTCTTGATTTAAGGCTTAAGTCAATTCCCCTCTTATTGATATTCCAAATCTTTACAACAGCAGCATCTCCAATTTCCATAACTTCTTCTAAATTATCCTTGTTAACGAATCTTGGAACTTCCATCAAAGATAAAAAAGCATTTTCAGGTGTTCCAATATCAAGAATCCACCCATTGAAGGTGATATTTTCAACTTTTCCGATTACAACATTTCCTCTTCTAGGATTAAAAACTCCAGATAACGGAATAACTTTTACAAGTTTATTAGACTCCTCAGCTAATCCATATTTTAGAGCTCTAATTTCTCCGTCTACTTTCTCAGTCCATTCTCCTGGTAAAAGTTCATCACCTTTAGCGATCACTTCACCCGGTACCACAATTTTTCTTTCTGTCATTTTTATTCGTTTATCTCCTCAGTTAATGCACTTCCGTGCGTTATAGAATTTAACTTATCGTAAAAATCCAAAATTATACCAGAAGGTACCTTTATAATTGTTTCTAAACTACCATCATCTTTCCAAGTCTCTTCAACCTTGTATTGATTAACAACAGCGTATGCTTTTCCAGTATGAATTGCAGGAATAGTAACCTTAACTTTTTTAGTTTGAATCTTAATTGGAAGTAGGGGAGTAACTTTTTCTAAAATTTCATTAATTTGATTTTCTATTGGTTTATTTTGTATGTTAACATGAGCTTGTTCTAATGCAGATTTTATTCTTTCAGCAGTATGAGGGTTTCCAGTTTGGGGGTCAATAGCGTTGGTAACTAAGAAATCAACAACTTGTTTAAATTTCTTTTCTTGCTCAGCATCTCTATGTTCTTGAGTTGTCTGAACTTCACCTTTTGTTACTATCTCTTTAGCAATTTCTTGAACATCTTCAGTTCCGAAAGCTTCTTTTAAGTCAGAACTTGCAGCTCTTTCCCCTTTCTTTGAATCTGAGAAAATCATATCTCCCTCGACGCTGATTGAATCAACTTCGCCTTTCTTTAATTTTAAAGCTTCATCTAAATCAACAATTATTTCAAATTTCTTACCCGCTTTTTTTATTCTTGCAGTTGTATTTACCATTTACTAATATTATCTCCCTCTAATCTTTCAACTTGACCTTCTTTACTAATTACAGCCAATTCAAATTTACTTATATTAAATTTGTCTCCTTGAATTTCCTTGAAGATTTCTAATGCAATTTTAACACCTTTCTTCATTGTTAAACCATCTTCATATTTCTCTCTCAATTTTTCCTTAATTTTTTCATCGTCTTCTCCGATTGCATTTGCCTTGTAACCCAAATAATTTCCAGTAACATCACTTATGTAAAGTTCAGGATTTTTATTGTTTAATCCAGCAAGCATCATTGAAACACCAAATGGTCTAGCACCACCATATTGTGAAAATTGTTGCTTTATATTTGAAATTTCTTTGATTATTAATTCTGGTTCGATAGGAGAATCATAAGTAACTCTGTGTTGTTGAGCTAAAACTTGTGCTTTTTCAATTAAAACTCTAGCATCAGAAACAATCCCCGCAACACTTGCAATAAGATGGCCATCTATTTCGAATACTTTTGAAGCAGATTTTTGAACTACTAATTTATCAGTAACTCTTTTGTCTGCAAGAATAAAAACTCCGTCTGAGCAAACCATTCCTATACTCGAGCTTCCGAGTCTAACAGTTTTTTCTGCATATTCTACTTGAAGTAAATGACCTTCAGGTGAGAACATTGTTGCAGTTCTGTCATAACCCATTGCTTGGTGTTGCATGTCTATTGGCATGTCCATTTTCTTATTTTTTTTAAGAGAATTTTATAATAAATTTAACACTATTTTCTTCTCTATATACAAAATTAGGGAATATTTGATATTTATAAGTTTTTCTATTTAAAAGAAAAATAAGGAATCTCTTTCATTTTGGCTTTAACTTCCTCGGGATTACTTCTTAAAATAGCCATCGCATCCCATGTTCCAGTCAAGAATGCATTTCTTGTATTTTCGGGCATATCAAATGGAACTTCATGTCTATCTCCTCCAAATTCATAAACGATTGTTTTTGATTCTAAATCTATTCCCAACCTTGTGTGTGGAACTTCCTCAACCATTTCTGCCAACTCTAAAATTTTTGGCTTAGGAACAGTAACAGCAACCAATCCAATTGATTTACAGTTTCCTTGGAATATGCCTGCATAACCTGCGGTAATTAATCCTTTGAACCCATAATATTTGTGTGCCTGTGGTGCATGTTCTCTACTAGAACCGCATCCATAATTATCTCCTCCAATAAGAATTGTTGCATCTTTAAATCTTGAATCGTTTAGTGGATGGTTAGGATCTTTTTGTCTTTCTTCTCTAAATAATTCTCTTCCAAGTCCAGCAAAACTAATTACATTTAGATTTCCCCCATATACCATATCGTCAGTGTTCTGGCTATCTTCTGGTTTTGGAACAGCAGTTCCAACAACTTTAGTTATTACTTTTTCAGGGATTACCAAATCACTCATTCTAAAAACTCCCGAGGATCTGTTATTACTCCTCTCACAGCGCTTGCCGCTGCAGTGTATGGCGACATAAGATGAGTTCTAGCACCCTTTCCTTGCCTATTCATGAACGGTCTATTAGATGTGCTTGCAGTTCTTTCTTGATTCATAAGAGTATCAGGACTCATTGAAAGACACATTGAACATCCAGTATATCTAAAATCTGCTCCAGCATCTTTAATTATCTCATCATATCCCATCCATTCAGCCTCTCTTCTCACTACATCTGAACCAGGAACAACAATCGTAGGAACTTTTACTTTTCTTCCTTTAATAATTTCACAGAATGCAGCGATATCAGATAATCTTCCATTAGTACAACTTCCTTCAAATGCAACATCCACAGATTGTCCTTGCATATATTGTCCCGGACTTATTTGCATATAATTTGATACTTCTGTATTAGCATTTTCCGGAACCCTCTCATCAATTTCTACACATTGATCTGGCGAAGTTCCCCAAGTAACCATTGGGCCCAATTGTGAAACATCCATTTCTACAACATCATCATATTCTGCATCTTCGTCTGACGCTATTGATTTCCAGAATTCTACTGCTCTGTCCCAATCTTTTTTAGGAGCAAATGGTCTGGCTTTCAAATAATTAAAAGTTGTTTGGTCAGGATTAATATATGCAACTTTGGCACCACCTTCAACTCCCATATTACACATAGTCATTCTTTCTTCCATTGACATATTGTCTACAACTTCTCCACCATACTCATGTGCAAATCCATTTCCACCTTTTGCACCTAATTGTCTAATAGCATGAATTATAACATCTTTTGCGGTAACCCCTCTTTGTAATTTTCCAGTAAAATTAATTCTTCTTACTTTTAGTCTTTCATCTAATTCATAAGTTTGGCTCCCAAATGCATGTCCTAATTGTGTTGATCCTACTCCAAAGCCTATCGCTCCGAACGCACCATAAGTACTTGTATGACTATCACCACAAATGGCAGTTATTCCTGGCCAGACCATTCCCTGCTCAGGAAACACAACATGACAAACTCCTCCATTTCCAGATCCAGGAGCAAAGTATTCTATGCCAAATCTTTTAACATTTTCTTCAAGTGTTCTAGCCATTAATCTGTCTTGCTCATCTTTGAAAGGCCTTCCATCTTTAGATTTAGTATTTACAATGTGATCCATAACCGCAGCAGCAGTCTCGGGATATACAAAATCTATTCCCTCTTCAACTAACTTTTCAAAACATGCAGGATTACTTGTAACTTCATGCGCAAATTTTTTACCTATAAGAATTTGATTTCCATTAACAGTGTGAATATCTATAACCTTGTCGTGTAATGTTCCTCTTGACATTTTATGCTGCTGCCCTCCTAATTTGTTGACATATTACTTGGGTCATTCCAGTAGTTGATACTTTCTTATAACCTGGCTCCGCAATATCTTTAGTTCTTACATATTTCAATGCTTCACCTATAGCATCATAAATCATTTGTGCCCCTTCTCTGTCTCCAAAATCTTCAAGCATCATTGCAGCACTTCTTATTTCTGCAATCGGATTTACAGTATTCTTTCCAGCCTTGTCCGGAGCAGTACCTGCTATTTGTTCATAAATTCCAAAGCCATCAGCATTCACTGCTGATGAAGGCATTAATCCTAAAGATTTTCCAACAACTGCTGCTGCAAGATCTGTATAAATATCTCCCATCATATTTGAAGCAATAACTGTTCCTAATGACGCAGGATCTGTTAATAATGTTTCAACACCTTGTTTAACATTCATGTGCCTTACTTTATATCCTTCTCTTTCCGAATGCCTGTCTAATTCATTTGCCCAAAATCCAAATGTAGGAACGCCATCAATTTCAAGAGAGTCTATTGTTTCTAACCCTAATTGTCTGTTTGTTCTATCTGCAACTGTAGCAAGATTTTCAATTGTTTTTCTATCATAATGAAGAGTATCAAAAGACGAGTCTTTACTTGAAGATCTTTCTCCAAAATACAATCCCCCGCAAAGTTCTCTTATGAATGTTCTCTTAATTCCGTTTTCTTTTATCTCTTCTAGAGCATCTTTATTTACTGGTTTGCTTCCACTTACTACATCAACTATTGATTGTAAGAAACTTCCAAACATAGCATCAGCAACAACAATTGTGTTTGCATATCTTTCAGGATTTGTTGCAATTTGCATTCCAGCATTATCTATAATTAACTGTCCATTTGTAGACCATTCATTTAATTGGCCAATATTATATTCCACAGAAACTCTTTCAAAAGTATCACTTAACATTTTTTCAGAAATAAGAACGTTATATTTTGAAGCACAAAGAACCTTTTGTCCTGTTGTCTTAGATTTTTTAAAAGCAGCTCTCACAGTTTTTTCTAAACTCTCTCTAGTGAATTGTTTTCTTGTAGAATGAAAATCCTCTCCCGCCTTAACCTCTCCAGTAAATAGAGACTCCTCTGGGCTCATTATTTCAAATCCAGGAACTTCAACAGGAGATCTGAATAAAATTGAATTATGTGCTAGTATAGGATCTATTATGAACGGTCTATTATTTACAACACCATATCTTCCTCTCACATTATCACCATCGAAGATCCGGTTGAATATCA
>CBDUAR010000014.1:0-10467 GCA_965365175.1 uncultured archaeon
TGATACTGTTGTTGTTAATTTGAATCTTCAAAACATGGTTGGAGAAGAAGATGTTAGAGTACAAGCAACGCTTGTCGAGGGTTCAGGTATTGCTTCGTTAGATGATGAGGGAATTATTACTGTTGAATCTGGAACATCTGATACTATTGTTCCTCTTGTAATAAAAATGCCTAAGAAAATTGAAGCAGGAGAGGTTAAATCGATTCATGTAGAATTTAAGACAGTAAGTGATAGTGATCGGGGTATTTCAATGGGAACAGGTATGACTATAGCATTCAATGTTATTGCTGGTGAAGAAATAGAGTCAAATACTGCTAGAAATGTAGCAATTGTTCTAGTTTTAGTTGCTTTAGCGATGGTTATTTGGGCTGTTAAGAAAAAAAGAAAGTAGACAAATTTAAATACTTAGGTCTTATTTTTTAACTATGAGATTGAGAAGTTATTGGATTATTTTTTTAGTAACTATTTTTTTAGTATTTCCTACAATAAATGCAGAGATTACAGGGAAGGCTAGTTCACAACCAATGGATGTTTCTTTGACTATTTTGCTTCCCGCTCCGATAATTGATATAATCTATCCAGAAAATAAAACCTATATTACAAATCTTAATCTTCCTTTTATTTATACTTCCAATTATGAAGATAATGAATGGTATAATATAGATGATGTAACAAATATAACTCTTAGTGGAAATACTTTCTTTAATACTACTGAAGGACTTCATACAATAAATCTTTATGGAAATAATTCTGTGGGAATAAGTCGAGAGAATGTTACTTTCAGTATCAATTTAACCATCCTTAAGATATATTATGGCGAATATAGTGGATTTTATGCAGGAGATTCCACCAATTTTAATTATACTGCCTATGAAGATCTCCAAAATAATTTGAGTGATGTTGTTTTGGAGCATGATCTTTGGGGAAAGATAGAGTTTTTAGGAAATATAAGTATAGTAAATGATTCTGATCCTGATGATGGCATTGTTGATTTAGATCAGTATACCCACATTAGTTTGAATAGAATTGAAGTGAATTCTACATATCTTCCTAATTTAAATCAGCCTGCTACTTTGACATTGAGGAATATTCCCTTTTCTGATCCAGTGTTGTTGAGAAATGGAGAAGCGTGCCCTTCATCTATTTGTACCCTTGTAAGCTTTGCTGGGGGAACAATGATATTCAATGTTACAGAGCTTTCAGGAGTTTATTCTACAGAACAAGTATCCAATGCCACAACAGTCACCACTGTTATTAGTACTGGAGGTGGAGGCGGTGGAGGAAGAACAATTATTGAAGGAGTTCAAAAAAATTTTGAAATAGATAAAGGAACTATTTTAGTTCCATTGAAGCAAGGAGATACTTTAACCGAAAAAGTAACTGTGACAAATACCGGTAGAGAAAAGTTAACGATTAATGTCAGATCTGCAGGAGATATCGAGGATATGGTAGTTATTTCTCCGTTAAGTTTTGAACTTTCTCCTCAAGAATCTAAGGAAGTAGAGCTGTTGTTTTTTGCTAGGAGTGGATTTGGTTTGTATTCCGGAAAAATTTTCTTTGAAGACCAAGATGGAGCTCAAGATTATTTATCGGTTTTATTAGATGTTGAATCTAAACAAGCACTTTTAGATCTTTATTTGGATATTCTAGAAGATCCTGCAGTTTTCTCCCCAGGAGAGGAAATTGTGGCCGAAATCTATGCTTTTAATATTGTTAATAGAGAGACTGAAATTGAATTATCTTATTCTATTGTCAATGAAAATGGAGACGTTCTTTTTGAGGAAAGTGAAAAAATGAAAATAACTAATTTTATTAATACAACTAAGAGAATAACTCTTCCAGATGGCTTTCCTAAGGGAAATTATGTTTTAAGAGTAACTTCTAGCTATCAAGGTAAAACTGCAAGTTCGAGCGAATTATTTATAGTATCAACAGGTCTTGGCAGATTTTTTAGTGGAATTTTTGATAAAGCACTAAAGAATAAAACTTATCTTGGATTATTCTTGTTATTACTATTGCTGTTAATTTTATTTTTTATATATCGAAGAAGAAAGGAAAAAGCTGAAAGATATCTGAGTCCTTTAGGAATAGCTTGTAAGGACTGTTAGATTTATTTTGTAAGATTTGATTAAAATGAGCTCTTATCTTTGTTTTTTAGAGCTCAATTGGCTTTTCAAACAATGTATCCTTAAGAAACAAATTCTAGAATTTCTGGAATTGATTCTACTTGATTAAAGTGTTCTTGATTATTTTTGACAATTGTTTGAGCATTTAATTTTTCTTTGAATTTATCTACTTCATTTAATGGGACATAAGGATCATCATCTGAAAATATAGCTAGGAATCTATTGCAATGCTTTTTTATCTTTTCAAAATCTATTGGGATTTCCATCCAAGGCTTTGCAATTTCTATTACCTCTTCTCCTTCTTCCTCAATGGTGTTCTTATCTAGTTCCATCCACGGGGCTACAAGAATACATCCAGCAATTTTTATATTTTCATTAAATGTTTCTATAAATCTCAAAGCTGCTTGGCATCCTATGCTATGGCCAATAAAATAAGTGTTTTCATCAATATCTTTTACGTTCTCTTTTAAAAATCCAATCCATTCCTCAATCACAGGAATATCAGTATTTGGCATATTAAATCCAATAACTTCATATCCCTTTTTCTTTAAGTTTTGTTTTAGCCATCCAAACCAACCTTCGCTTGAATCACTTCCGCCCCATCCATGGATTAAATATACTTTTTTCATTATTAATAAGCGGAGGGTGGGACTCGAACCCACGAAAAGTTGCTCTGCAGGCAACCGCAGTAGCCGCTGTGCCACCTCCGCATAATATAACTCATAGAAAACTATATTTAAATCTTACATTTCTTAACATTTTGCCATACATCGTCACCTTCACTACCTAGACTCAGTGCATGTACGGGGCAAACTTCCATACAACAGAAGCATCTTATACATTTCTTCTTGTCAATTACAGGATAAGGTTTTAAGGTGATTGCTTTTACAGGACAATGGTCCCTACATTTACCACATTTGATGCATTTTTGAACATTACAAGTAATTGGTTTTTCTCCCCTTAGCATTTTTCTAATCCTTGAAATTGTTTTTCCTTTTGTAGGTTTTCTGAAATGGACTTGTGGAAGTTTGTTCATTCCTACTAATTCAAATTTATAGTCTGGATATAAACCTCTTTTTATGGCATATCTAATTGCAGGTATTTTTTTGGGTTTAAATTCCATTATTGAAGAAGCGGCTATATCTAATGCAATAGTGTTTTCAGATGCTAAGATTAGATTTGCTTTCTTTGGGGTTCCTGAAGCAGGTCCGTGTCCTTCCATCCCTAAAATTCCATCTAAGATTGTTAGTTGAGGAGTGATGTTTTGGTAAATGTCTACTAGAATTTCCGAGAAATTGTCTCCTTTTGCTTTGGTATGTATTCTTTGTTTTAATCCTCCGGGGATTAATCCATAAAGATTTTTTATCCCTAAAGTAACTTGAGCCAAAGAATGAGTTTTCATCTTAGGCATATCAATAATTAAGTCAACTTTTTTTACAATATTTGCAATTGGAAAATTTTTTAGTATTTTAGCTTTAGAATCTTTTATTTTGATTAATTTTTCTTGTTCGAAGATTGTTGGTTTTTTGTTAATACAGTATTTTTTTGCTATCTTTTCTATTCCAGATCTTTTAAAGGCAACATCTGTTCCCATAAAACTACTTTCTCCGATATAGATTTTGCAATTATTTTTCTTCAGAATTTTACAAACTGCTTCAACTAATGAAGGGTTGGTGGTTATAGCTTTTTGTCTGTCTGCGGTATAACTTCCAAGAATATTTGGTTTGATTAGAACTTTTAAACCTTTTTTAAATTTGAAGTCGATTAGATCTAATGCTTTAGTTACTGCTTTGTCTACCTTCTTTTGTTCATAGGAAGTACATTTAACGACGGAAACTTTTTCTATTTCTTGTTTACACTCTTTTTTCATTTTGATAAATGCCCCGGACAGGATTCGAACCTGCGACCTACTGCTTAGAAGGCAGTCGCTCTATCCAGGCTGAGCTACCAGGGCATATAATAAATAAGAAATAATTGTATTTAAAAGTGTTTGTTTATGCTTCAAAACTATCTAAATCGTTAGCTATAATAGTATTCTTGAAAACTTTCTTAGCCTCATCTAAAAGATCTTTTGTGTTCTTTTCATATCTCTGACTAATATGTGTTAAAATTAATTTTTTAGATTTAGATTTTTTAGCTATTTCTGCTGCTTCTTTTGCAGTTAAATGCATGTGTTCTTTTGCTAGCTCTTTTAATTCATCTGAAAAACTTGACTCGGCTATCAGAATTTCCGAATTCTTTACAAAAGGAACTATTTTGCTATTAAGTTTAGTATCTAATACAAAAGAAATTTTAAAATCTTCATCCTTGTAAGTTAAGTTTTTGGCTAAATATTTTTTACCTTTGTAAGTTATATCTTTCCCGTCTTTTAATTTTGCCATTAAAGGACCATTTGGAAGATTAGTTTTTTTCAATTTTTTTCTATCTATTCTTAATAATCCTTTTTTAACAAAAATGTAAGCATTTGTAGGTATTCCATGATCCATTGATTTAGCTTCCAAGTAGAAATCTTTCATATCTAGAAATTTTCCTGAAACTTCTTTAACTTCAATATTATACGTTCTTGTAAATCTGAATACTTTCAATAAGCCATCCATAAAACTTTTTGTTCCTTTTGGTCCATAGATGTAAAGTGTTTTTTGGTATCCTGAAAGAGCTAAGCTAGACAAAAGTCCCGGTATGCCAAGAACATGGTCTCCATGCCAGTGTGTAATTAATATTCTAGTTGTTTTACAAGGATTCAATCTCGCTTTTCTAAACTGTCTTTGAGTTCCTTCTCCACAATCTACTAATATGTTTTCTCCATCATAATTTAAGAGAATTGCCGAGTGATTTCTCTTTGTACTTGGAATTTGAGCCGATGTTCCCAAAAAAGTTATTTTCATAGATCTAAGTAGTAAATATTGTTTAAATAGGTTATGAAAGTTCCCACTAACTTTGTGTTATTAGAAGTCCACCTAGCGAAAAATAAACAGGTATAACGCTTATTTCTTTAAAGCAGTAGATGCTGGAGAAACAAATATAATTGTATCTCCTCTAAGAAAAGTCAATCCAAGGTTCTTTTTCATTTCCCCGTTTTGCATTTCTTTGGTGTTATCCAACACTAAATTTATATGGATGTCAAATGCCACTAAAGTTCCAACAAATTGCTTGTCTCCCTTCAATTGCACTAACACTTCTTGGCCTTTAGAATTGTTCAACAAATCTAAGGGTCTATCTATTCCATTTACCATAATCTAACGATGCATAACCTGTTTTATAAACTTTTTTATCTTGGAGTAATAGAAAGCTATTTAAATCAAAAATCAAACAATTTAGTATGAAGAAAGGAAGAAAAATATCTGGTGGAAGGTACATTCAAAGTAGAAAAAAGAAGCTTTACGAGTTGCCTGGACAGAAGAGAATTGTGAAATTAGGAGAGGAAAATAAGACTAAATCTAAAAGGGTAATGGGAGCAAATAGAAAGAGTTATTTGACTAAGGCTAAATTTGTTAATGTTAAAGATGGTAAAAACGTTAAGAAATTAGAGATCAAGAATGTTCTTGAAACTCCTTCAAATCGTTTCTTAGCCAGACAGAATATAATCACAAAGGGTACCATTGTTGAAACCGATGGTGGAAAGGTTAAAATTACTAACAGACCTACTCAAGAAAGTGTTCTTAATGGTGTTATCGTCGAATAGACAACCGAAAGCTTTATAAAAGGAAACTCTTTTTAAATCTTACTGTAAACAATTTTCTATAAAAAATGGCCGGAATAAAAAAATGCCCAGAGTGTGGCAGCATAAATCTAACTCACGATCCTCATTTAGGAGAAGTTATCTGTAATGACTGTGGTCTTGTTGTTGAAGAGAAGATGGTTGATACAGGTATCGATTTACAAGGTAAATTTGATAAATCTGAGAAGAAAGGTCGTGGTGGTGCTCCAATGAGTATGCAGAAGTTTGATAAGGGATTAACTACAAATGTTGGTGAGATTTCGGATATTTACAAATTAGAACCTGGACAGACAAGAAAATTTTTAAGATTAAAGAAATGGCAAGAAAGAGTTTCAACTTCTATTGAAAGAAATTTAAGATTGGCTATGGCAGAATTAAGAGTTATTGCTTCTTATTTGAATTTACCGAATGTAGTTAGAGATGAAGCTTCAAGGATTTACAATTATGTTCTCCAAAGAGGTTTGGTAAGAGGTAGATCTATGGAATCAGTAATTGCAGCTTGTTTGTATGCTGCTTGTAGATCATATAATATTCCTAGAACTTTGGATGAAATGGCTACTGCTTCAGATGTTGAAAGAAAAGAAATTGGTAGAACATACAGATTCATTATAAGAAAATTAGGAATTAAGGTTAAGCAATCTTCACCTAAAGATTATATTTCGAGATTCTCGTCAGTTCTTAAATTATCTCCTAAGACTCAGAATGATGCTCTTAAGGTTTTGAAAGATGCTGAGAAAGTTGAGTTAACTTCTGGAAGAGGACCTGCTGGAATTGCTGCTGCAGCATTATATGTGGCTGCCTTAATGAATGATGAAAAGAAGACTCAGAGAGAAGTTGCAGATATTGCAGGAATAACTGAAGTTACAATTAGAAATAGGTATAAGGAATTAATTGATAAGTTGAAATTAGAAGATAAGATTAAGCAAAAAGAATCGAGTTCTAAAAAGAAATAATTCTAAAGGTTTTTATATAGATAGTTATTAATTGAAATATGGAAAAACAAAAGTTAGTGTTTAGAATATTTTTGATATTGACCCTATTAATTGTATTAATTCCTACAATTGTAATGCAGATTTTACCTTGGATTTCTTATCTTGCAATATATTTGATTGCATATTTTTTCTTATGGTTTTTAATTCCTATTCTAATTTTATCAACTCTTGGGGTTTATTTAATATTAAGAAAGTTAGAAATTGAACATAGGTGGGCATATGTTTTTTGGAGTATTTTTTTAATTCATAGTTTACTTGCACTTATTAGTACCACACTTATCCGTTCAATAGGTGTAAATTTAGGTTGATTTATTGTACTTTTTTCTAGGATACTTTTTGAGAAGGTTTTTATATTGACAATTCTCACTAGTTTTATGCGGGAATGCCGGAGTGGTCAAACGGGACAGGTTTAGGACCTGTTAGCTTAGTGCTTACTAAGGTTCGAATCCTTATTCCCGCATTAGATAGTTTTTTATATCTTTACAAGTTATTTTTAATATGATAGCTAAAGCAGGAGATAGAGTTGAAATTCATCTTACTAAAATTATTTATGAGGGTGTTTTGTTAGAGAGTTCTGAAGTTGGAATTGTTTTATTGAAATTAGATTCAGGTTATAATATAGGATTTAATAAAAAAGATGTTCTTGAGATTAAGGTTTTGAAAGAAGGAGAAGAAAAGGAAGAAAAGTTTGAGTTGGAGAAGAAAGCTGGCAAGCCAAATGTTGCAATGATTATCACTGGAGGAACAATTGCTGCTAGATTAAACGCCAAAAAAGGAGGAGTAGATTGGTTAGATACACCTGAAAGTTTGTTTAAATATTATCCTGGAATTTTTGATAAAGTTAATGTTGTGAAAGTAGAAATTCCTTTTATGAAAGCTTCTGAAGATATGGATTTTAAGGATTGGCAAAAAATTGCAAGGGTTACTAAAGATTTATTGAATGATTCCAATATAAGAGGAGTTATAATTACTCATGGAACTGATTTTTTACACTATACTTCTGCAGCTTTGAGTTTTTTCTTGCAAGATTTGAACAAACCTGTTGTGTTAACATATTCGCAGAGAAGTATTGATCGAGCTTCTTCCGATGCTAATTTGAATTTGGCTTGTTCTGCTATTGCCGCAATTTCAGATATTTCTGAAGTGATGTTGGTTGGACACGCTTCTTCTAACGATGACTATTGTTATGCCATGCCGGGAACTAAAGTTAGAAAGTTACATACGTCAAAGAGAGATGCTTTTAAGATTGTTAATGGAAAGCCATTTGCAAAAGTTTATCCGGATAGACTTGATAAAATTTCAGATTATAAGTTGAAACACACTAAGAAATGTAGCACTGATTTGAAGTTTGAGGAAAAAGTTGCTTTAATTAAGATTTATCCTGGACAGGATCCAGAAATTTTAGATTATTATGTTAAGAAAAAGTATAAAGGAATCGTTTTAGAAATGTCTGGTTTGGGTCATGCCCCTACAAAAAGAGCTAGAAATGGTTGGACTAAGAAATTAAAAGAAATTCAAGCAAAGGGAATTGTTGTTTGTGCTGTTGGTCAGTGTATTTATGGAAGAACAGATCCCTTAGTTTATACAAATGGAAGAGAATTATTAGAAACTGGAATAATTTATTTAGAGGATATGTTAGCCGAAACTGCTTTGGTTAAATTAGGATGGGTTTTGGGACACGATGAGTGGAAGAAACAAGTTAAAGAAAAAATGTTGGAAAATTTTTCTCATGAAATTAGCGATCGGATAGAAGAATAATTATTTCTTATGATGTCTTTTCATCATTACTTTTTCGATTCTGTTAAGCTGTCTTTGAATTTGTGAAATTTCTCTTTCTGATTTTCTATTTACTGCGTAATCATATTCTGCTCTTGATCTATCTCTTTCCATTTGTCTATTTTGACTCATTAAAATTATTGGTGCCTGTATGGCAGCTATACAAGATAATACTAGATTTAATAAAATAAATGGATATGGATCCCAGATTCTTCCAAATATCAACCATGACACATTAACTGTCATCCACAAGAGTAAAAATATTCCAAATGAAATTATGAATGTCCAACTACCTGCCCATCTTGTAATCCAATCGGCTGCTTTTTGTCCGGTACTTAATCCATTTACAGTCTTTTTTCCCTCTTTTTTCTGCATATTCAAGTAAATTCAAAACATATTATAAAGGTTATTGTTTAATCTATTGTAACTGAATAGGGGTTACATATAGTAAGCTTTATATAGGTAAAATTGCTTTTATTTTTCCATGGCAATAACCATTGTAGATCCAGTATTACTAAGAGAGATTGATGAGAAGAAAGAAGCTTTAGATAGTGGAGATTCTCCTTGTTTAAGCAATATGGTTAGAGCAACATTAGAGCAAGATGCTTTAACCCATTCAGAACTTTTAGAGGCTAATGGAAAAAGACAAAGAAAAGAAAGAAATGCTCTTTTGGATGAAACACAAGAATCCTTAATGGATGCTTGGCGCTACGCTAAAGCTAATTTTGTTGGGAGATTAAATTCTCGTTTTTTCCTTGATGTTGCGGATAAGGTAGAACCTGCAAGTGAAGGAAGATATAGGATGGGGAATGTAATGATTAAAGGTCATGATGTTGTTCTTCCAAGTAGGGCTTCAAAAGTTCCAGGTCAAATGGACACACTTATGACTTATCTTAATTTGAGTGAAGAAGATTTACATCCTGTTGAGAGAGCAGGATTGTGGCATTTACATTCTATTAGAATTCATCCTTTAGAAGATGGAAATGGCAGAACTGCTAGACTTATTTCTAATCTTATCTTAGACGAAGAAGGATATGGTCCCGCTAAAATATTGGCTGGAGAAAGATTAGTTTATCAAGATGTATTAAGAGGAGCACTAAAAGGATATAGGAATAGAGAATCTGTTGTTTCAGGGTTTGATGAGGCATTATCATCACCAACTCATATATCTGATCCAGAAAAGATGTTTTTCAATTATATTGCTTCTAAAGTTAATGTTTCCTTAGACGAACAAGGTTCAAGAATGGACACTATGCCAGTGTATCGTGTTAAT
This sequence comes from uncultured archaeon, assembly GCA_965365175.1. Lineage (GTDB taxonomy): Archaea > Nanobdellota > Nanobdellia > Pacearchaeales > GW2011-AR1 > WJLC01. Next base: position 9,886 of record CBDUAR010000014.1, read on the forward strand.
TTGGGCAAATCAAGAAATGCGGTTTCTGATGCATATAGATTAAAGAGAGTTCTAAGCTCTCATTTTAGAAGAAATAATAAACCCGGACTTGTGAAAGTTAGTAATAAAGGAAAATTAATTGTTAGGGGAGATATTGATGAGAGCGCATTAAGAGTTTTGTTAGATAACGGAACTGATTCTAATTATACTATTCGTAAATAGTTCTCGTAACTTTTAATAACTCCTTTTTATTGATTCTTTTATGGATTATTCAGAAATAAAGTTTAAGTCTGGGTTGGAAATTCATCAGCAGTTAGATAGTAATAAATTATTTTGTAATTGTCCTTCTATTTTGAGAAATGATGAACCTGAATTTGTTATTAAAAGAAAGCTTCATGCAATTGCAGGTGAGAGTGGTGAAGTTGATGTTGCTGCTAAGTATCAGGCTTCTTTAGATAAAGAATTTGAGTATCAGGGGTATGATACAACTTGTTTAGTTGAGTTAGATGAGGAACCTCCTCACGAAATAAATAAGGAAGCATTGCATATTGCTTTACAGATAGCTATTTTACTTAATGCTAAGATAATGCCTATTACTCAGAT
>CBDUAR010000015.1:0-9575 GCA_965365175.1 uncultured archaeon
CACCAAAAAATATTAAGATAAAAAATCCTGCTTTTGAATTTGTTCCTAAAAAATATATAAAAGGAATTGTTTCAGAGTTGGGTTTACTAACTTATGACCAATTTTTGAAAAAAGTTTAATTCTTTTTCTGAGCATTCATTAAAGACTCAGTCATTTTACCACTAATTTCTTCTAGAGCCTTATTCAATTCTTCTCTGGCACCTTCAAGTTTTTCAACTTGACCTTTAATAACTTCTTGAGTGTCTGGAATTTCCTTAGCAATAAAGTTTTTTCCACCAACATCTACAATTAATTTTTCAGAAAGAAGTTTAGTCTTAACAAAAATACCTTTTCCTATAGGAGCAAGTATTTCTTTTCCCTCAGAACCTTTAAGATCATCTAATCCTATAACCAAAGTACTTAATTCATTTATTGCTCTCTCTACCGCTTGCAATTGTTGTTGTATACTTTGAATTTGTTGTTCAAACATACTCAATTGAAACATTAATTCTTGTTGGTCTTTTTCCATAGTTTTAACACTTTAAACCACTTTTAAAAGCTTTCGAATGAATCCACCCAGAACTATAGCAAATATAAGATAGAACCAAAACCAACTCAAGAATCCAAAGAACTTAGGATCGCCTAATGCAGTAAATGTATCCATATACCATCTAAAAATTAAAATAAAAGGAATACCGGTAAACATTAAGGGCCTGCTACTCAATTTCATTAATTTTGTACTAATTGGGAATATTTCTTTTTGAATCTCCATCATTTTTTCTGGATGATGTTTAAATTGCTTAGCTTTTTCATTAATTTCCTTCTGCTGTTTCTTAAGCTCTCTAATAGTTTCCTGATCTGTAGCATATTTTTGAACTATTGTTGTAAAAAAAGAAACTATAATTATTATTACCAGCATTCCCCAAGTAAGATTCCATCCCAATAACCTTCCAAAAGTAGGATCCAAAATAGCGTGAACTGAACCACTAATCCAGGTAGCTGTAGGCCAGTAATATGCAATAATAAGTGAAAGAAGCATAATAATAAAAATTATTTTAAAACTTCCCTCTTTACCTTTATTTTCCATCTTTATCAAAACAGAAATATCTTTTTAAAGTTAACCACCTATGAATTTTCTCATCATCGGATTCATATCACTTGCGTGTTGCTGCGCGATATTTTGATAGAATTGGAACATAATCATAATTACTAATAATATTGCAGTACCTCTAATCAAAGCACCAATTAAGTTAGTGAATGAGGCAAGCAAACCAATAGCTAAACCACCCATTACTGTTAATGGCATAATATACCTATCTAAAATACTCTCTAATATACGGATATCTTGTCTAAATCCAGCTACTTGTAATCCGGATGAAGATATTTTCTCTGCTTGAGATTTAGCATCCATCCCAGAGGTCTTGACCCAGAATATAGCAAATATTGTAGACAACAACATAAAAAATAACATGTGGGTAAATCCTTGTAATAATAATATCCATCTAAATCCTCCTCTAATTATGAGTTCCAGTAAATTAGTTGAATCCACCCAGAATGCAAAACCAGATACTGCCCTACCTTCAATAAAAGTACCTAAAAAAGTAAAGTATGAAGCAACTTTAGCAAGTCCTACACAAGCTCCTGCTTCTACTGTTTCAGCGATACATGGTGCAGCAGCATTTTGTATAAGTCCACCAAATAATTGAACATTAGCTACCAGAGCAGCAGTCAAAATAACTGGAATAACTGAAGCGTAGAAGAATGATAATGGCCACTTAACACTATAACCTCTCACTCTACCAAAAGATAATGGAATCTCAACCTTTAATGATTGAACCCAAACAACTACCAAGAATACTAATAATGTAGCAACAATCGCAGCAAATGCCGAAAGGAACCCAATTTTATCAGGATTATTCCCAATCAATGATTGAATCATAACCAAAACCTTACCTGCACAAGCAGTATTTTTAAAATCAAGCAAACAATTTCTTCCTTGAGCATTAATAAACTGGAATGCACTAGTCATAAGTCTCCATGAAACACCTGCTCCAATGAATAAACTAACACCTGATCCAAATCCCCACTTCTCACTAACCTCGTTCATATAGAATATGGCCAAACCACCTAGGATTAGTTGTAGAATAACCAGCCAAGCTAATCCTGGAGCTGCTTGAAGACCCTGCATAAACACATAGATCATAGCTTCAAATATAATAAAGAAGAATACCAATAATTTTTGTATTCCTTGGAAAAACTTTTTCCCTTCTTCTGTTGAAGTATCAATATTAATTATTCCCGAACCAGTCAGTAGCTGCAAAATAATAGAAGCCATTACGATTGGACCGATACCTAATGAGATAATACTACCAAAGTCAGTTCCCAAAATAATAGCTAAATATTCAAATCGAGCTAAAGCATTTTCGGATAAACCAAACAAAGGAATATTAGCTAGAATAAAAAATGCTCCAAGAACAATTAAGGTCCATTTTAATTTAACATTAAAATCAACTTTTTTTTCCTCCGGCTTTGCAACTTCCGGAATCAAATTAAATATTTTTCTTAAACCCATTTTAGCTTCTATTTAGCTGATTCTTCCTCAACAACTTCTTCTTTCTTAGTCTCTTTCTTAACAGGAAGTTGTATCTCTCCACCAGCTTTTTTTACTTTGTCTATTGCTGACTTAGAAGCTTCCTTAGCTTTTATAATTAACTTATTTTTAACTTCTCCTTCGCCAAGGATTTTGTAAGAGCTCAAATTTATTTCAAAACTAGTTCCTTTCTTTTTTCCATATTTTTCAAGATTAAGCTCAATTTGTCTTAAATTAATTCTTTTTCTAGTATCTCTCTTAGTCTTTTTACTTGTAACTCCTTGTTTACCAAAATATCCATGTCCATAAAGTTTTGTAATTAATGTTTTTTTATGGTCGGCCCTTTTTCCAGAACCAGACATACCTTTTCCACCCTTATGTCCAGAATGTCTATTGTTTTTTCTAGAACCAGTCCCATGAGTTCCCATTCCTCTTCCATGCTGTTTTGTAACTTTTTTCCTTTTATGTGTTTTCATTTTATAACATCCTTTCTATTAATTCATTTATTTTTTCTTTATTATTTCCTAAAACTCCTTTCGGAAAATGTAATTTTGCATTTATTCCTTTTCTTGGAGGGTGCAATCTGAAAAAGTTCTTTATCTTAGTTTTTCTCTTTTCATTTAATTTTTTAAGAGTATCCTCGCTAATCTCACCATATGCAACTTGATTTCTAACTTTTTCAATCATACCTTTGTTTTCTTTTGTTGGTTCTAGAATCACACAAGAATATTTTTTTCTAATTTTTAATCTATCAAGAGTATTATCAATATCTTTATTCAATCCAATCTTACCATGAATTCTTATTACTGCTATCATTTTTTATCTCCCGTATTTGTTTTCTTTAAAGCATCAATACAAGCTTTAGCAAGATTAAAGCTAGTTCTTAATTTTCCTGAAGTTTTACTATAAACATCTTTAATTCCAGCTAATTTTAATATTTTTTTCAATTGATCTGCTACAACTAATCCAGTACCTGGAGCAGCAGGCATCAAGGTAACCCTAACACTTCCAGACTTACCCTCAACTTTAAATGGAATGCTGGTATCTCCTCCACCAACACTATCAAAACTTCCATCTCCTCTAACTACTTTGATTATATTCAATTTAGCATTTCTAGTTGCTTTATCTCTTGCAGGTAATGTTTCAACAGATTTTCCAACACCAATACCTATGTGACCATTTTCATCTCCAATGGCTGCGAATGCTGAGAAAGTAGGAACATTTCCTTCCTTAGTTTTTCTTTGAGTTTGTCTCCAAGCTCTTCTCTTTCCTCCACCAAATTTACCTTTTGATTGACCGATAGAAATTAAATCTGTTTTAACATCAATTAAGGTATCAACAATTTCAGCTTCCAAGATTTTTTTATTACTATCTAAAATCTCGTCGATATTTTTGATCTTTTTAGTTTTAACATCCTTACCTAATTTAGTTTTAGGAACCCAGTTTTCTAAATCCTCTTCTCTTTTCAGTCTTTCCATCTCGGCTCTTCTACCTTTTCTACTCATAAGATCCTTAACCAACACTTTTTCTTCTTTAACTTCTTCAGGATTATTTTTATCTGGTTCCACTGCTTCAATAGGTTTTTCAGTAACCTTTTCTTCTATTTGTTCTATTGGGTTTTCTTCTTCGGTCATTTTACATAGAGTCTATCTTTGATTTAATTTTTTCAATATCTACTTTTCCTTTTATTTCAGGGAATGCCTCTTCTTTTGAAGAAATTTCTAATCCTGAATCTTTTAGTCCTTTAAGGAAAGCAAAAACTTTTGTTTTATAATCTGTTCTAGTCATACCTAAGTCTACTATTGGAGTTTCCAACTTATCTTTAATTATTTTTTTACCTACAAAATATCCAGTTAAGTATGAAGCGGGAATTGATTTCAAACTTCCTTTATTAGCTTCTGGCCAACCGTTTTTAAGCAAAATTTTTGAAGTTACACCAAATGTAACAGTGTCTTTAGCTTCTTTACTTAAAACGTATTGAGCAATTACATACTTGTTTGTTTTTCTAAAAACCAGTCTAGGTTTTCCACTTTTAAGCATGTTTTTTCTTGCCAAGTAATCTGTTTTATTTTCTCTTCTTCTTCTTTTTGCTACTTTCATTTTTTTAATATTTCCTCCAATTGTTCTTTTAAGTTTGCTTTACTTCTAAAATCCTTGTTTCTTATTCTCTTTCTTAATTCTTTCTTTTCATCTTTTGAGATTTTACCTGATTTTTCTAAATAATCAACATAAGTTCTCAATTTTCTAGTCAAAATAACATAATCTTGCTTTCTAGTCTTAGGTTTTTTTCTAATATTCCCTGTAGATCTTCTTGTCTTCCTTTTTTTATTCTTAAGTCTACCTTTTATTTCTTTAATGGTTATTGCTCCATCCTTAACAAGATCTCTAATATCTTGCTTTGTAATAGCTTCCTTTATTTCGTTTAATCTAGATCGCATAAACATAATTCTTTCTTTTCCTACTTTTAATGTTCTAGCAGCCAGCAGTTTCTTTTTTACCAAATTCATTCTTTCTTCTCCTTAGGTTTCTTTAATAATTTTTTAATATTAACATTAGCAACTTCAATTCCCATTTCCTTTATCTTTTTAGCTAATTCTATTTTTTTCTTTTTTCCAACATTTCCAATAATAACTATTTGATCTTTTTTCATTTTCTCTAATTCGTTTAAATTTTTAATTAACATGGGAGTTTTTCCCTTGATTTGTCCCCTAGTTTTCTTTTCACTTCCATAACCTATGCTAACAACAGGAGAATTTCCTTTTTGTTTAGTTCTCATTTTATTATGTCTTCCAGTAGGATTTCTCCAAGTCTGTTTTTTCTTTCTCCCTTTCCCTAACTTTGAATGCCTGTGAGTAACTCTTCTAAGAAATTTTACCATTATATTGGCCTCCCTGCTTTGTCAATAATATAAATTCCGTCTTGGAAAATTCTTCTATCTTTCATTCTTATTTTTGTAGCTGTTTCCAGATTAGCTGCGGCTTGGCCCGCAACTTCTTTGCTAACTGATTTAATTGTAATATCATCTTTTTTAACTTCAACTTCCGCTCCTTCTGGAATAGAACAGATTCTAGGAATTTTTTCCCCAAGAAAATTCTTTATTGTAGCCTTATCTCCACTAACTTCTACAGTAATTGGGAAGTGGCTGAATACTACTTTTAATTTATATTCAAATTTTTCTTTAACACCCTTTAACATATTTTTGATGTGTGCTAATGTGGTAAATATTTTCTTCTTTTCAGTTTTTCTAGCAGTTTTGTGTCCTATAATTATCTTATTATCTTTCTTTTCAAAAGTTAGGTTAGGAATATTGAAAGTTCTTTTATCTTCTCCTTCCGGACCTTTAGCAGTTAACGTACTTCCTTCTAAATTAACTTCCACTCCCTCAGGAATTTCTACTTCTCCAAATAATTCTTTTTTCATTTTAGTAAAAATAAGCTATTAAGCATCCTCCAGTTTTTTCTTCTGTAGCTTCATCGTGAGTCATTAGGCCCTTGTTTGTAGAAACAATCATGGTACCAATATCTCTTGCAGGCAGATATCTTCTTCTATATTTCTCAATTTCTGATTGATTTACACTGAATCTAGGTTTTATCGCCTTACAATTAGAAAGATCTCCAAGAGTTATTTCAATCGATTTATCCTTAGTATTAATCTTATACTTCTTAATAGCTCCTTCTTGTTTCATAATTTTTAGAATCTCAATTAAAAGATTTGAAATTCTACTGATTTTTACAGTTTCCTTTCTAGCTTTCTTAGCATTTCTTATTACATTCAACGCGTCTGCAATTATATCTTGTGACATTTTAACTATATTTTTCGAAACCGATTTCTTCAGCTATTTCTCTGAAGCAGTGTCGGCATAAATTTAATCCGTATGATTTAATATGAGCTCCGAATCTTCCACATCTCTCACACTTTTTCGCAGCTATTCCTGTTTTTCTTTCTTTCGGTTTGTTATGTTTAAGGAATTTATCTCTGATTGCAGGTTTGCTCTTCAGCTGCTTCAATATTTTTCTCCAATCGCTTGCTCCCATTTTATTTACCTATAAATTTAGTTTGGAATTTATCTTCCATGAATTTAATTATTTCTTCTCTTGTAATAACCTGTCTCTTAGGAATTTTTCCTTTTTTGATCTTTTTTAATCTAACTCTTCTTCCTGCTCTCTTGAATACCACAGTAACATCTAACCCCATAATACCAATATCTCTTTGATAGTCCATTCCAGGAATTTCCAAGTATTCTTTTATTCCAAATGAGAAGTTATTCTCGCTAATTTGTTTCTTTTTTAGAACATTATCAATAGCCAATAACATTTTTTTCAAAACTTCTTCCGAATTCTTTCTTATAGTAACCATAGCACCAATTTCTAATCCAGGTCTAACTCCCCAAGTAGGAATTCTCTTACTAGATGCTCTCTTTGTAGGCTCTCTTCCACTTAACAATTTTAGCAATCTCATAGCTTTCTCTAAGTCATCTCCTTGAGCACCAATGCCCAAGATTATTTTTTCTATCTTAATGTTTCTCATCGGGTTTTCTTCTTTTGCCATTTTATTGAGTCACCATTGTCTGTTTAATTAAAATATCCACTTTATGGTCTCCTACTTTCAATGAAACCATTTTTCTTTCAGGTTTTAATTTGATAACACTACCTCTTTCTCCAGTGTGTTTTCCTGCAACCACAAGGATATTAGAACCTTCTTTTAGAGGTAAACATTTTGAAATTTTCTTATTCTTTAAGTCAACTACAACAGAATCGTTAACGCTACATTTAATGTCAGAGATAAAATTTCTTCCATCGCTAAGATTCAACTGTATTTTCTTCCCTTTCAACATTTTTTTATCAATAATCTTAGCAACTTTCTCTTCAACTTTTGATTTAGCCTCATTAACAGAGTATTTTCCGTTTGTTGAAAGGTCCAGTTCATAATTTTTCTTAGAAGGAACCAAAGTTATTTTATCAAATAATTGAACATTAGTTTTTTCTTCTTTTACAATTGACCCATTAATTAGAATATTCTTTTCATGAATAGCTTTCTTAACTTCCTTTCTGTTCTTAGCAACTTTTAATACCTCTCTTAGTACTAATACTAGTGGAATACCATTAGTTAAACCAAATGAAGGTTTGATAACATACTTAGTACCTTTTCTAGGTATTGGCCAATTCTTTGGTATTTTTCTTCTCTTTAGATGTTTCATTTTTTATTCTCCGCAGTTTTAGTTTCCTTTTTAGGAGCTTCTTTCTTAACTCCAAGTTTAGTACTCCTCTTCTTATCGTTTAAGTTTAATTCCACTATTCTTAAGTTTGATGGTTGAAGTTTAACATTAACTTTTGATCCATCTTGTTTCTTAGCTTGAACTCCTTCAACAACAACTTTTGATAATTTCAAATCTATTTCCATTATTTTTCCTTTATGTTTTTTGAATTTTCCTCTCATAACCACAACAGTATCATCTTTTTTAAGAGGAACATTTCTTTTACCATATTTTTCTCTTAATTCTTTTGACAAATTTGCACTAACCATTTTTTTCTTTATACTTAATGGAGCATTAGCTATGTATTTTCTTTGCTTTCTTGGCTGTTTACTAGCCTTCCATTTTTTTGAAAATTCTTTTTTCATTTTATAGTACAAATTGAGCAATTTTAGCTACTTGAGCCCATCGCTCTAAAACCTCCCTTGCAACTGGTCCTTTAATTTGAGTTCCTTTTGGATTACCCTTGTCATCTTTTAACAAAGCAACGGCATTATCTTCAAACGCTACTCTTTCTCCATTTTTTCTTTTGAATGATTTTTTTTGTCTAATCAGAACAGCGTCGAAAACTTTTCCTTTCATATCAGGTTTCCCTTTTCTTACACTAACCTTTACCCAATCAGCAATCTTAGCAGATACTTGCTTACCTTTCTTAGCTTTGGCTCTTTTAACCGAAACTAACTTTACAATTTTTGCACCGCTATTATCGGAAGCATTAATGTAAGCTCCTAAATTCAATGATCGAGTTGTTCTAGCACTTACAGCTTTCATTTTAGTTCCTCCGCATCTTTAATTTTTTTAATAACAACAAAATGTATAATCTTACTTAATGGTCTACACTCTCTAACTTGAATCAAATCTCCAACTTTTATTTGGTCTTCCATACTTTCTGGAAGTCTAGCATGTATTTTAGTTCTTGATTTAGCATATCTTTCATATTTCTTAATATAGATCATTCTTTCAAATTCGATAGTCAATCTTTTATGGAATTTCTTAATAACTACTCCTTCGAAAATTTTTCCTCTAGTTCCAACTACCTTTTCTTTTTTTCCATTTTCGATTGTACTTTCTGTTTTTTTCTTCTTTTCTGTTTTTTTCATTTTTTTCCTATTCGTCTATTGAGTCCTCGGCAAAACCAAGCTTCAACAAGATCGGCTTGATCTTTTTTGTATGGTCTCCTTGAAGTTCGATTTGGTTATCTTTAAAAGTTCCGCCGCAAGCAAGCTCATTTTTCAGCGCTTTTGCGGTTTTCTTTATATCGATTCCCTTATCGAAACCACTTACCACAGTAACGATCTTTCCGTATCTTTTTTTATCGGTCGTTACCTTTATCCTTTGCGAACTCTTCGCGAGGTCTTCCCAACCCATTGCCTGGATTGGCAGTCCTGTTTTTGGATCTATTTCCATTGTTTTATTTTTTGCTCAATACCTCCTGTTTAGAGTTATTGAGTGTAAGTATTCTAGCAATCATCTTCTTAATTTGTTTTACTTTTGAAGTTCCTGTCTTTGAACCACTAACTTTTGATTTAACTAATTCTAATTTTAGCTCTTTCATTTTTTTATCTCTATCTGATTTACTCATTTTTTTGAAATCTTCTTTCTTTGCCATTTTATTCCTTCTTCTCCTTTACTTTTCTTTTAGTAGTTTTCTTTTTCTTTGGTTCTACTTCAGTAGTAATTTCGTTGCTCTTAATTTTTGCAATTAATTCTTCATCAACTTTAATTCTATCAAGTAATTTAGCTCCAGGAGATAAA
>CBDUAR010000016.1:0-9009 GCA_965365175.1 uncultured archaeon
AAAAACATTTCCGTTCATTGTAGACCTATTTTCTGGAGTTACATTATATGTTCTGGTTGCAGTATCAGTTCCGTCGCTTACTTCTACAGTAATTGATTGTGCAATGTCTGCTTGAGCGTGAGTTGGAATCCAGTTTAATTGAGCACTAGTAGAATCAATGGGAGTTATTGAAGCCCCTGCTGGAGCACTTACAATAGAATAATTAAGGGCGTCTCCGTCTGCGTCAGTACCATTTATAACAGTATTAATATCTTGACCTTCAACTGCAGAACCTATGCTTGCAGTAGTTATGCTTGGAACGTTATTTGGCTCCTCACCATCATCACATCCTCCACATCCAATTCCAAGAACAGACATGGCACTTGCTAAAAGCATTCCTCCAAGGCTTAATTTTCTTCCTCTTTGTCTCATTTTACTATGTTATAACTACTATTCAGTGGTATATAAATCTTACGATTTTGCCTTTTTCTTATATATTTAAGGAGTTTAACATATATAATTTTAGCGGTATGGGAATATTTATAAAATAGAAATTCTTGTTTGAAATATGAAAAAGAGTGTGTTATTTATAGCATTATTATTAGTTATGACTAATTTTGTTATTGCACTACATCCCTGTGAAGGAGATGATGAAAGTATTAATGGTGTTTATATTGATGGGGAGTGTTTTAATTGTGGAAATAATGACGGAATTTGCCCAGAGAATTTTGGGGCTGATTGTGTGGTGCCAGATATAGATTGTGTTTCAGATACTGGCGAACCTGATGCTCCCTTTTGGAGTTTGGATGGAACCACAATAATTCCTGGAAGTTACATCGAAATTGATTTGTTGGAGGGAGAAGACTTAGTTTTAATTGTTCCTGATACTGGATTGACAAATGGAGAAAAATTAGATATGGATATTTACGAAAATGATCCTTATGCGGATGATTATATAACCACAATTGAAGGAACTGTTAATGCAGAAGGAACTGCAGTGGCTAGTTATGAAATAGCAGTTCTTGAAGATATTAATAATCCCAATGAAGGATCAGAAAAAGGGGATTTGGCATTGTATTTTGAGTCTCAAGGGAGAAGAAGTTTTGATCTTACTATTAATTTAACTATTGGTCAACTTGGAGGAATAGAAACTTGTAGCGAATATGCAAATAATATTACTTGTGAAGAGAATTTAGGTGAAGCTGCAGTGTTAGAAGGAGCTTATTTAGAATATGACCAGCAGGGTCCAAATTGTTTAAGAAGAGAAAGTATGGTTGGTTGTGAATGGAACTATACTACAGAAACCTGTAGTCCTGCTCCAAGTGTGATAGAGTACCACCCAGATAATGATGGTTGTACAATAACTGCAACTTCATGTAAGTACACTGAATCAGGAAATACTGAATGTGGTGCAGGAGATGAATTCTTCCAAGTATCTTATACTTCAGATGATCCAAGTTGTAAAGACTGGACAACTACCGCAATACCTTGTCCTCAGGAATTAAAGGTTCCGTTCTTTGGAACTTATGCATTTATAACAACTCTATCTTTGATTTCTTTAATTTATGTTTATTTAATCTTCAGAAAAAAATAGAGAAAGTTTATAAAATAAAAAACACATATTAGCCTTATGAGAAGAGGGATTTTATTAGTATTATTTTTTCTAGTATTTGTGAATATATTATTTGTTTCAGCTGCATTTTCTGTTGGAAATGCCTCTCATAGTATATCAAAGGTTTATGGGCCTGGAGCTACATTACAAGGTTGGGTAAATCTTAGTATTACTAGCGAAAATGTTGATGAGCTTGTTGAAGACAGTGAAGGAAATAGCATTGAGATTCTTGATTTATTGAAGAGTGATGGTTCATTAGTTGAAGAAACGGATTACTCTTGTGTTCCTGAAGGGTGTGGAGCTAGTTATACTGCATCAAATGAAGAAGCCTCAAAAACATTTGAATTAATGAGAGGTGAAACTAAACTTATTGGATTTAGATTTACTGGAACTGTTAATAATATAGATGAGCCTGAGTTTAAAATCTCAAGTGATGCTGCAGAAGACTGTGATAATCAGTTGAAAATAGATTTCTTTGATGATGGAAGTATTGAATATGGGAATGATAAAATAGGTATTGGGCAGTGTTTAGCTAAGAAAAGTTATTCATGTTTTGATGGAAGTAAAGCCTTAAGTGAATTAGATATGGCTGGCGGAGGAAGAATGTTTTGTCAGAGAATAACTTTGGAGGAAGCTCCAGGATTTAGGATTGGTGCTAAATTAAAGGTTATGGCTGATGCTGATACTACTAATGCTGCAATATATGATTTAGATTTTGTTGATAGTTTAGCGGAGTGTGAAGTAAATGATACTCTAACATCAGGTTATGAGGAAAGATATTGTGAAGTTGAATTCTTGGTTACCGAAAAAGCTGATTACTACGTTTGTCTATTCAATGATAATGGGGTTGATCAAAAAACTAAAATAAGAGGGTATCTTGATGGTAATGGGTGTGCTTTTTTTGCAGAAGGACAATATGCGGAAAGTGAAGTTGCTGCATATGAAATATTTGCAGAAGGTAGGAAGTTCGCTGCTCTTGGAACACTAAATATTACTGGAAATTATCCAATCTCTGAATTGGGTTCAGAAATGTCGGATTATATTTATGAGGTTTATGATGGAAATATCTGTCCTACAGAGGGTTGTATTGTTCCGGTATTTCTTGCTTCAGAACACGATCAGACAATAACTATTGATGATATTTTTGTTCCGTATGATAGTAATTTGGGTAGAACTAATATAGTAACTGTATATGACCTATCACTAGGTTCTGCTAAAGTTAATACTGATGGTTTCCAAAGGATATCTCTTAATGGTGCAGATTTTGGGCTTCCAACTAAGACAGGAGATATTGACTATTCAATTGATTTCAAAGGAGTGGAACTTTTTGAAGAAAGCATTACTGTAGAGCCAGTTCCAGAAGTTGAAAATGTTTTTCCAATAATTGCTTTTACTCGTTTTCCTATGAATTTTCGTGTTGATGTTAAAAAATTGAACAATGCTAGTATTGACTCTTACTCGTGGCAATTTGGAAGTGCTAGTCCTAAAACAACTAATGAAAACAAAATAACTCATACTTTTACTGAAATTGGAAAAGTTCCTCTTATGATAAGTGTTACAGATGTAAATGGAAAGACTGGTTCAAGAACATTCACAATAGATGTTGCAGATTATCAGGCATTGTTTTTACAGAAATTAACAGAAGCTAAAGCTAATGTTCAAAATGTTAGTTCTGCGGTATCAAAATTCCCTCAATTTTATCAGGATGGAATGACTACTGTTTTAGACGCTACTTCTTTAACACAGCAACTAACTGCAATTGAAACTGCGTATGAGGCTGCAGGAAATGATGATGAATATACTCAAGTAGTTAATGATTTTTTAGCATTGAGAATACCTTTATCTGTTGATGAAAGAATTAACACTGATTATGTTTCATTTTATTCTAATAGTGGATCTATAAATGTTCAAGCAGTTAGAGAATTTTTGGGAGGAACTCTTGAAGGTAGTGAATTTGAATATGCTGATGCAGTGTCAGAGTGGGATGTTAGAAATTTAGATTCACAAATAAAGTACAAAAGAATTGATGCAAAATATGCTGATGGGACTTATCCTCTAATTAACGTTTTTGTATTGGATGTTAAACAAACTGGAGATTTTGATGCTGCCCCTTCTATTTTTATTAAACAATTAGAAAATATGCAATTTGATAAAGCATATGGTGAAAATGTTAAGTCTGGTTTTGTTGAAATTCCAGTAGGTTCAGGAAAAACAATTACTTTTCTAACAACTGAAGATGTTGATATTGTGTCTGTTCCAATCTTTATCTCTCCAGCACTACAAGATTTAGATTTAGTTACAATTATTGAACAAGATGAAGAGGGAATGAGATGGGCATTATTTATTGTTATAGTGGTGTTCTTATTTTTAGTTGGAATAGTGGCTTATGTATTCTTACAAAATTGGTATAAGAACAAATATGAAACATACTTGTTTAAGGATAGAAATTTCTTGTTTAACTTGATACATTATATTGATGCTCAAAAAAAGAAAGGTGTTAAGGAGAATGAAATATTTAAGAAACTTAAGAAACAAGGGTGGAATTCAGAGCAAATTAATTATGTTATTAGAAAGTACCTAGGTAAGAGAACTGGAATGCTAGAACTTCCTGTAGAGAAGATATTAAACTTATTTAAGAAACCTGCTACAAGTGCCCCAGGAAAGCCAGGAATGAGGCCCCCTATGAGAAGACCTGGAATGCCTATGAGAAGACCTCCGATGAGGAGACCTCCTGTAAGAAGGCCTATGCCCCCAAAGAAAAGGCCTTTAAAAAAATAAATAGTCAATCACACAAAGTTTAATAAAGCTGTAATTTTAAGAAAATAATATGGTAATAAAGGTGTTTAAAAATTTCTTTAAAAGAGTATTATTCAGCATATTTAGGAGAAAAGAAGAGATAAAGTTAGGTTTTTATGGCCCTCCTAATGCTGGGAAGACTAGCTTAGCTAATAGAATATGTAAAGACTTTACTGGTGAAGAAATTGGAAGCGTTAGTAAAGTTCCGCATGAGACACGTACAGTACAATTTAAGGAAAAAGTTGAAATAGAGTATAAAGGTAAAAAAATGACTTTTAAGATGGTAGATACTCCTGGTATTGCTACTAGAATAGATTATGAAGATTTCTTGAAGTTTAAAATGAAGAAGAAAGAGTCAAAGAAGAGAGCTAAAGAAGCTACACAAGGAGTTATTGAGAGTATTAAATGGTTAGAAGATATGGATTTGGTTGTTGTGGTATTAGATTCTACAGAGAATCCTTATGATCAAGTTAATATTACTATTATTGGTAATTTGGTTGCTAGAAAGATTCCCGTGTTGATTTGTGCAAACAAGGTTGATTTGAGAAAGTCGGATATTAAGAAAGTTGAGGCTGCATTTCCGGAATATGAAACTATCGGAATTAGTGCTAAATATGGGAAAAACCTAGATGACTTCTATGAGGCCATTTTTAGGATATCAAAATCAATTTAGTAACAATTAAAAATATATATTACATCATATAAATAGAAATGGTAAAGAAAAAAAAGAGGATTGGAAAGCTGAAAGGATTTTCATTACAATTTATGCCTTATTCGGAAATCCGTAGTTTGGGTAGTTCTGAGAGAATCAGAAAAATATTAGATATAATTCTAGGAAGTAATATTTTAATTCTTCAGGGAAGATTAAGGCCTGATGAAGAGACTAGATTAATTGAAGATACAATGGCAATGATTGGACACGTTAAAAATTTTAGAGGAATTGAGTTAGCAGTTATTAGTGATAATGAAGAAGTTGGATTGGTAGATAGAATGAGAAATAGTGTTGTGAATATGCTTTCTGGTGGAGATCTTGGAGCGATTACAGTTATAGGTCCTGCGTCTATTGTAAAAGAAATTAAGAGAAACCCTAAGAAGTTGGAATTGTTTTTGAATAAGTAGATAATTTTATAAGTTTGATTTCTATCTAATATTATGCCACACCAATGTGTAAAATGTTCTAGAATATATCCTGCTGGAAGTAAGGAATTATTAGAAGGATGTAGTGATTGTAAAAGTCATTTCTTTTTCTATATCAGAGACGATCAAGTTGCAAAATTAAAAGAAAATCCTATTGAAATTCCTAAGGAAGAAAAGGAAGTTATCGAAAAAGATATTAGAGAGATGGCAGGAATTACAGATCCAAATGCTCCAGTTATATTAGATATTGAATCTGTTAGAGTTTTAGGATCAGGTAAATTTGAAATTGATGTTGTGAACTTATTCAGAAAAGATAGGCCTTTGATTTATAAATTGGAAGAAGGCAAATACATAATCGATCTAGCTTCTACTTTGAAACAAAGTACGAAGGATCTTAAGGAAATACGTAATCCAGATGAAGATTAATTCTATTTTAAAAGAGGTTTTAGAAAAAATTAGTCCACCAAAAGAGGACTTGAAATTTATAGATGAAACTTTGAAAAAGTTCTTGAAAGAGTTGAAGAAAAAAATTGGTAGATTGAAAGTAGATGTTTTTATTGGAGGAAGTTTTGCCAAAAATACTGTGATTAAGAAAGATTATTATGATGTGGATGTGTTTTTGAGATTTGATAAAAAGTATGAAGATATTTCTTCTATGACTAAAAAATTTTTGAAGGGAATGAAAAATGTTGAGCTAGTTCATGGGTCTAGAGATTATTTTAGAATACAATTTGGACCTAGCTTTTTTATTGAATTGATTCCTGTTGTTAAGGTTAATAATCCTAAAGAATCTGATAATATTACTGATTTGTCTTACTCTCATGTTAAGTATATTAAGAGTAAAGTTAAGGATAAGAAAGTATTAGATGGAATTAGATTAGCTAAGGCATTTTGTTATGCTACTAAAAGTTATGGTGCTGAATCATATATTAATGGATTTTCTGGTTACGCTTTGGAATTATTAGTTTATCATTACAAAGGATTTTTGAAATTTATTAAAGCTATAACTAAGATTAAGAAACAAGAAGTTATTGATATCGAGAAACATCATAGGAAGAGTGATGTGTTGATGGATTTGAATGCTGCTAAATTAAATTCTCCAATTGTTTTAATTGATCCTACATTTAAGCAAAGAAATGCTCTTGCTGCTTTATCTTTGGAGACTTTTGAGGACTTTCAGAAGAAGTGTGTGAGTTTTTTGAAGAATCCTTCGTTGGATAAGTTTGAAGTTAAAGAGATGAATATTGATAAAGAAAGGAAAGGAGAGTTTGTTGCATTAGATCTGAAAACTAATAAACAGAGAGGAGATGTTGCTGGAAGCAAGTTATTGAAGTTCTATAGATACTTTATGAGAGAGATATCAAGATATTTTGATATTAAGAAGAGTGATTTTGAATATTATGGAGAAGATTATGGTAAGTGTTATTATAGGGTTAAGAGCAAGAAGGAAGTTTTAGTTCAGGGTCCTTTTGTTAAGGATAAAAAGAGTGTTAAAATGTTTAAGAAAAATCATTCTAAGACTTTTGTGAAAAGTAATAGAGTTTATGCTAAAGATAAAATTAATTTTAGTATTTCAGAGTTTGTTTCTAAATGGGTTAGTAAGAATAAGAAGAGAATGAAAGAGATGAGTATTATTTCAATAGATAATATCCAATAGCAGCTAATGGGGCTAATTCTACGGCATCTAGGATAAATGTTGCTGTAATATTTACTCTAAAGAGGTGATCTTCATAGGCTTCCATCGGATCACTTGGGTATGAATGGGGTTTTGGAGCATTTTTATCTAATCGAAATGCAATAGTATGTCCAAATGGAACTAGAATCTTCGCAAGTGTTTTTGCTGTTTTGCCTATTCTTGACATTTTAAACTACAAACTTAGTTTTATTTTTATCTCTCCCAACTGACGGAGAGATTTTCCTTTCTCCCAACTGTTTTAGTGGCCTTATCTAATAATTCTTTTGCTTCCACAATATCTGCTGGATCTAAACTATAATATCCTCCCTTTTTTTTCGTTGCATGCCTAATAACATCCCATTCTCCATCTAAGTTCTTATCTTCCCCGTATATCAATTCGAAAGGAGAATCTTTATTTGATCTATTATCTAGTCTACAAGTCATTGAGAAATCTGGAGTCATGCCACTTAAACCATCTGTAACTACCTTTGTATCTTCTATGGTAACTGCAAATCCATTATAATCTCCATTATATCTTCTTAAGGTAGTTGTCACCTTTGGTTTTTGACCGCAACCGCTAAAAGCCAATACTGCTGTCATTGCTAGTGCTGCTAATTTTCTCATTTTATTCTCTCCCTAAATCCTTAATTGTGACAAATGCTCCTGGACCATGATATCTCATTGCAGGAACAAAAGATAAATTCACCCATTGTCTTCATTAGAATCTGCATAAACATCCCCAAAACTTTCTTCTCCAACAAAATGATATCCCTCCGATCCATAAAATTCAGATATTAAAAACTTGAATGCTTGTTCACTCATTTCCCTTGGAAGTCCTTCAATTTGTAAATCTTCTATCACTGGTTCGCCAATTCCTTTTAGTCTTTCATTTAGTTCTACAACCAGCTCATGTACCTCTGCTGATGCATCATCTCCAGCAATTCTAGCATCCTCCGCAAATTGAGTGTGGGCTTGTGATGCATCTCTATCTAAAACTTTAACTCCCTCAACTGTTTTGAGTAAAAATTCTTTTAATGTTTTCATTTTATTGAGTTGCTGTCTCAAAAAGTATAGCAAAAGCTTCTGAAAAGAAATCAGAATTCAACCAAATAGCTAAATCTTCTTGAGTAGGATCTTTTGAAATATAGAATAAGATCTCTCTTCTGTCTACAATAAAGAACTTAGCATCGATATCTACCTTTTTGATTTTTGTATTTAGTTTTTCAGATAATTGTTTGATTAAATTTTCATCGCCGGACAAAGCTACTTTAACTTTGATGTTTGCTTTTCTAAGTCTATCAAAAGTTTGTTGGAAAAGTTTAGTCTTATTAGCTACATCTTTAGCGTTTGTGCAAACCGCAACTTCTTTTGTAGCATTTTGTAAGATTTCTTTTAAATGATTAGAAATATTTGATTTACCCTTTAATGAAGCTGAAACTTCTTCTCTTCTTACGGGGTTTACACCTTCTCTGTATAATGATTCTAATTCTACAAATTCTTGAGTTTCTTTGATTCTTAATAGGTCAGAAATTTTATCTTCTGCTTCTTTTTTAACGTTGTTTTTTATCTTTTCTAAGATTATTTTTGGTTTTACACCAATATATTTTACTGGTTTACCTAATTTTTCTATAGCGAATCCTTTCTTTTCTAGACTTTCTAATACATCATAAGTTCTAGATCTAGGAACACCAGAAACTGTTGAAACTTCACCAGCAGAAGCAATACCTTTTCCTAAAAGAGCTAACCATACTTTAGTTTCATAGACATTTAAGTCAAAATAGTCTCTAATTTTGTTTGCTAGTTCTTGTTT
>CBDUAR010000017.1:0-8882 GCA_965365175.1 uncultured archaeon
TAGCATTTTCTTTTTTATCGTAAACATAATTATTTGAGAATATTTTTTGTACTTTCATCTCCTCTTCAGTTATCGTTCCTGTTTTATCTGAACAAATAACTGTAACGCTTCCAAGACTTTCTACTGCAGGAAGTCTTCTTACAATTACTTTTTCCTTTGACATTGCTATTGAAGAAATTGCAAAAGATAAGGTTAATACTGCAGGCAATCCTTCAGGAATTGCCGAAACTGCCAAAGCAACTGCGGTTAGGAACATACTAACAGTATCGAATTGTTCTAAAACTCCTACAATCATTATTATTGCTACAATTCCTAAAATTATGAACCCAATTTGTTTAGAAAAATTATCTAGTCTTTTTTGCATAGGAGTTTTTTGTGTTTCTATTTCTTGAAGTTTTTCCGCAAGCTTTCCAAATTCAGTCTTCATGCCTGTGAAAATTACTACGGCTTTTGTAGTTCCTCTTACAACCTGAGTTCCTGTAAAAAGCATATTTTTTCTCTTTGCTAATTGTGTTTTTGGTCCAATAACTCCCACTGTTTTGTCTACCGGCATACTTTCTCCAGTAAGTATAGCTTCATTTGTTTGTAGATTTTCTTCTTCTATTATTCTGCAGTCAGCAGTTACTTTATCTCCAGCATCTAATAACATAATATCTCCTGGAACTAATTCCTTTGAAGAAATCTTCATTCTTTTTCCGTCTCTTATCACTGTTGTTTGAGGTATCAAAATCTTTTTCAAATTCTCTAGGGATCTTTCTGCTTTATATTGTTGAGTAAAACCAATTATTGCATTTAATATTACTATCGCTGAAATTACTCCTCCATCTAAATTATGCCCTATAAGAAAGGAAATTGCCGCTGCAATTATTAAAATATAGATTAAAAATGATTTAAACTGTTCAAAAAATATTCTTACGGGTCTTAATTTGTGAGTTTTTTGTATAGTATTCTTTCCATATTTATCTAATCCGTCAATAACTTGTTTTTTTGTTAATCCTTTTTCAGAAGTGTTTAGTTCTTTGAAAATTTCCTCTTTTGTTCTAGCATGATAATTCTGCATAATATTATCTATATAGTAAACCTTAAAAATGCTACTCTATGCCTATATTTGTAAGTTGGGTAGTTAACTTTCGGGATTCGGCTCTTGAATGAGTAAATGTCGTGAATATATCGATATTGAATTCTGAGGAAGGTCCGCCCACCGATTAAATGCCATCAGGGAAATCCTGGTTGTTGTGAAGCAAAGCTCTGTTACAGAAACGGCACAGCTTGTTTGGAGTAATGAAACTTGTGTGGAACTGAGAAGAACAAGATTTGATGAAACGAACATCTTGGCAGGTGCAAGCCTATAAGGTGCTTAGTCGAATGTTAACAAGTTCCGTCCGAATTACGGGGAACTACAGAAGGTGGCCTATTCCCAACTTACATTTTTCTAAAGATTTAAAAGCGTGCTTACTTAATTAGATTTAATGGGGCACTAGCTCAGCGGGAGAGCACATGACTGAAGATCATGGTGTGCGGGGTTCGACTCCCCGGTGCCCCACTTACAAAACATTTAAAAAAAGAAATTTACTAAATATAATATGACAGAAAAAAAGGGTGTTGCTTATGTTCTTGGAATTATAAGTATAGTTATGGCTTTTTTCCAACCTTTAGCTGCAATTGTCTTTGGTATTATTGGTCTTGTTCAAAACAAACAAGAAAAATCAAAGAAAGCTAAGAAACTAAATATAATAGGAATAGTTCTTGGTATAATTGTTTTTGTGGCTTTAATAGCAGTAAATATATATGTAATGTATAAAACAGCTAGTCAGGGTGGATTCCCTGTTTATTAAGATGAGAAACAAGAAAGCAGCAATGGAAATGAGTATGGGTACAATAGTTACCATTATTCTATTAGTTAGTGTTTTAATTTTGGGTATTTTCTTAGTTCAAAGAATATTTTCAAGTGCTACTGGTGCTGTTGATTTAACTGATCAGCAATTAAAAAGTGAAATAAATAAGTTATTTTCAGAAGATAAAAAATTAGTTATTTATCCTGGTACTAGGCTTGTAGAGATTGGCCAAGAAGAGGTTGGAGGCGTAGGAATTGGTATTAAAAATCTCTTGCAGGGGGCAGATGCTGGTTCTAAAACGTTTTCTTATGAAGTTGTGGTGACTGATGCTTCTAAGTGTGCGGGAGGAGAGACTGCTGTTGCTAATTGGATACAGACAGGAAGAGGTGAAAGTAATATACCAATACCTATTGGAGATTTATCAACTCAAAAAGTTTTATTCCAAATTCCTTCGGGAACATCTCTTTGTATTCCTAGATTCAGAGTTAATGTTTTTGCAGATGGAGCTGCATATGCTACTGATTTCTTTGATGTACAAGTAACTGCATAATTTTTAAATCAGTATTTCTTAGATAGTTTATGGGATTAAAAGTATACAATACATTAAGCAGAAAGAAAGAGGATTTTAAACCAATAAAAAAAGGACATGTTGGAATGTATGTTTGTGGTCCTACGGTTTATAATTATGTTCATATCGGAAATTTAAGGGCATATATTTTTGGAGACATCCTTAGAAGATATTTGGAATTCTCTGGACTTAAAGTAAAACATGTAATGAATATTACCGATGTTGATGATAAAACTATAAGGGATAGCCAAAAAGAAAAGAAAAGTTTGAAAGAGTTTACTAAATTCTATGAGAAATCATTCTTGGATGACCTTAAAGAGATGAATGTTGAAAGTCCAGATGTTATGCCTCATGCTACAGAGCATGTTAAGGAAATGATTGCTTTAGTAAAAAATCTTTTAGATAAAGGTATTGCGTATAAAACTGAAGATGGGATTTATTTTTCTATTAACAAATTTAAGAATTATGGTAAACTTTCAAAGATCAAATTAGAGGAATTGAAAACAGGGGCTAGCGAGAGAGTTGCAAAAGATGAGTATGATAAAGAAAATGCTCAAGACTTTGCCTTATGGAAATTCTATGTTAAAGAAGATGGAGATGTATTTTGGGATACTGAAATAGGAAAAGGTAGACCTGGTTGGCATATTGAATGTTCGGCAATGTCTTCAAAATACTTGGGAAAAACTTTTGATATTCATACTGGAGGAGTTGATTTAGTATTTCCTCATCACGAAAATGAAATCGCTCAGAGTGAAGCGGCCAACGGGAAAGATTTTGTTAAATACTGGATGCATAATGAATGGGTTCTGGTGAATGGAAAAAAGATGAGTAAAAGTTTGAATAATTTTTATAAATTAAAAGATATTATGGAAAAAGGATATTTTGCTCTTGATTTAAGGTATTTTTATTTGACTAAAATATATAGACAAAAATTAAATTTCACTTGGGAAGCTTTAGATGTTGCTAAAACTTCTCTTCAAAGATTAAGAAATATTATTTCTGAAATTAAAGAAGATAAAAAAGATAATAAAAAATATTTGAAAGAATTTGAAAAAGCAATGGATGATGATTTGAATACTCCAAAAGCACTGCAGGTTTTATGGAAATTGGTGAGAGATGAAAAAGCTCAAGGAAAAATTGGTACTATTAAAGAAATTGACAAGGTTCTTGGGTTAGATTTATTGAAAAAAGAAAAAGTAGATGTTCCTGAAGAAGTTATGAGGTTAGTTAAAGAAAGAGAAGATGCTAGAAACAACAAGGATTGGAATAAATCTGACGAATTAAGAGATAAAATCAACAAGTTAGGATTTAATATTGCAGATACAAAAGAAGGAAGTCTCGTGAATAAAAAATGACTGAAGAAAATAAAGATTGTCCGTGCACATGGCCAGGATGTCCTAGACATGGGAAATGCAAAGAGTGTCAAGAATATCATCATGCGAATGGTGAAAAAACTTGTTGTGGAAAGTAATTTAAATATAAATTAATTAATACTATTGAAAAAAAAGATGGTGAGTAAACAATCATATAAATATAAGAGTTTCATAGATCTTAAGTATACTCCTAAAAAAACAGATCTTATTATGCAGTATAAAATTACGCCTGCCAGAGGATTTAGTTTTAAGGAAGTTGCTTCTATGGTTGCTGGTGAATCTAGTGTTGGAACATGGACTGAAGTTGGTACAATGAAACCTAGAATTGCTAAGATGCTTACTCCAAAAGTATTCTACATGAATAAGAATAAAAATAGAGCTAGAATTGCTTATCCAATTGGTTTATTTGAACTAGGAAATTTACCTGAGATTCTATCGAGTATTGGAGGAAATATTTATGGAATGAAATCTGCAAAGGGATTATTGTGGGAAGATGTAGGAATTCCTAAAAAAATGTTAAGAAGCTTTAAAGGCCCTAGATTTGGACTTCATAAGTTAAGAAAAATGATGAAAATAAAAAAGAGACCTTTTGTTGGAACAATTGTAAAACCAAAAGTTGGATTGGAACCTGGAGAACATTCTGTAGTTGCTTACGACTCTTGGAAAGGTGGATGTGATGTTGTCAAAGACGATGAAAATTTAACCTCACAAAAATTTAATAATTTTAAGACTAGATTTTTGAAAACAATTAAGATGTGTGAAAAAGCAGAAAAAGAAACTGGAGAGAAAAAGGTGTATCTAGTTAATTGTACTGCAGAATCAAAAGAGATGATGAAGAGGATTAAATTTGTTGAAGATAATGGAGGAAATTATATTATGTTGGATATAATCACTTTGGGTTGGAGTGCACTTCAAACTGCAAGAGATTTCACTAAGTTACCAATTCATGCCCACAGAGCAGGACATGCTATGTTTGATAGAAGTCCGGATCATGGAATGAGTATGGAAGTTATTGCACAACTAGCAAGAATGGTTGGAGTTGATACATTGCATATCGGAACCGCATATGGGAAGATGACTGGAGATAAGGGAGAAGTTTTACATATAGAGCAAGAAATGGAGTCTCCATTTACCCCTCAAACTAGAGATAATTTATTACAAAGATGGTATGGAGTTAGACCAGTTATGGGAGTTGCCTCTGGGGGAGTTTATCCGGGAATTGTGGATAAGATAATGAAATTTATGGGGAATGATGTTGTTATCCAAGCAGGTGGAGGAATTCATGGACATCCCTATGGAACTGTGGCAGGCGCAAAAGCTATGAGACAAGCAGTTGATGCTGTTCTAAAAGGAAAATCTTTGAAAGCTTACGCAGTAGATCATATTGAATTACATGATGCTTTAAGAAAATGGGGACAATGAAATATAGAAAAGCTGTTTTTGTCGTTACCTACTCTATAATCGAAGATAAAATTTATTACTTACTTCTGAAAAGAAAACTTCATTGGAAAGGTTGGGAATTTCCAAAAGGAGGACTGGAAACTCTAAAAGAGAAATTATTTGTGAAGAGTGCTGTTAGAAGAGAAATTGTTGAGGAGACTGGCCTTACACCTGTTAGTATTAAGAGCATGAATTTTTTTGGAAAATACAAATATAAAAAAGAATTGAAAGACAGACCGGGGGTTATGGGGCAAAAGTATCAATTATATGCTGCTCAAGTTCCAATGGAGGAAGTTACCTTAAGTGCAAATGGTGATGCAGAACACTCTGATTACAAATGGGTTGAATTCAAGAAAGCTATAAAATTATTGAAATGGCCTAATCAAAAGAAATGTTTAAAGATGGTAAATAGGTTTTTATCTAATTAGCTTCATCATATTTAAATTCGCCTTTTCTTCCGTTGTAAGGAAGGCTAGACTTATACTTTTCCTCAACTATAACTATGCTTGATCCTCTAGATGTTGATTGGGGGACCGCTTTCTCTAGTTCTGATGGTTTTGTATCTCTTCCCATATTAATCCTCCCAGTTATAGGTTATTAAACATTGCTATAATGAAAACTATAAAAACTACTTTGGCTTATTGAGTTTATGAAATTTAGAGAATTAACTGTTAATGAAAACAAAATATTGATGGGAAAAAATCAAGAGCAGAATGAAGCATTAGTTAAGAAGTATCTTGGAAAAGATAATATTATAATGCATACTGTTGCTTCTGGAAGTCCATTTTGTGTTGCTATTGAAAAACCTAATGCAAAAGAAAGGAGAGAGATAGCAAATCTTTGTGCTGCTTATTCTCAGGATTGGAGAGATAATAAAAAAGATATTAAAGTTCATTGGTTTACTGGAAAGCAGGTTTACAAGGAAAAAGGAATGAAAATTGGAACATTCGGGGTAAAGAAAGCTAAAGTAATAATTGCTAAGAAAGGAGAAATAGAAAAATGCCGGTAATAGGAAATATTCAATTAGGAAAATCTGGAATTACTGATAATTTTATATCTACTTTGAAAACTATGTTTAAAAATCATGAAAATGTTAAGGTTCACGTATTAAAGAGCGTAAGAGGAACCGGAAAAGAAGGAAAGGCAGATGTAAAAAAATATTCTGAAGAGATTCTTGAAAAGATGGGTAAGAAATATACTGCTAGAAATATTGGATTTGTAATAAGTATAAAGAAGTGGAGAAGGGAAGTTAGATAACTTTATAAACTGATAATCCTGCATAATTTTAGGTTAACACATAAGTGTCTAAATCCGAAAGGATTGCCTAATATAATAAGATGACAAATGTATTAGAACAAAATGCTCATGAATATAACATTAAATTAGCTGAAGCTCTAAAACAAGTTCCAGAGATTAAAGCTCCTGAATGGGCTGAATTTGTTAAATCTGGTCCTTCTAAAGAGAGACCTATTGAAGATCCTGACTTCTGGGTTAAAAGAACTGCTAGTGTTTTAAGACAAATTTACAAGAAAGGGATTCTTGGAGTAAGTAGATTAAGAACAAAATATGGAAGTAAGAAAAATAGAGGTTTTGCTCCAGAGATTTTTAAAAAAGCGAGTGGTAAGATAATTAGAAACATTCTACAACAATTAGATAAAGCAGGATTTACAGAAATTGCAAAAGATATCAAGGGTGTTAGAAGTAAGAAGCCTGGAAGACAATTAACTGCTAAAGGGAAAGAATTTATGGAGGCTATAAAATAAAATGCGTTGTGGAATGTGTGGAGAGATTGAACCCGGAATTTGTGGTCAAAGAGACGCTTTTAGAAAAGGGTATGTAGTTTCGGAAGCTCCAGAGAATGCTGTGAGAGTTACAATTGAAGGTATTAGAGAACCACTTCATATTGTTCCGGTAGAATCATACGAAGGAAAATTAGATTTAGAACAGAGTAAGGTGTATAAACATCTTAAGAGTGGAGAATGGGTAGAAATTGCTGGAGGATGGGAAAGAGGAAGAGGACTACAAAAATATGTTAAATCAAAATCAAGTGAGGTTAACGTAGCATAAAATGGGAATAAAAAGTTCAAAGAAAAAAACAGTACTTGCAGTAAAAGGAAGACAGACTAAGTGGGCTCCTGTTTGGGCAGTTCTTAGAAAGTTTGGTCTTGGAAAGAGAATTCATCCTTCTGCTATAACTAAACATAGACGATCTTGGAAGAGAACAAAGATTAAGGCTAAACCAAGAAAGATGAGAAAGTCACACTTCGGATAAAATGGCTGAAAAAAAGGAAACTAAACCAGAAGTTGCAAGAGAATTTGTTATTCCTCTTAGAGAGAAGTGTAGGGTTGTTCCAAGATATAAGAAAACAAATAAGGCTGTTAAGACAATAAAAGAATTTTTAGTTAGACATATGAAAATTAGAGATAGGGATTTGAATAAAGTTAAATTAGACGTTCATCTAAATGAGTTTTTATGGGAAAGAGGAATTAAGTGTCCTCCACATAAAGTTAAGGTAAAGGCTACTATGGAAGGCGGAAATGTTAGAGTAGAGCTTGCTGATGTTCCTAAGAAGATTGAACAAAAGAAAGCAAGAAAGGAAAGGCTTGAAAGCAAAGCTATGGCTATTGCTGAAAAGAAGAAAGCTGAAGCTAAGCCTAAGGAAGAAAAGAAACCAGAAGAAGGGGAGAAGAAAGAAGAAGAAAAAGAAAAGAAAGCGGCTGTTGTTGAAGAAGGAGCAATGTTGGAAAAAGCTGAAGCAAAAAAGATGAAACATGAATCTAAGAAGCCTGCTAAATCTGCTGCATCTCAAAAGAAGAATCTTTCTAGATAATTTTATTCTATATGTTCTATAATTTCTTTACTAATCCAATTAGATTTCGAAAGTAATGCCAATATTTCTATTTCAATTTTTCCTAAGATTTTATTATTTGACAGGTGTTTTTCAAAACTATCTTGATATTTTTTTACGCTAAGTATATGCTTAATTCCAGGACAATCATATTTTTTGTCAATTATCTTTTTTGCAACATCAATTCCAGATAACATTGCAAAATAAATTCCTTCTCCAGTAAAATAAGAAACAAATCCTGCCGCCTCTCCTACTAAAAATTTATTTTTAAATTGAAAACCTTCATAACCGCATCTCAAGATATGGGCTTCAAATTTTGCCTTAGAAGTATCAAACATTTCATTGCACCATCTATTAAAATTATTTCTTATTTTTTTAGAACCTTTTTGATTTGGCATAGCTACTCCAATAGAAGTGAATTTCTTATGGGGAAAAATCCATGCATATGAAGGTCCAAATTTGTCGTAATCAAAAATAAATTCAAGATCTTTAAATTTCTTTTTTGTTTTATATTGTAGCCCCAAACATATTTTTTCATTTCCTAATCCTAGGTGTTTTCTAACAATTGAATTTCCTCCATCTGCTCCAATTAAATATTTGAAGCCTATCTTTTTGTTTCCTACAATTACATAATCTTCTCCAATTTTATCAACTCCAGAATTGGTTTTAATTTTTGCTCCCGCTTTTTTAGCTTGTTGAGCCATCCATTTCCCCAAAACAACTCTATCCACAGTACAGATTATGTTCTTCTTCTGCTTTAATTTTGTTTTTTGTAAGGGAGTATTAAATAAAATTTCCTTAAAACACTTTCCCATAA
>CBDUAR010000018.1:0-8781 GCA_965365175.1 uncultured archaeon
GATCTGCCCCTTCTTTTCCTTTCAACAGACGTAGATCTACCTTCCAGCAAGGCTTCAAGATCATCCATAACTTCTTCCATAGAACCGTGCCTTCTTGAAGGGTTGGGATGCATCATTTTTTCAGTTACACCAATTACATTATCTGGAACACCTTCTCTAAGCTCATGAATTGGCACCGGTCTTTTTTTACTATGAAGAGCATGGATTATATTTGCAAGATTCATGTCCTGGTAAGGTTTTTGTCCAGTAAGTGAATTATAAATAGACGCTCCAAGAGAATATACATCAGATCTTTCATCAACATATTTACTCTGAGTTGCCTGCTCTGGAGACATATAATGAACAGTTCCCATAACATTTCCTGACATAGTCAATTCAGTCTTTCTTAATACATCTTTTCCTATACCAATGTCAGATATTTTCACCTCATCTGGAGTTACCAAAATATTATCTGGTTTAACATCCCTATGAATTATACCATAATGATGAAGTGCCTCCAGTCCATTAGCAGCAAGACGATAAATTTCTAATTGTTTTTCTATAGGAAGTTTTGATCTTTCTTCTGGATCTATCATTCCCTCAAGATGCTCCATTGCATAATACCATATTTTTCTATCTTCTAAAGAGGTTTGATTTCCTCCATATACTCCAATAACATTTTTATGACCTATTCCCATAAGATTTTTCCATTCTCCTTCAAATCTAAATATAATTTCTCTTAATTGGTCATGTGAAAGTCCAGGAATTTCCTTTAGCATTTTTACTGCGGCCACTCCTGAAGAAGGATATAATCTAGGGTACTTTTCAACATGAGATCTTACTTTTTGAGCAAAGATTGGACTTCTCAGAAATTTCGCCCTTGTTTCTACCTGTTCAAAATGCTCTGCTCTAGATTCTGGCAAATCCTCTGTTGCATTTCCTGTCCTTTTTTCTCTAAACGCAGCAACACTAGCATAATCAAATTCGTCAGCGTTTACATCTGCCTTGAAGACAGTAGCAAAACCTCCTTGACCTAATACCTCGGTTAAGTGATATGTTCTATCAAGTACCTTGCCTAAATCAGGATATTCGCTCATACCCTCTATGACTTTTGTTTCATCCATAAATTTTAAAGATGCTAAACATATATAAAACTTTCTATATTGTAACTACTGCAGAATGGGTTCAAAAGAGGCAATTGAAAGATCAACTAACTCAATATAAATAATAACAAAAATTTCAATTAAACTAAATTTTTAACAAAAAATAAAAAATTAACACTGAGCGTTAGCAATTCCAGTAGTAGTTCCGTAACCAAATCCGGGACTTGGATTTGCAGAATCTAAACTAGCTGTCTCACAAATTTCTGGAGCGTTATTAAATGCGCCACAGATTGTCTTCAAGTAAGCATCAGCACTCCTTGAACTCTGTACAATTGCTCCATTAACTACTAAAGTAGGACTTCCTCTAACACCATATCCTTCACTTAATGCAGAATCTGTTGCATAATAATCTTCTGCTCTGTTCTCAATACAATCTTCTAGATCATCAGTATCAATACCAACTTCTGCATCACAAGCCGCAGCTTCTTCAGGAGTTCCTCTCTCTCCACCTAAGAAACACTTCATATAAGCTAAGTACTTGTCTGATTGTTCTTCTCTTATACAAACTTCTCTAGGAGTTTCAACTTCCTCTTGATTATTTGTATGTAAGAAGTAATGTACAAACTTAATACTAGCATCAACATTATCTCCTAATTCTAATATAGCAGGAATATATCCCTTTTCAGCCTGAGTACCATAAGGACAATGAGTCATTACAAACAATTCTACTTTAGGTTTATCAGACTTCACCAATTCTGGTTGAGCTTGAGTTTGCTGTTGTTGAGCTGGAGCATTAATAGAATCTATTGCAGTTAAACCTTGAATTAAATTTTCTCCATCCTTAGTTAAATATAATGGAATAGTCTGACCTTGAAAAATAATATTAACTTCATAAACCCCAGAAACTTCACCAACTGAATCTAACTCTATTGTCTGACCTGTTTGTTCTTCTGCAAATCCTAAAATAATTTCAGCAGCTTTATTTTCAGAAACAACATTACCAGTTACACCACTACCCGCAACTAATAGTACCACAAAAATTCCTAAGATAACTGTTGAAAGAATCCAAGGATTTTTTCTTAATTTTTCAGTCAAAGGCTTTCTACTTGAATGCGCTTGATGTTCACCGTTTTTTTCTTCCATACAAAACTCATAGAAAAATCCATTTAAAAATGTTTTGGTGAAATTAAATACATAATACAAAAGATTAAAAATTAACTTATCCATGTTTATCCATGCCTTATGATATAACCGTCGGAAGAAATAAAGAAGATAAAAAAGAACTTGGTGATAGAGGATTACTTATGCTAGGAAAAGGTTATGTAAAAATGGGTCAATACACTTCATTAAGTAACAAAATATTTATGGACGTTGCAAAAAGCCATGTTGTTCTCGTAGCTGGTAAAAGAGGTTCAGGTAAATCCTATACTTTAGGAGTTATGGCTGAAGAAATTTCTAATCTGCCAAAAGAAGTAAGTCAAAATATTGGAACTCTAATGTTTGATACAATGGGAATTTACTGGACTATGAAATATGCAAATGAAAAAGATAGAGTATTATTAAGAGAATGGGGATTGCAAGGAAAAAATCTTCCAGTAAAAATCTTTGTTCCCTTCGGACACTATGATGAATATGTAAAAAAAGGAATTCCAGTAGATGAAAGTTTTGCATTAGATGCTATGGAAATGAATCCAGAAGATTGGATACTTATGTTTGGATTAGATATGATTAATCCTGTATCAGTTGCTATACAAAAAGCACTTAACACCTTAGTAGAAAAAGGAGATAAATATATTATCAAAGATATAATCCATCAAATTGAATCAGATCACAAAAGTTCTCAAGAAAATAAAATAGCAGCAGCAGGTCTATTCGAAGCTGCAGACACTTGGGGCGTTTTTGCTAAGGAAGACCATGAGCCAACACCTGTAGAAAAAATAATTACCGGAGGGGTAACTTCAGTTTTAGATTTAAGTATTTACAATTCAGTTGGAGCATTTAATGTTAGAGCACTAGTAATTAGTTTACTATCAAGAAAATTATTCAACCAAAGAATGATTGCTAGAAAAGAAGAAGAAATAAAAGCAATCTCAAAAGGTTTTGAATTATCTGGAGGAGAAGAGAAAAAAGATTATCCTTTAGTTTGGCTATTTATAGATGAAGCTCACGAATTCCTTCCATTAAAAGAAAAAACTGTTGCAACGGATGCTTTAGTCCAATTATTAAGAGAAGGTAGACAGCCAGGAATAAGCGTAGTTCTAGCTACACAGCAACCAGGAAAAATTCATACTGATGTTATGACACAATCAGATATTGTTCTAGCTCACAGAGTTACTTCTAAACCAGATGTAGATGCTTTAAACCACATCATGCAGAGCTATTTACTAAATACTATCAAAGAGCATATGGATAATCTACCTTCTTTGAAAGGATCATGTATTGTTCTAGA
Organism: uncultured archaeon; assembly: GCA_965365175.1. Taxonomy (GTDB): domain Archaea; phylum Nanobdellota; class Nanobdellia; order Pacearchaeales; family GW2011-AR1; genus WJLC01. The sequence goes on from CBDUAR010000018.1 coordinate 3,532, forward strand.
TGATAATTCGGAAAGAATCTATCCTATGAGAATGCGTCCTAGATTTACTTGGCATGGTGGTGAAGCACCAACCGCAGTTAAAAGAGAGAAAAAATTATAGTATCTTAAAATCAACCCTAAATCTAATTTTATACGGAGCAATCTCTCCCGCCTTTTTCTTTTTTAGAATTTTAATTTTCTTTTTAGCCTTCTTAGCTTCTTCTTTTATCTTATCAACAATTAAATTGCAATCCTCTACTTTACAAAAATCATAATAATATATTCTAGTTCCTTTCTTAGTTAATCTAAACGCATCTTCTAAAAAACTATCTTCCAATTGCGGCCTTGGCATTACAATAACATCAAACTTTTCTTTTAGATTCTTAGAAACTCTCTTTATATCTCCAGGAACTAATTTTACTTTATCCTTTAATTTATTTAATCCTATATTTAATTCGGCATACTTATTTGCAGTTCTATTTATTTCATTAGAATATACTGTGGCTTTTGAACTCTTGCCTATAATAATAGGGAAAGGTGCAACACCTGCAAACATAACAAGTACTTTATCTCCTTTTTTTATCTTAGAAGCTATTTCTTTTCTCTCATTACTCAATCTAGGAGAAAAATAGGTATTATCCACATTAAATCTAAAAGTGCACCCATTTTCATGGTACAAAACCTCTTTTGTTTTGTCTCCTGCAAGATATTTAGTTTGCATCTTTCTTAATCTTCCCTTAAACTTTCCTGATTTTTCTAAAACTGTTTTGATGTTACTCTGTTTTTTCAAAATACCATTTGCAAATTTTTTCTTTTCAGAAACTTTGTAACCATATGGAAAATTAACAATAGCAACATTGCCTAAAACACTAAAAGCCCTCTGTTTCATAATTACAATAAATAAAAATAGAATTTAAAGGTTATGGAAAAGTTGCGAAGGTTTATAAAAAATAAAATCGTCAACCAATTATGCAAAAAAGAGGGATATTATTGCTAACAGCATTAATTTCAATAAACATTATTAGTGCCGTTGGTATTGGAGATGCTCTAGATATGATTGGTGGAGAAAATATTCTACTGGGTGGAACTTTTCTAATTTCATTTGCATTATTAAATATGATCCTAGGAAGATTAAAGTTATTCCAGAATGATTATGGGCAAACAACAAATACTCCAATAATAATCTCTCTTATCCTTTCTATATTTATTATATATGGAATTAGAACACTAAACTTTGATTTAGAAGATTTATTATTTAGCTTAGGACTTTCTGGGGATATAATCTATCAAATAGCAAGCATAATAATTGTAATTGGTTTGATTTATTTCCTATACAAATTTGGAAAAAAATTATTAAAAAATTTATGTCTGATTTTTATCATTTTGGGTATCGTGCTTATCTGGATTGGATTATCTGATTTAGTATTTAATGGAGAACCACTTGTATTGACTGGAATAGTTTTAGTAATTTTAGGAATAATTTGTTGGTGGAGAAGAAGAAAAAAATCATCTTCTACAATTCCTTATACTCCTACCACTCCAACGCCATCTGCAGCTCCAACTATGTCTGCTCCAAGCCCTGTAATAAATGTAAATGTACCTCAGACTCCCGGGGTAAGTGAAGCAGATAGACAAAGACAGAGAAACTTTGAAGAAGAAATGAGAAGAAGACTAGAAAATATGAATAGAGAAATACAAGAACAAAAAAGGAGTGGAATAAATGTAGATCCAAACGCACAAAGAGCAGTGGATAATGCGCAAAGAGAATTAAAAATAGTTGTGGAAACACAACAAGCAAATGAAGAGGCAATTGCTGCAGCAAAAAAAGCACAACAAGAAGCAGAAGCTGCAAGAGCAAAAGTTGAAAGAGAATTCAGAGAAGCACAAGAAAAAATTAAAGTTGCCCAAGAAGGGAAAAGAAGTTTGCAAGAAGAATATAATAGATTACAGGCAACTCAAGATCCTGAAGAAAAGAAAAGACTAGAAAGAAAAATATCTGAAATGGAAACACGTGAAAAAAATGCAATAAGAGAAGCAGATGCCGCAAAACAAGATGCTGAAAAAGCGAAAAAGAAAATAGAAACAGTCAAAAAAGCATTGGGACGTTCAGAAGAAAGGGTACTACAAGCTGGAAAAGCTAGGAAGAAAGCCCAAGACGCATTAAATCGTTCTGTAAAAATAGCGGAGGAAGAAGCATGGAAAATGAAAGAAAAGAAAGAAAAAGCAGCTGCAAAAGCAAAGAGACCGAGCGAAATTTCATTCTATATTGCAGTGAAAGGAAGAGATCTCAAGGAAGGAGAAAGAATTTCTGTAAAACCTGGAGAAAAAATTCAATTAGCTGCAAAATGGAAGGGATACAAAAATCCAGTACATTTGCAATGGTCAATTGATAATAAAGCATACTATGGAAATGCCAGAACAAGAGGAAAAGAAGATGTTTGGTCAGGCCGTATGGACCTAACAAAAAAAATAGAAAAAACAAAGAAACCTGGAGAAACTATCAGAATAGATTGTTTCGGATACGATAATGACAAAAATGAAATGATGACCCACATATATTTATTTGTAGAATAAAATTAAAACCACTTATCCAAAGCTTTCTGTTTCTTCTTTTCGTTAATCGCTCTCAACTTTTCGATTTGTTTCTGAACTCTATCTTCAGAAAAATCATGTTCTTCAACTAATATTTTTTTAATCTTAGCTTCATCAATCTTAGGAAATTTAATATCCGCATCCTTATATTCATGTTGATGAAATAATTCAAAAATATCTTGCCAATTAAATTGATCTTCTTCAGGAAGACTATGGATCTTTTGTTCAACTTCCTTGAAAATCATAACTGGCTGCTTAAACTTTTTAACAACCTCTAAAGCTTTCTTCTGTCCAATTCCAGGAATACCTTTTGGATTATAATCGGTTCCTACCAAAATACCCAAACAAATCAATTGGTCCAAATTAATTTCTAAAGTATTCAATACCTTCTCCAACTCAATCATCTCTGGATTAACCTCAACATAACCTGAAAAAGTTTTTCTCTTTCTAGCTAAAGTCAAATTTCTAATTAATCTTGGAGCACCGAAAAGCAAACTATCATAATCTTGACTAGCAGAAGCATAAACTTCTTTTTTCTTTGCTAAGTAAGCTGCTTCAGCTTCACCCTCTGAAGGAGCCTGAATAACTTGAATCCCCATAGCGTCTAATAATTCCTTACTCTCTTCAATCATTTCATCGTTCAATCTTAACAATTGACTGCTATATCTCTTCATCTTAGAAACATCTTCTTCCTGCTTAGCTACAGCATACCTCTGTTCAGCAACATCTCTTCCTTCCTTTCTTTTCTTATGAGTTTTAGCTTTAAGTTGAGGAGCATCACCATCAAAAACATAAACTAATTTCATTCCTTCAGAGAGCATTGCAATATTTCTATAAAAGATCCCAGATAAATGACTAGTAACTCTCTGTTTCTTATCCATCAAAGGAGTACCATCCATCTGTCTTACACTAGATAAAAACTGGTACAACACATTAAATGCATCAACACAAATAGTTTTGCCTTTAAGATCAGAAACTTTAATCTCTTTTCGAGGAATAATGTCTTTAATATTTAATCCCATGAAATTCAATAGAAATAAGAATATAAATAATTAACTAGAGTTAAGATTTTCTAAATTTTAAATAAAAAGCTATAGCAAACAATAAAAAAATTAATCCAAAAATCCCTCCAGTAATAAAATTAGAAGAAATCACAAAACCAGTTAACTTTAAATCAAACAAAACAGATGAAAAAATAATTATTGAAAAAATAAAAAACACTGCCGCAACTCTTCTTTCAAGACTCTTTTTAACTCCCCCAAGATAACCCTTTATTTTTGAATAAGCTGCAGAAACATTCCTAGCAACATAATCAACAGGATTCGCTGTAAATGATTCTGATGTCCGAGTTCTTTCTCTAACATTGCCAACTTTTTCAATCAGATCCTCTGAAGATTTATATGGATTTTCCCTATGGAAAAAAACTTCTCTAACCTCATCATCATTTAAATCGTAAAGTCCCTTAATTTTTTCTAAATCCTCTGCAGAGTACTGTTGTCCATACAAATAAGCTCTTCTATGACGAATTTGTTTTTGAATTATCATTCTAGTTGACGAGGCGATTAATCTATCAACATCGTTCAAAAGATAATCAAAATGGTTCTCTGGCTTTTTATATTCCTTATCAATTCTTTTTAATTCTCTCTTTATAGCTTTTCTTTTTCCTTTTTCATCACTGGAACTATCAAAAGCCGTTTTCACATAATCAAAGAACTCTCTATAAAAATATGCCCCCATTTGATTTTTACCAGAAACATTTTGTAAATATGGTTTAGTAGAATCAGAATAACTTTTTTCGATTACATCAACTTTTTTTAAAAATTCGTTACTATCTATTTTTCCGGATGCAAAATCACGAAGTGTTTGCCTAAACTTACCATAATTCTTAGAAGTAAAATTCTCGAGATTTTCCATCGCAATCTTTTCCCTTTGCAGACTAGATAACTTTTCTCTAATTTTCTTTCTAAGCCTCTTAAAAGTTTTCAAGCCTTTTTTATCTGATTCCTTCTGAATCTCACTCTCAACATCTCTTGGTGGAATATCCTTGAATAGAGATTCCATTTTTGTCCCTCTTGTAAGTTTCCTTCCAAGCGTCTCTCCAACTCGACCGTAAAACTCATCAACTTTATCATCTCTCTGCCTCAATCCTTTTCTTTTTTGAGAAATATGCCTAAGTGCATGTGAAGCCTCTTCAAAATAAGCCACCCCGTTCCCTATATTTTCTGGACTAATAAAAATTTTATTTTTTTCCGGATTATAATGACTGAGAGTAACCCGCCGCTTACCTTCTTCCATAATCTCAACATCAGGCATCTCTCTTTTTCTTATAGGCTTAACACCTGCAGCCTTAGCCAATATCAAAAATGCCGTTCTTACATTTCTTTTAGCTTTTTCAACTTCCTCTTTTGTTAAGGCCATATAGTGAAATAGAAATAAGAATATAAATAATTATCTAGTTATTTGGAATAACATACTTTACACCCCTAGGGCACTCAAAAATAGCTCCCCTCATATCTGCATCATCAAGCTTAGCATCCCTAAGAATGGCATCCGTAAAATTAACTCCAGTTAAGTCTGCATCAGTAAAATCAGTTCCAATACACCAAGCATTAGTAAAATTTGATTTAGAAAGATCAGCGCCAGAACAATTAGCATAACTAAAATCAGCATCAATAAAGT
>CBDUAR010000019.1:0-8383 GCA_965365175.1 uncultured archaeon
GGCTAATCTTGACGTTTAATAATGGCAAAGAAAAATAAACTTGCAACACCTGATTGGATCTTGGAAGGTTATGACTCGGAAGAGGATTATAACAAAGCTAAAGGTTTAGATAAGAAGAAGAAAGCTGGAAAAACTTTCAAGATAAGGGAGTGTCCAAAATGTAAGAGCGACGACGTTGGAATTGTTCTTAGTGGAAGCGATAGTGAAGAAGGCGGAGGAGACCAATGGGAATGTCACAAATGTAAGTGGACTGGAAAAGACATCGTGAAAAAAGAACTTACAGAAGATGAGTTGATGAAGTATTTGGATGAAAAAGGAGAAGAGTGTTGTTAATAATTTAAAATGGCTGAAGAAAAAGAATACGAAGCAAAAGGTAAAACTGCATGTGATGTAATGAAAAGTGATGAGAAAGGTGTAGTGAATACTGAAGTGTCTGGTGAGATGAAGAAATCTTATTTAGATTATGCTATGTCAGTTATTGTATCAAGAGCTATTCCTTCAATTGAAGACGGTATTAAACCAGTTCAGAGAAGAATTTTATATTCAATGCAGCAAATGGGGTTGAAACCTAATACTCAAACTAAAAAGAGTGCAAGAATTGTTGGTGATGTTATTGGTAAGTACCACCCACATGGTGATACTGCTGTTTATGATACTATGGTTAGAATGGCACAGGATTTTTCATTAAGATATCCTTTAGTTTTTGGTCAGGGTAATTTTGGTTCGATTGATGGTGATGCATCAGCAGCTATGAGATATACTGAAGCTAAGCTTGAACCAATTTCTATGGAACTTTTAGAAGATATTGATAAAGAAACTGTAAACTTTGTAGATAATTATGATGGTTCAATGAAAGAACCTCAATTACTTCCAGGTAAACTTCCTACTTTATTATTGAACGGTGCTACAGGTATTGCTGTTGGTATGTCAACGAATATTCCTCCACATAATTTGACTGAAGTTTGTGATGCAATTATTGCCAATATTAAGAATCCTAATATTACTATTGAAGAGCTTGCTCAAATTGTTACTGGTCCTGACTTTCCTACTGGTGGAAGTGTTACGGGAGATATGGTTGATTTATACAAGACAGGTAAAGGAAGATTAGTTATGAGGGGGAAGACTACTACTGAAATAGTAAGGAAGAAGGAGGCAATCATTATTACCGAAATTCCTTATATGTTGAATAAATCTTCGTTAATTGAACAAATTGCCACTCTTGCTAGAGATAAGAAGATAAAAGATGTTTCTGATTTGAGAGATGAATCTGCTAAGGGTAAGAATAGAATTGTTTTAGAATTAAAGAAGGGAGCTAATCCTAAATTTATTATTAATCAATTGTATAAGTATACTAGATTACAGGATTCGTTTAGTGTTAATATGCTTGCTTTAGTTGGTGGACAACCTAAAGTTTTGAATTTGAAGAATATTGTTGACGAGTATGTTAAGTATAGAAAGTTGATTATTACAAATAGATCTAAATATTTATTAAAGAAGGCTAAGGATAGATTAGAAATTGTTGAAGGACTTTTAATTGCATTAGCTAAGATTGATGAAGTTATTTCTACTATTAAGAAATCTAAAGCAACTGCTGAAGCATTAGAAAATCTGATGAATAAGTTTAAGTTAACTAAGAGACAGGCCCAAGCGGTTTTAGAAACTAAGTTACAACAATTGACTTCATTGGAAGTCGAGAAGTTGAAGAAAGAGAAAGCAGAATTAGAAAAGACTATTGCTGATTTAGAAAAGATTTTGGGAGATATTAATGAAGTACTTAAGATAATTACTAAAGAAGTTACTGAATTGAAGAATAAGTATGGAGATAATAGAAGAACTAATGTTTTGAAGAGCATTAAAGAAATTCAAGAAAAGGATTTGATACAGAAGAAGGAAGTTATTGTTACAATTACTGATAAAGGATATTGTAAGAGAATGGATATTCAGACATATAAAGAGCAAAGAAGAGGAGGAAAGGGAGTTATTGGTTCTGGATTAGCTACTGGAGATTTTGTGAACCAATTAATTACTTGTTCAACTCATGACTATTTAATGTTCTTTACTTCGAGAGGAAGAGTATTATGGTTGAAGGCCTATGATATTCCTGCAGCCGAAAGATATAGTAAAGGAAAGGCAATTGTTAATTTGTTAAGTTTGAAAGATGAGACTGTTACAAAAGTATTATCCGTTACAACTTTTGAAGATGCATTGTTTATGGCAACTAAGAAAGGAATGGTAAAGAAGATTTCATTGGCTCATTTCTCTAAGCCTAGGGCCTCTGGTGTTAAGGCAATTAATTTACCTGCAGATAATTCAGATGATTTGATTGGTGTTGAAGTTGTTAAGGATAATCAAGAAGTTCTTTTGGCTACTAAAAAAGGTAAGGCAATTAGATTTAATGGTTCAGATGTTAGGCCAATGGGAAGAGCTAGTTATGGTGTTACTGGTATTAAAATGGATGGAGATGATCAAGTTGTAAGTTTAGAAGTTTTAGATACCGATGCTATTATGACAATTACTGATAAAGGATATGGAAAGAGAACTTCTGTTGCAGATTATAGAAAAACTGCTCGTGCTGGAAAAGGCGTTATTAATTTGAAGGTTACAGATAAAACTGGAGATGTTGTTAATACTGTTGCGGTAAATGATAATGATAGTATTGTTATTACAACCGCTAAGGGAATGACTATTAGAACTTCTTTAAAGAATATTAGAGTGATGGGTCGTGCAGCTCAGGGTGTTAGAGTTGTTAAATTACAACCAGGAGATAGAGTTTCAGATATTGTTAAGGTTGTAGATCATGGTGATGAAGAAGTTAAGGAATCACAATAATTCTTATAAATCAATTAGCCATCTCTTGTGAATGAAGAGGTTATTATCTTATCTTTTATTATCCCTTTCTTTATTTAGTGGGTGTTCTAGTGGGCTCTATAATAATCCGGCTTTTCAGCCTGTTTTAAGTTCGTTTAAAGAGGTGACTCAAAAATATAAGTATAGAGAAGATAGCCCAGGGAATGATTATTGGCAGTCTCCCGATGAAACTAGAAAGAGGAGAAAGGGAGATTGTGAAGATCTTGCTGTTTTATTACATGATGAGCTTAGAGAAAAAGGAATAGAGTCACAATTAGTAGTTGGAAATGCTTTTTATCTTGAATTAGAACGAGACAAGATTTCTCATCATGTTTGGTGTGAGGTTGAAATAAATGGTAGAACTTATATTGCTGATCCTAGCTTGAAACATTTTTTACCCAAAGATATTTTGGATCCTAAGACAAATGCTATTTTGGCTAGAAAGGGTAATCGTCAATCAGCTTATATTGAAATAAGTCGTAAGTATGGAGATTTTATTTTAAAATATATAAAAGATAGAGAGAAATTAAGATCAATGAAAAAAGATTAAGCTTTATCTGGTTCGGGTAATGCACCTGGTTCTGCTTCTGCTTTTTCTTTTTTTCCAAATATACTTGCTATTAGGCCGCCTTTTCTCTTTCTGGTTTCTTTATTGGTTTCTTCTCTCATAGACATCCCATAACCAATTGGTGCGCCATCTGCTAGAATTGGATAAACAGTTACCATATAATTTCCTTTATCTTCTCCTTTTCCTAAAAGAACATATTTTTCAATGGATTGTCCTTCACTTAGTTGCTGAACTTCTGTAACAAATTCATCAAATCCTGCCCGAGTAGAAAATGATCTTTCAAAATATGAATCTCCCAATGCTAGGTGCGCATTATCTTTAGCAGCGGGATTAAAATAAGTTACTAATAATCTAGAATCTACTGTTACAATAGGTGAAGGTATTCTACCTGCCACTGCTTCTAATAGTCTTTTTTTATCAGTTTCTGTTCGTAATTCTTGTGCTATTCTTTGAGCTCTTTCAGATTCTTTTTCAGCTTTTTTTAATGCTTCTTGTTCCTTTTCTCTTGCTATTTTAGCTTCTCTTCTGGCATTTCTAGCTTCTATTTTTTCTGCCTGAGTTACTATTCTCATTCCGTTAAGATATTTCTCTAATCTTTCTTCAGGAGGCATCTCTTGCCATGCTGGAGCAGCAGTCATCATATTATCATCTAATGTTTTTACCATTGCATCATATCTTCTTTGAACTTCACCTTTTTCTGTTTTTTCTCTATCTTCTCTTTCGGCAGCATCTCTTGCCATAAACTGATATTCAGGACTATTTAGAACTCTTTTTCTTCTTCTTTCTCTGAAGAATGCAGGTATTCTAGCAAACAATTCACCAATTCTCATCAGTTGGTAAAGAAATTATTTTTTATAAAGTTAATCTTTTATGTACTTACTAACTGTTGGGTACTTTTTTAGGTCTAATTTTGATTGTGATCTGTCTATTGTTTGTTGCGTTTTGTGCGCAGAACACATTAATTTGTATTCACACCAGTCACATAATATTGATTTGTTTGGAGGGAATTCTGTAGTTTCTTCTATTTTTTTTATTAAAGCTAGAGTTTCTGCTTTTAATTGTTCTAATTGTTCATTACTTCTCTTTGAGATAATTTTTTGATTGTGTGCTAGGTAGTGCCAGACTAGAGTTACTTCTTTATCTTGACCAATATCTTCTTTTATTGCTATTGAATATAATGCCAATTGCCTATCTTGATCCATCTTTTCTTGAGTTGGTAGTGAATTTGCTGTCTTATAATCGTGTATTTCATATTCTCCTGTTTCTATGTTCTTAACTAATCTATCTATGAATCCTGTTATGTTATGTGGTCCCAATGTAATATTTATTTTCTTTTCAAGCTCTAGTGTTCCATCATTGAAAGGAGAGTGTTTTGTGTAGTAGTCTATTAGGAATTGGATTCCTTTATTGTAATAGTCTTTAGCCGTTAGATTCTGTTTTACAATTACTAGTTTGTCTGAGAAGTCTTTTTGCCATGCTTCAGAATAATATACTATTGTTTCATCCAGAGTTGGAACTTTTTGATTATTTTTTACTTCAGTATATATCCATTCTAGTGTGTCGTGTACTGCTGTTCCTAGATGTGCTTCAATTGATTTTTCAATGTCTGGGATAATTTTATCAATATATCTGTATTTGAATTTTAAAGGACACTGTTCAAAAGTACTTAATTTAGAATGTGAGTATCTCCCCATGTATTAAAATTTTATTTAGTATATATAAAGATTATTGATTATTTTTGGGTGAAAATTTTTGCAGGGCGTTTAAGGAGTCTTATCTAAAATAAACCTTTTACTAATATGTATTATTGCTACTGCAACTATTGTTCCCAGATATAATAAAAAAATTAATATTGCAAAGATCTTTTTCCAAATATTCTTTTTTAAAGAATTTCTCCCCATCCTATTAATCTCCAGTGTCCATTGATATTTCTTGCAATACCTGTATTTTCACCTTTGATAGGAACTATAGGAATCTTAAGAGTAATTTCTAGTTCGCTATCTTTTACCTTTTCAACTTTACCTACTGTTATTGTAGTGTTAACACTTAACATTAGGACTTCGCCTACTTTTATTGGATCAACTTTTTCGTGCTCAGAAGTTCCAGCTATATTTTCAAATAATTCTGATTTCAATTTTATTTTATATTCAATTTCTGGAAGTTTATCTTTTTTAGAAACAACACAACCAATTAATGAGTCTGTTTTTGTTAATATCGGATCAAGTTCTGTTTCAATTGAAATACTTGTTCCAGGTTCTATTTTATCTACTTTGTTAGATCCTTTATGTAAAGAAATTATTTTTGTTAGTAGTGGTTTATAAGTTTCTTGATTTTGTTTTTTTACGGTTAATCCTGGTTTAATTTCTATTTCATCTCCAACTTTAAGAGTTCCTTTCTTTAGGATTCCTCCAAGAATTCCTCCATTTAGATCTTTGATTTCTTTTCCTGGTCTGTTGATATCAAAACTTCTAGCAACTAAAAATATTGGATCTGATTCTGTGTCTTTTTTTGGGACTTCTAAATTAGCTAGAGCTTCAAATATTTTATCTATATTAACTCCTTGTTGAGCTGAGATTGGGATTATTGGGGAATTTTCTGCAAGGGTTCCTTTTACAAATTCTTTTATTTCTTTGTAGCTTTTTAGTGCTTGTTTTTTATCTACTAAATCTATTTTATTTTGAACTATAATTATATTTTTTATTTTCTTAGCTTGTAGTGCCATGAAGTGTTCCATTGTTTGTGGTTTGATTCCTTCATTTGCCGCGATTACTAATATAGCTGCATCAATTATTGCTGCTCCAGAAAGCATTGTGGCCATAAGCATTTCGTGTCCAGGCGCATCTATGAAACTAATATATCTTACTGGAGTTCCTTTTCCTTCTATGTTGTAATTATCTTTATCTTTAGAGATTATTACATCTGCATAACCTAGCTTTATAGTAATTCCTCTCTTAAGTTCTTCAGAATGTGTATCTGTAAATTTTCCAGAGAGTCTACTAAGTAATGTTGTCTTACCGTGGTCAATATGGCCTACAACTCCGACATTTAATTCTGAGATCTCTTTAGTCATGTAAATTGAAGAAAAGGTTGATTAAAAAAGCTTTTGATTAGGCAGACATAGCATCAAATGCTTCTTTAAATTTTCTTAAATCTCTGGGAATTAATCTAATGTGTCTCATATATTCCTTGTAAGGCATTCCTTTGTATCTTAAACTTCTATCAAAAAAGATTCTTCCATCTTTTGTACAAGCCATTATTGGTCTTTCACGTGTTCTTTCACATAATTCTCTAGCTACGAGAACCTTAGGACTTTCTTCACTTCTATGGATAGAAAGTTTTTCAAAATCTTCAGTGTGACCATATAAGGATAGTTCATATCTTTGTCCAAAAAATTCTGGGATTTCTAAGCTAACAATTTTTTCAACGTTTTCTGGGATATGAAGTTCAGAAAATCTATCCAAAATCATTCCTTTTTGTGTTGGAGAATCAATTAAATTTCTTATTATTGTGTGAATGGGTTCCATTTTATTTAAAATTATCCAGAAGTAGTTGCTTTGTATTTAGGATCAAACATTTGTCTAGCTTTTTTTAATAAGTGTTCATAAAGAGGGCACATTCCTTCAGTAAAATTACAAATTGCTTTATATCCTTCCTCACCATCTTCAATGGTTGCCTTAGAACATTCAAAATCCAATGTTGGTCCATTTTCACCATTAGCCATAAAAGTTAATATTGATTCTTTTCTTCTGTTGAGATCACATTTTATTCCTAATTCTTGTGGTTCTGCTTTTTCCATGAATAATTCGAGAGGTTTTGATTTAAAAAGATTTATATATTATTTGCACATAGGGATATTATGAAGATAGAGGTTGAGATTAAGAAAAAATATTTTGTTGCAATAATGGCTACGTTGTTAGTTATTGCTGGAACATTTTTTGTAGTTTCTTATGTTGGTCCTAATGGTGTTGGTCACAGTTTAGACGAGATAAATTTATCTGGCGTTTGTTTGAGCAATGGTACTGGCTGTTCTTCTACCTGCGTTTTGTATGAAAATGTTCATGCTAAGACCTGTCCTCCAGGAAAACATATCGTTGAATATAGTCTTGATTCTAGTGACGGTTGTCTTGGAATAAAGAATTCCGGATGTTCTATTTCGGGGGGTAGTTGTCCTTCAGGGATCTTAACTTATGTAGTATTTGGTAGAAGAGTGACTCAGTCTACTGGTTTTTCTACTAGTGTTAGTTGTAATCTTCATACGTCTTCTGATCTTAGATATGGGGATATTCTTTGTTGTTAATAATTAATTAAGAAAAATTATTTTTTAGGTTCTTCATCAGGGTTAGCTTTTTCTTCTATTGATTTCTCTGATTCTTTTGGTTCTTGGTCTGCAGCAGGTTGTGCTTCTTCAGCTGGCTTTTCTGATTGTTCTTGAGCTGGAGCTTCAGGAGCTTTATTCTGATCTGGGAAAACTTCTGAAAGTTTTTTTCCACCCTCTTTTAGAACTTTAATATTAATTTGAGAAATTGCTTCTGAAATAACTTTTCCTCTAACTGTTTTTCTTAATCTTAATCCACCGGGAGTTTTGTTTAATTTCTTTTTATCCCCTTTTGGTCTTCTGTTCATAGCTTTACCATAACCTAATAGAACTTTCTTTAATCCAATACCTTCAACTTCCTTTAGAGATGTTAATCCAGACTTATCACTAGTACCAGTTATTTCTAATTCATAACCTGCTAAATCAGGTGATACTTCTGCACCTTGAATAGTATCTCCTAATGATTTGTTCATCAATCCTGGAGCTTCTGCTTCAAGTTTGTAAGTTTTACCATCTTTAGTTGATAAATTAATCTTAAATGCCATGATTATCTATTGAAAATTTGGTTTATAAAGGTTATCACATACCCCATTCAGACTTTGATTTTCTTTTAACTTCTGCAATTTCTTTAAGGATAGTCATTTCAGTTGGAG
>CBDUAR010000020.1:0-7978 GCA_965365175.1 uncultured archaeon
TATTTTGATAAGCCATGCTTGCAAATAGGTTTGCTGCTTGGTTTATTGTTGGTCTAGTTCTTGCTTTTAATTCTTTGAGTTTTAATTCTGCTCTAACTAATTTTATTACTTTTCTGGTGTCTGAAGCATTTCCTGCTGTAGTTACAATAAGGTTTGGCGTTACTTCTTCTATCTTTTTTTGATCATTTCCTGCGATATAAGAAACTCCTCCTTCTCCTCCAAAAGTTCCTCTTTTATCTGCCGCTATAACTATTCCATCCTTACAGACTATACCTACAGTGGTAGTGCCTGTCTTAACAATATGTTTTTTTAAATCTTCTTTCATTTTTTAAGAATCATCTAAATTACTTAGAATCTTATAATTTTGTAGAGTCTGTGGGATTTATAAGTTTTTTGGTTAACTTTATTAATTTAAAAAAGTGCGTTATTTTATGAAAATAGACGTTCCTTATTATGCATCCAAGAAAGATACTGATTGTGGGCCTTTGGCATTGAAAATGGCTCTAGAGTATCTTGGAGAAGATCATTCTTTTGAAGAAATTGCTGAAAAGGAGAGACAACTAGATTCTGGAATGGTTTGGTCTGGAGGAATTGCTAGGGCTGCTAAAAAATTTGGTTTCCCTGTTAAACTTATCTCTATTAGTAACTTTAGTCATGAAGAGAATGATATAGAGTTTTATAAAAAATATGCAGATAATAAAGCAATGATTGTTTTGAAAGAACTTTCTGAAGAACTTGGAGATACTGTTGAAGAGAAAGATATGAGTATTGAAGAACTGTTGAAGTTTGTTTCTGAAGATTCTGTTCCAATCGTTTTGGTAAATTGGTATGTTATTGCTGAAAAAGAAGGGTTTAATGGACACTTTCTTCCTGTTGTTGGTTATGATGAGGAGAATATTTATGTTCATAATCCTGGTTTAGCTAGGGCTCAGGCTTATCTCCCAATAAAAAGAGATTTATTTGTTAAGGCATGGGAATCAAAAGGAACTGATAAGGACACTATTGTGATTTTTAGAAAATAGGGTGATATATTTAAAAACAAATAATTCTATATTTAATTATGGCAAAAAAGAGAGTGAAGAAAATTGAAAAAGCTATTGAATCTTGTTGTATAACTGACAAGATGAAAGGACCTTGTTGTGGAGGTGGGATCTATGGACTTGGTGCTATTGGTGCATTAGTTTATCATATGTCTACTGCAACTGGATTTTGGGATGGAGTTTGGGGAATTATTCAAGCAATCCTTTGGCCAGCGTTTTTGGTTTTCAACTTGATGAAATACTTAGTAATGTAAAACTTAATTCTATAGTTTGAAAGTTAATTTTAAATACTGGAAGTTATAGACTTGATGACAATGAAACTGTCTTTAAAGGAATACTTCATGAATAAATATAGAATAATTTCTTCTAGCTTTCAAGTTATTAGTGGTACTGCCGGTTTAGTGGGTCTTGCATTAGGAAATCCGGAGGTTGCTTTAATCGGGGCTGGTGCTCTTGGGGCTTCTACCTATTTTAGTTACGTTGAAGATGAAAGAATGGAACAGAAAGTAGAAGAAATGAATATTTTCTCTAACAGATCTCGGAATATTCTATCTAGATTTGATAGACATTTAAAAAATTAATATAAAATTCCTATTGTTAAATATCTGATTTGTTCAAATCTAATCTTTCCATCATCAAATACATTATTATCTCCTTTTGTTATGAAATAAGTTCCATCTTGATCTGTTCCTATTTCAATAACTCTATGGACGATTAAAGAATTTTTTTGTTCAAAAGTTATTATATCCCCTACTTGGATATCATTTTCATTTTGAGGGACTATTCTTATTCCGTTAGCTCCTTGATCGATTATTGGTAACATACTATTTGTGTTTGCATATTTAGATAAAGAGGAGTTTTGTAGATTGATTACTATTTTGTCGGAGTATACTTTAATGTCTTTTGAATCAATTCTATCTTGAGGGATAGATTGTTCTGAATATTGAAAGAAACCGTTAGGCATTTCTAGGCTTTGGCTTGTTAAGAGAGTTCCTACAATTATTCCTAAAATAAATATTCCTAATATAGATATTTTTCTCATAAAAATTGAGATAGGTTAGGATATATAAATGTAACTACTTTTTAGAAACAACACTATAATGGAAAATTCATTCTTGATGAAGAGGTAATATCACTTCCTCTAAACCCCATTTTTGTGTAGAATAATCTAGGATCTTCTTTGGGATTGTCCTGATCTCTTCTAGGAACTAGGGTTACTCTTCCACAATCCATTCTTCTTGCTTCCTCAAGTACCTCTCTAACTAATTTACGGCCAATCCCTTTACCTCTAAAATTTTTACGTACATATAATTGTTGAATTTCTGCGTGACCTCCATAAGGAAGATCGTACTCAACCATTCCAACTTGTTCTCCATCAACCTCTGCAAATGCCACCTTACTTCGTGATAGAATAGAAGTTAATTCATTATACCTTTCATGAATTGCCAAAATGTCTTCAAACGTTACCTTTCCCCCTAGCCTAGCTAGACCAACTGTGTGACTAAAGTAAGCTACCCATTCTGATCCAATCATAGGGTCCAATCTCCTTAATGTTATATCTGCCATTTTATTTTACAAATAAATTTATTTTTAAACTTAACTAAATATTTAAAAAGGGATTTTCAATGAGTTGTTTATGAGAATCATTGGAGCAAACATTTTTGTTGAAGAAAATGGAGATCTATATCCCACTGATCTAATGGAGGTTTCGCAAGGTGAGGCTAAACATTATTTTATAAGAGATTTAGTGACTGATGAATTTACCCCTCTGTGTTGTTATTCAAGTGATGATGCAAGTGCAAGATTGCAGGGTACCATGGCTAAACCATTTACTCCTTCTCCAGAATCAGCAGAGAGTTTTGAAAAGGCTCTTAAAACTATGAATGGTAGATCAATAAAATCTCATCTTGAAAAATTTATGAAAGCTATGGCTGAGAAAGATCTGTTGGGTCAAGAAGAATAATTCTTAATTAGATAAGATTATAAGCGAACTTATCATTTAACTTATATGTGTTGGAGTTTTAGTGCATCAATAATATTCACAACTATTGGATTACTTGCATCCATTTACTTGATCAAGAAAAGGGATGATAAATTCTTGTGGATTCCTTTGATTTATTTTTCTTTGATGGAATTGTTGCAGGTTTTTACTTATTTATTCTTAAATCAGTGTGATTTGCCTATTAATCAAATTCTTACTTATTTATCATATTTGCATATTGCATTTCAACCATTTTTTATTAATATGTTCTTTATGCATTTTATTCCTAAGAACGTTAAGGCTAAAATTGAAGGTTTTGTGTACACTATCTGCTTTGTATCTGCAATTTTAATGCTAATTAGAGTTTATCCTTTTGTGTGGGCAGAGGCTTGTAGAGTTGGGTCAACCATGTGTGGACCACAAATTTGTTCAGTTAGTGGGAGTTGGCATCTTGCATGGATGCTTCCTCAAAATTATTTTGGAATGATATTCGCTGGAGCATATATAATTTCTGCATTTATTGTTCCTTTCTTGTATGGGGCTTGGAAAATCAATGTATACCATATAATTTTAGGTCCTCTTCTTGCAAGAATGCTTTCATCAAATCCTAATGAGTGGCCTGCAATTTGGTGTCTATTATCGATAGCTTTCATATTAGCTATATTCATTCCTCCATTGAGAAAACGTTTGTATGTTAAGAAGTGGTATTTCTGGAAATATCCTTTTAAGAAATCTTAAGAATCCAATCTAGATGCTCTTTCATCAATTATTGTTATTAACATGTTGTCTGCATAGTCTCTGCTGGGTGTTCCTCCAAGATCTTTCATTTTATCTTTAGTTGGTCCAACAAATAAATGATAATTTCTATGTATTTTTTCTGCTCTTCCTTCTATTAATGTTCGGCCTGTTTTACTGTCTATAGCACGATAACCCCAATTATCTGGAAAATTGCCACATTCAACATCTTCTATTAAAATTGCCATTTAAGTTGAGATTTTTTTTGATTTATAAGTGTTTGGTTAGATTTGAGTGCAATAATCATTAAAAAGGGTTGATAGGTTTTTGATTGATGGTAACTGTTCCAGAAGAATCTCAAAATGAAGAGGGTGTTTCTCCTTCCCAATTAGCTAGAAAATTGGTTGCTGCTTTGGGAATGCAAGGTGTTTTTGACTTTAGTGTTGATCCTAAAAAATGGGGAAAGGGATTAGAAGGAGCTGTCTCTTTTGGAGTAAAAAAAGGTGTTGAATTTAATTTTAGAGAGATGCTCTTTAGTCATTTGTATGAGAGTGCTAACAGAAACGGAATTTTATATCGTATTGAAGACAATGGAGGAATAAGATATAGAACAAGCTTTAAGACTGTGAAGGAGGCTAGAGAATACTTTGGTGATTTTGTTAGAGATCCAAAAGAAAAGAGAGTTTATGAAGGAATGGCTAGAGCATTTTTAAGAAGTTTCAAAAATTCCGCAGCAAAGAAACAAAAGTGGAGCATGACTGTTGACAAGAGTAGACGTTTGAAATAGAGTACAATAATTCTTATAAACTAATTTTATTCATCTTTTTTATGGATGAAGAACCTCAAATAGAAGATATGAGTGATGAAGATGTAGAATTTATGAGAAATGTTTCTAATACCTTGTTAATGGACACTGAAGAAGGTTCTATAGAATGGGGAGAAGCAGGAACTGACGAGCGTAATTCATTGTATAATGTGAATGTTCCTGAAGATGGAGAAAACTATAATGCTCCGGTAATTCTTTCGAGAAGAAGATTGGCTGCTGTGGGATTTAAATATGAGCTGACTTTTTATGATTCTGGATTGATGGCAGATATTTACAAAATAGATAGTAGTAGATGTCCTTCTCTTAGTAAGCTTGGTGAGTTAGTTTTTGGAGATTGATAGTAATCTTTAAAAATGCGAAGAGTATCTAATTTCGAGAGGTTTTGGACCTCAGAAGCCTAACTCTGAGAAAATTAAGATGAGTTTGCATATTAGAAGAAAAATGGGAAAGGTTGGAAGATATCTGCCTGCTATTATGCTTTTGGGAGGTATTGCAACACAATCTGTTGCGACCGCTTATCAGATCTTTACTCCTGGGCCAAAGCACGGAATTCATGAAAGAAGAAAAGAATTATCTTCTATTCTAAACGGGAAAGTAACTCCTTCTGAAGTATTAGGCAGCCCAGATAGAATTGATGAATGGAAGGGAGTTCAAGAAGAATATGAAAAAATTATGTCTAGATCTGATGTTCAAGAAGATCTTAGATATTATGGTGAACAGAAAAATTTTGGAAATAAATTTTCCCTTTTAGGTCTTGCTATTGCAATTTCTGGGGCTTTTGCTTTGGCTGCTGCGCGGCACTATAAAGAAAAGAGAAGATGAAAGAAGAAATAAAAGAAATTGGAAAGTTGCATGAAATTTTAGATGATGTTGTAGATTCATTTAAACCAAATGATGAAACTACCCCTCATAGATATGTTGAACTCCAGCGTCACTTGAGAGATGTTGAATCTGTAGATCTTTCTGAATTATCTTCTGGAAGTTTATTATATGTTTGTGGTAGGCATACTGGTGCTTCTCATTGGTTATTAAGAGTGTCCGATAAAGATGGACAAAAAATAGTAGATATGTGGAGAGACCTAGATACAAATGGTGTTAGTGCATCTATCGATAAAATAATTGCAGTAGATATTCAGGGAAAAGGAGAGGATGCGCAGTGGATTGTTGATAGGGGGGTTATCAGAAGAGGGGCTAATATAGCTTATCCTTATTTTTCTTATGAAGAATCTCCTGAAGGAGAAAAGAAAGTTTGTATTCCGGACACTTATTGGATGGATAATTGTAGAAGTCTTTCAAGAGTTGATTTTTAGTATAATAATTCTTAGATGGAATTTAAAAAATAAACCTATTCCTCAATCCCACTAACACCTTCATTCTTCTTCAACTTAATAACGTTCTGAACGAAGCCTTCAATTTTCTGTTCGTGAGAAACTATAATCAACTGTCCAACATTTAATTCTTCTAAGATTTCTCTCATCTTGTCTAATTGTTGTGCACTGAACCCATCAGTTGGTTCATCTAATATAACCAAATCTTTAGTGTTAATCTTACTCAATAGTGAATTGATTACCTGATTTAATGCTAATCTATATGCTAGAGCTATAGCAGTTCTTTCACCACCTGATAAATAGTTATAATTAATCTCATAATCCTGTTGTTCAATTATTGGAGTAAACTGATCATCAAGTCTAACATTAAAGTTATCTGAAACAAGTAGATTAAACCAATCAGAGAATAGAGTAGAAAATTCTTGTTTAAGCTTAATCATAACATTCTTTTCAATATTTGAAATCAAAGGAACAAAGTTCTTGTTAAACCAAGTTTCTAATTTCAAAAGATAATTCAATTCTTCTTTCACACTTTCTAATGTTCTTACTTTTTCTTTTAATTCATCAATTTGTTTAGAAAATACATCAATTTCTTTCTTCAATTCTGCAACTTTGATATCTGCCATTCTTTCTTCTCTTAATGCTAATTCAAATTCTTCCTGCTTTTGTTTAAACACAGTCTCAAATCTACTTAATTCAAAAACAGTAGTCTTCAAAGACTCCATATGCTTCTCTAATAACTCTGAATCTTTTTTCAAAGAGATATTTGTCTGTTCATACTCTTCTATTCTCTTTTTCTTGTCGTTAACATCATCCAATTTTATCTTCAATAACTTTAATTCTTGTATCTTATTATGTAATCCAGAAATTTTAACATCTACTTCACTTAATCTAGAAGAAATCTTACGTTTTTCGAGAGTTAGGGCTTCAATTTGTTTAACATTCTCAACAGTTTCCCTTTCTACTTTATTCATTAGATTACTCTTATGTACTGGATCAACGTTTTGTAAACAAGTAGGGCACATCTCCATGTTAGAAATATTCTTTTTTGTGGTATCATGTTCGTGATTTTTCATACTTAAAGAACTCATTTGAGAACTTGTTTCTAAATTCTTTTCATTTAGTTCATGTTTTTCTTCTTTCAGAGAATCTATTTCCTTGTTTAACTCAACTATATCATTTTCATTGAACTGAACATTAGCTAATTCTCTAATTTGTTCCTTTATTCTTTCAATTAACTTAGTATTTCCTATAATCGAATCATTTTTTGTAGAAACCATCAGTTTCGTTTTTTCAACTTCTGCTTCTAGTTTTCTTTTTTCTTCAATTTGTTGGGTAATTGATGCTTTTTCTTCTTCAATTCTCTTTCTAGTTTCTTTTTTTAGAAATAATTCCTTCTCTACTGAAACTACATTATATCTTTTGGTTTCCAACTCCTGTTCTTTTGAGATAATTTCTTCCTTATCCCTTTCTAAAGTAGAAGTCATACCCTCTTTCATTCTTTTTTCTTCTCTTAATTTAGTTAAAAAGATGGAAGTGTTTTCCAATATCTTTTTGTACTTATCAATTCCAAAAACATGCCTTAAAGTATTGATTCTGGTTTCAGGATCTTGTAAAATAATCTGTTTCATCTCTTCTTGAGGAGTGTAAACTGTAAACTTATACAATAAATTCTGTTTCTTTGCAAATTCTGTTGGATAATTTAATAAATTTAAAACAGCAGATTTTAATTCTGTAACTGATATCTCTCTTTTCTCTCCATTTACAGTAATTGCACAATAATCTTGAGAAATTGTCTTTCCACGTTTTAGAGTTCTTTCAACAATTACGCTTTTATCCTCAATTTCAAACTCTATTGTTGCGCCACCAGTATCTTCTCCATTTCTTAATAAGGAAGAACCCTTTTGTCCAGGTTGTAAACCAAATAAAGCAAATTCTATACCTAATAGAATAGAAGTCTTACCTGAACCAATATCTCCTGATAGTAAAACAGAACCTTCTGGAAATTCTATTTCTTGTTCCTTGTAACTTCTTATATTATTTATTTTAATTTTTTTTAGTTTCATTT
>CBDUAR010000021.1:0-7035 GCA_965365175.1 uncultured archaeon
CTGTAATGAAAATTAGAAGTAATGTAAATATTGTGAACCATAAGAAGATTAGTAGGGGTAATATTAGAGCGTATTCTGCAAGATAAAGTCCCCCAGCAATTAGTTTAGTCATTGTTGGATGTTTTGATTTATTATATTTGTTAAGATTTAATCCAACTAAGTTTTTCTTAGCTATTGATCTGTAGAATTTCCATACAAAAATAGAGTAAACTACTATTCCTAATGCTATAATAAAAAATGTTAAGAATTTTTGCACTGATGAGGGTAATAATTGGACTAATGCGCTATATGCTTGTCCGAGAATACCTCCTAATGCACTAAACACCTCTGCCATGATTTGAAGTAGTGTTTGTTATTTTTAAATGTTTCAATAGGTTTAAATATAATATTTCTTTTGAGTTTTTATGTTAGATATAAAATTGGTGAGAGAAAATCCTAAACTAGTTAAGGAAAATATTAAGAAGAAATTCCAGAATGATAAATTGAAACTAGTTGATGATGTTTTAAGTTTGGATGATAAATGGAGAAAGTTAAAGTATGATGAAGATGCTCTGAGAAGTGGTAGAAATAAGGTTTCTAAGGGAATTAGTGAGGCTAAGAAGGCTAAGGATGAGAAATTAGCTAAGAAATTAATGAAGGAAGCTAAAGAAATTCCTGAAAAGATTGAGAAGATTGAAATTAAAAGGAAGAAATTAGAGAAAGAGATTAATGAAATAATGTATAAGATTCCTAATATAATTCATAGTTCGGTTCCAATTGGAAAAGATGATTCCGAAAATGTTGAGATTAAGAGAGTAGGAAAGCCAAAAGTTCCAAGTTTTGAAGTTATGAATCATGCAGAGTTGGCTGAACAGTTATCTGGTGTTGATTTTGATAGTTCAAGAGAAGTTTCTGGAAATGGTTTTTATTTTTTAACGGGGGATATTGCTAGGTTGCATTCTGCAGTTTTAGCTTATGCTAGAGATTACATGATTGAGAATGGATTTGAGTATGTTATTCCACCATTTTTGATTAGAGGAGATGTTGCTAAAGGAGTTATGAGTTTTGAGGAAAGAGATGCTATGATGTATAAAGTTGAGGGAGAGGATTTGTATTTAATTGGAACTTCAGAACATTCAATGATTGGTAGATTTATTGATAAGACTTTGACCAAATTACCTTTGGCTTTGACTTCCTATTCACCTTGTTTTAGAAAAGAAGTTGGTGCTCATGGTATTGAAGAGAAAGGATTGTATAGAGTTCATCAGTTTGAGAAGCAGGAGATGATTGTTATTTGTGAACCTGAAGAATCTTATATTTGGTATGATAAAATGTTAAAATTGTCTGTTAATTTCTTTAAGTCATTAGATATTCCTATTAGAGTTTTGGAGTGTTGTTCTGGAGATCTTGCTGATTTGAAGGCTAAATCTTGTGATGTTGAGGCTTGGAGTCCTAGACAGAAGAAGTATTATGAGGTTGGTTCATTAACTAATATGGAAGCAGCTCAAGCTAGAAGATTGAATATTAAGATTAATAAGAAAGGTCAGAGGTATTTTGCTCATACTTTGAATAATACTGTTGTTGCTTCACCTAGAGCTTTGATTGCTTTGATGGAGAATAATCAGAATAAAGATGGTTCAATTAATGTTCCTAAAGTTTTACAACCTTATATGGGTGATTTGAAGAAGATTGTTAAGAAGAATTAATATTTAACTTGATTTCTACCTGATTGTTTTGCTTCGTATAATAATTCGTCTGCCTGGTGTATTATTGTTTGTTCTTTTATCTTTCTTGCACCTGCTTCTGATAAACCAATACTTACTGTAACCTTTTTGAAAGGCATTTTATGTTGTCCGTAAAATTGAGTTCCTTCTACTTTTTTTCTGAATCTTTCACAAACTTCTGCAGCTTCTCCTATTGGAGTTTCTGGGAATACCATTAAGAATTCTTCTCCACCATATCTACCATAAATATCATAGTCTCTAAGAGTTTCTTGCATTAGTCTCGCAAATCTTTTTAGGAGTCTATCTCCAGCAACGTGTCCGTTTTTATCATTGTATTTTTTGAAGTGATCTATATCTAAGATTGCAACTGTTGTTGGGTGTCCGTACCTTGCTGATTTACTTAATTCTTTTTTTAGTGAGAAGAAGATCGCTTTTCTATTATATATTTGGGTTAGTGGATCTATTAGAGCATCCCTTTTTTGAACAAGGTATTTTTTAGTTGTGAACCATAATGAAAATAGTAATGCTATAACTGCTAGATAGAAGGTAGTTACTTCTGCTATAAATAACATTTCTAATTCTGCCAAGTTATTTGTTATAGAGTTTATACTTCCATTCTCAATCTGTCCTCGGATTAGAGCTAGTGAAGCTTCTATTCCATTTATTGAAGTTTGAAGTGAAAGGTAGAAGTATACTCCTATCGCTATCATAAAAATAATTATTGATACTATTAAGAAAGCATTTAATCTCCTTACGAAATCCTCTTTTAATGGCATAGTTTATTGAAGAGATTAATACTTTTAAAGTTGACGATTCAAAAGGTTTTTAAATTAATTTAGACAGAATAAAATATGCCTACATGGTCTAGCGGCTATGACACTACCCTGTCGCGGTGGTAATCCGGGTTCGACTCCCGGTGTGGGCGCTCTTTTTGTTTCTTTTCAGTAGTGACATAATAGAAAGTCTTATAAATTGATATATTTCTATAAAAATATGAAAAATTCAGAATTAATAATCAAATTGCTAGAAGATCCAAATTTTTTAGCTGGCGTTAACAAAAGTATTGATATAACTCAAAAAACTTCTGGGGAAAATAAGTTAGGTTATGAAGCTGCTTTTGAAGTTGATTATGATCCTATTTTATCTGAATTTGTTTATCCTTGTGCAATAGATGTGGGGGATGAGAGTAGAGTTGGATTCTTTGGAGGTAGTGATAGAATTAGAGTAGAATTAGAAAAAAAATTAGGAAGATTCCCTACAGAGAAGGAAGTTGAGAATCTTTTTTATGAAAGAATGCTAGTGGACGATGAAAATGGTGTTTCTGTCTCTTATCCGGATCTGAATGGTTCGGGTTTTGGATGGGGAGAAGATTTAGAAGAAGAAATTTTTAATATTGATGAACTTGAAAAATTCATGGATTTTCATACTCATCCAATTGATCCTTCATTTGAATTGGCACACCTGGCTTATTTAGGAGCTAAAAATATTGATGATATTCAAAAAATTGGTACCTTTTATGATCAATCATTTCCAACTTGGGGGGATTTTGAATTTTTAAAGCAAGAAGGTTCGCGTTTTGGAATTGTTGTAGGAGCAAAACCAACTATCCATGGTAGACGTTCTTTTACAATATATAATGGGGAAACTACTCCATTAGAAGAAGTTACTACAAATCATCTTTTTACAGGAAGATTAGGAAATCCTGGAAGTAATATTGTTAGAGGAATTTACCAAGATGGCAAGTTTATTTTTAGGGACGAAACTCTTAGTTTCTCAGATAAATTAGATAATTTGGAAGATTATATTACTGCTGAAAAAGCATTGGAGGTTTTTGATGAATAAACGTGGATTTTTAAAAGCAATCGGAATTGGGGCATTGGCTATGGCTGCGGGAATGGGATTTAAAGGAGGAGATAGTCCTCATACTTTTAATGAATTAAGATTAGAAGAGAGACTTAGTCCCGCTAATAAAGAATTACTTGACTTTCCTACAAAACTTCCTGGAGCTAGAGAAGTTAAAAAATATATGACTCCTGGAGCTAAATATGTATTAACTCATGTTAGAGATCATCATGATGTAGATGAAGCTCTTCGTACATCAAAAAGAACAAGACAATATATTGATGTTCAAAATGACATTTATAGTTCTCTTAATTATTTGGTAGAAAATCAAGGATTAACTGAAGTTTATTTAGAAGGATTAGATCCTAAAGATGAAAGACTGCAATATTTGAATATTAAAACTGGTGAGGAGGATATTATTCCTGCAAGCAATAGATTGGCTTATCTCGGAAAATTAAAAATTAAGGGATGTGAAAGCAACGAATTAAATCATATTGGGATAGATGCTCAAGAAAGAATTGAAAAAGGTGAAAATATTGATCCTGGAGTGGCTTGGGACGCGATATTTGAAGATCGGGAAGATTTTGCATTAAAAACAATATCAGAATCTTTAGATAAGTTAGGAAGGCCTTTAGCAGTAATGGTTTATGGGTGTAATCATGCTTGGGGAGGATACGAATCTTGTGGGAAAGAATATTTTGAAATGGCTGAAGTAGCAAAAGAAAGGTCTACTGTGAAAGATAATATTCATGAATGGAATAAATTGCATCCTGATAAAAAATTCTCTTTAATCGAAGTTACTCCAGAAAGTTTATGATAACTCCACTCCATAAATTATTTAAATAAAAACACCTTCGTTAACTTATAATAAAATAATCACACAAAACATCCCTTAAATGTGCCAAAATGGTGCTAATAAGAAGATTTATAAGTCTAAAAGGTTATTCTTTAATAATTAAGTCCATAGGATCTTCACGGATCCTATGTTTATATTCAAATGGATTCTAAAAAGAGAAAAATTGCCATTTATATTGATGGAAGTAATCTATATTTTTCTACGAAAACTACGTTTAACTGTAAAATTAATATAGAGAAATTTTGTGAAAAATTAGCTGGAAATGATGATGTTGTTAAAATTAACTACTATATTGCTCCAGTAGAACAATTTAGTAATCCAAAAATGTATGCTGATCAACAAAGTTTTTTCGAGAAATTAAGGAAAATAGACAAATTGAATATAATTTTTGGAAGATTAGAAAAAAGAAAGAGAGATGGAGAAACATATTATATAGAAAAAGCAACAGATGTAAACTTAGCATTAGATGTTGCTTTAGATGCTCAAGCAAATGAATATGATAAAGCATATTTAGTATCTAATGATGGAGATTTTTCAAGTGCAGTAGAATCTGCTGTCAAAAAATTTAAGAAAAAGGTAACTTATGTTGCAATAGGGAATAGAAAATCCATCTCATATCATCTTAAGAAAGTTGCTTCAGAAACTTTAAAAGTTACATCTGAATTTATGTCTGATATAAGTATTAATTGATTCTTGTCATAATCAATCCATAAATTATTTAAATAAAAACACCCTCAATAATTTATAATAAAATAATCACACAAAACATCCCTTAAATGTGCCAAAATGGTGCACTGTGCGGTGTGGGCGTCTTGAAAAAGTTTGACTCTCTTACTTCTTAAGAATTATCTAGATGTTAGGTTAAACGCCCTGCAAGAGAGTCGATGGTTTTAAAAATATAAGAAAGTAATATAATTTATGGCAAAAAAAGAGGCTCCAAAAAGTGTAAGGGAAAGACTTCATTTAACCAAGGAAAATATTAGAGAAGCATTATTGGAGAATGATGATCCTTCAATGAGATCCACCGTAATGCATGAAATTAACCGAAAAGCTCTTAGTATCCCTGAAAAGGATAGAAGTGATGTTTATAGAGACTGGGGAAGGGTTTTAGAAGAAAGAGGAGATTATCTTGCAGCGGAGAATGTATATGCTCTTGGAGGACATAAAGGAAAAGCCAAAGAAGCACTTGAAAAAGCTTATGTAAGAGGAAATCCCGAAAAAGTTGAAAAGAGGATTAGAGGCATTAGAGAACTATCATCTATAACTGCAATTACAACGATAATAGCTGGACTATTTCTTCTGTCTCCAAACATAACAGGAAATGCAATAGCTAATTTATCAAGTTCTATTAAAAGTTTATTAGGTATTGGACTAATTGGGCTTGGATTGGTTGGAGTTTATTTTTGTAAGAGATAGGGATTAAACGCCCTGCAAGAGCATCACAATAATTCTTAAAAAGATTTGGAAGATAGGGAAAATATGGCTAAACGAAGTGCAGGTAGCGAGATGTATAGTAGATCCCTTTTATCTAGTGAAGCTATGAGAAAATCAGTGGAGAGAGGCATTAACTGGAGACTTGTTGCTTATAATGGATCGGATTCTAATGCTAAGCCTTTGTTTGGAGAAGAACCATGTAAGTTGGTTATGGATATTCTAGATGTTGTGGCGAATCCAGGTGAAGAATCACAGATGGTAAAAAAGTATTTATCTGCAGATAATAAATTTGGTTTTCGAAGAGAGGGAGGAGACGAAGCGTTTGGAGGATTACATAGTTTTGTTTATGAAAAAACTGAGTTTATTGAGGGTAGGCATTATGTAAGAGCAAAAGACGAAGTAAATGAATTAGAAGAAATGGTCGATAAGGAAGGAATGTTTGATATTGATGGGAATTTACTTGCTGGAAAGAGATATGATGAAATAGGAAGATATACCCCTACAGAATCAGATATAGTAAAGAAGGTGGGAGATCTTTTATTAGTAAAGGAAGGAAGTAGACAGGGAATTATGAGACCTGATGGCTCTTTATTTGGTGGAAAAAGTGGGATGCAAGAAGGCGAAGTTAGTCTGAAAAAATTTGGAAAAGAGATTTGTTTGTATGTGAAAAAAGATGGTCAAGAAGGATATATTTCTGAGAAGGGAAAAAAATTGTATGGGGGGTTATGCGCTAAATTAGAAGAGTTTATGGTAGGAAGCGAATTATTTGGTTTTGCTAGAGATGGCGAAGGAGAGGATAGCAAAGGTCAACTTTATACTAGAGATGGAAAAAAAGTTTATGGTGAGAAATATTTTAGTTTTCATGAAAGAAAATTCATGAATAAGGAAGTAGGAATTTTATTGCAAGGTTATGATGAAAAAGGACTTATAATTGTTGATAGGGAAGGTCATCAACATTTTGGACCTCACCATCAAGATCCTAATAAAAAAGGTGCAGAAGTGAAAGTTGTAGATGGAGAAGATTTGGCTAGATTTTTGGATGAAGAAGACATATATAGTTTTGTACGTTATTGGAAATTTGATAATGGTATGGCATATGGTGGAACACATTGGAAAGAACTTCCTGCAGGAGAAGAAGAAAGCGGTGAGCCATTCACAATAACAATTGGTACTCAGTTTGCAACAGTAAAAAAGTTTGAA
>CBDUAR010000022.1:0-6926 GCA_965365175.1 uncultured archaeon
TAGATAATGATTGTGATGGAAGTGTTGATGAGGATTATACATCTATATTTACAACATGTGGTGTAGGATCATGTAGTTCAGAAGGAGCAACTTCTTGTGTAGATGGAGTTGAACAAGATTCATGTGTAATCGGAACACCTGCAGCAAACGATGCTACTTGCGATGGATTAGATAATGATTGTGATGGAAGTGTTGATGAGGATTATACATCTATATTTACAACCTGTGGAGTGGGAGTTTGTGGATCAACTGGAGAAAAATCTTGTATTGGCGGAGTTGAATATGATTCATGTACTTCTGGATCAGCAACAGGTGATGACTCTAATTGTGACGGATTGGATGATAATTGTGATGGAACAGAGGATAATAATTATATTCCAACACCTTCAACATGTGGTGTAGGAGCTTGTGCATCAACTGGAACACAATCATGTGTAGAGGGAACTGAGTATGATTCATGTACTCCTGGAATACCTGGAATAGAAGTTTGTAATAATATTGATGATGATTGTGATGGATCAATTGATGAAGAAGATGTTTGTTCTGGAGGAGATGATGACGATGACGGAGATGGCGTTTTAAATCCATTAGATAAGTGTCCTGGAACTGATGTTTCAACTTCTCAGATGTCAATTGCTTCAGGAGGTAGGAAACCTAATCATTATGACGACGAGAATATAGATTTATCTTTGACTTTCGGATGTAGTATGGATCAAATATTACTTTGTAAACCTGGGGCAAATAAGGGAGAATCTAAGTTTGGTCTATCTCCAGGAACATGGAATGTTTGGTTAAATCTGTTGGAATGTTTAGCTGATCCTAATTGTGATAGTTGGGCAACTGAGTGTATTGCAGATGGAGTTGTTGCAATAGCAGGAGAATCAAAACCATTATTAACTGATACCGATAATGCAGGAACACCTGACATATTCGATCCAGATAACGATAATGATGGAATAGTTGATAGTGAAGACACTGAAACAGAATCTGTATCAAACAATGGTAAGCCAGACTGGTGGTGTAGTAAGAATCCAACTAAGTGTTAATTATTTTTAGAATTTTTTTATTTATATAAATAAGCTAGCTCTTCTTCGTCTAATTTAAGTTCATTCTGTATATCTTGGTCTGATTTTAGAATTTGTTTTATTATTGGAAATTCCCTCATAGCTCGTTTCTGACCAACGTGTACATATTCTGCATATTTAGTTGCAATTGACTTTTTCTTCGCTGTACGTTGGTTATTCATCCAAATTTTGAGTATTCTGGTGGGCTTTTTGTAACTTGTGAAATCTGTTTTTGGATTCTTTTTGACAGAAGAAATTCCATAACTAAGAAGTATATTTTCATAGACTAAAAATCTCCAGTATTGTTGTTTGTAAATTCTTCCTTTGAATACATCTACTTTACTTAATAGATCGTATGCTCTAGCTAATTCGTAACCTTTGTATTCTGCAGGGATATTCTCTTCCATCCAGAGGATTATCTCATCAATAGGCATATTTACAGAATCAAAAACATTTAGAGTATCTTTATCTGGTTTTGCTTTGAATACTTTCTTTAGGGCATTGAATATGTCCACTTCTTTATTTCTTTCATGAAATTCTATTATTGAGGGGTCTTGAAGTCTAGAGATACTTTGTAGATCGTTTATGGCTGCCCTGATGTCTCCTTTTGCTCTTACTGCTATACTTGTTACTATATTCTTGTTAACAAAGAGCTTTTCTTTATCTAAGATACTCAATAAAACCTGCTCTATTGTTTTGTAGTCTATCTCTTTTAATTGAACCAGTTCTGATTTTTGTCTTAGAGCACTTAATTTTTTATTCCAGATATCATTTGCAGTTATTACTACCGGATAAGTTGCAATACTTATTAGGCCGATTAATTCTAGTAACCCTCCTCTATCTACTGTTGAAACTCCGTCAGCTTCGTCAACTAGAATTACTTTATTTTTCTTAGTTAGAGATTGTTGTTGTATTGCAGGTCTTAATATTTCTTTTAATTTATTTTTATTTCTTAGATCAGAAGCATTTAATTCGAATATTTCTGAGTTTGTTTCTTTTGCAATTACGTGGGCTATTGTTGTTTTACCCGTTCCAGGAGCTCCATGAAGAACTAGTGCCTTTTTTGCTTTGTGCATTAATTTTCCTAAATTAAAATCTTCTACATATTTCTTTATTTTAGCTAGAGCTATGTCTTGACCTTTGATATCCCTGAATGTTTGTGGACGATACTTTTCAACCCAGGGCATTTTCTATTAATTCTCTCCAATTTTCTTTGTAATAATCATATTGCTTTTCAAATTCCTCTTTTGGAGTTAGTTCTACTGTTAATTCTTTTAATTTTTGTTTTAATTCATTTAGTATTTCTTCTTTATCTTCTTCTGTTCCTATTTTTTCTAATTCAATAATGTGTCCATAACCTTTTGTGTAGTCTAGACATACCTTGATTCCCTTCCATTTGAATTGTTTTCTATCTCTTAACCAAATTATTTGTGTTTTGTGACCTAAGCTTTCAAAAAGTTTTTTCATATTTTCAAAATCTTCATCTTTTCCTCTTATTTCAATTTCTTCTCTTATATCGTCGTGAATTTGACCTTTTTTCATCCAAATTTTTGATCCAAAGTTGTTTTTTTGAATTCTGAGATCTTGTTCACAATCAAAATAGTGTGTTTCTTGGATATCTTCTTTTTCAATTACAGCATTTCTGCCAAAGAATTCTAATAATTCGTCATATTTTTCTTTTGAAATAAAACTTCTCACTTCTATTTCTAACATATTAATTTCCGCCTAATCCAGCTAATACAAAGCTTGCTAAAAGAGCTTGTAGTTGTATAAATGGATCAGAACCTTCAACAATTCTAAATTCCGCTTCACCCGTTTTTTCTGTTAACTTTACCTTTATATCTGGTTCTATAGGTAGATTCCAGATTTCTTTTTGAACGGCTTTTATAACATCTTGTCCAGAAATTGATTCTTTAAGCATAACATCTAATAATTTTTCTCTTGATCTTTGAAAATCTCCTGCTAATGCATAATCTAGAACAACTTTGATATCTTTTGGTTTAGCATTTGAGATCATAGTAGAAACTAATTCTGCAGTTATCGACGGTGAAATTGATGCACTTGATTGTAAAAGGTTTATACTTCGTCTACAATCTCCTTCGCTTCCTTCATAAAGAATTTCTAGAGCTTCAGGACTTATTGTTAGATTTTCTTTTTGGGCAATAGTATTTAGAACTCTTTCAATAGCTTTTTTCTCTAATAATTTGAATCTGAAAATAGCACAACGTGATTGGATTGGATCAATAATTTTACTTGAATAATTACATGATAGAATAAATCTACAAGTAGCAGAATAGTTTTCCATAGTTCTTCTTAAAGCTTGTTGAGCTTCAGGAGTTAGAGCATCTGCTTCATCTAGAAAGATTATTTTGAAAGGAATTTTACCTAGAGATTTTGTTCTGGCAAAGTTTTTTACTTTTTCTCTTACAATGTTAATACCTCTTTCATCAGAAGCGTTTAATTCTAAATAATTTTCTTTCCAATCATTACCAAATAATTCCTTAACTATGATTAAAGCTAGAGTAGATTTACCTGTTCCTGCTGGTCCTGCGAATAGCAAGTGAGGTATATTCATAGCTTTAGTTAAAGATTCAACTCTCTTTAGAATATTATCCTGGCCAACCACCTCAAGATAGTTAGATGGCCTGTATTTTTCAGTCCATATTTTGCTTAACATACTAAAATATCAGTAAAATTGCTTATAAATATTGTGGGAATAGAGTGTATTAATTACTCATAGAACTATTTTCTTCTTAGTTTTCTCTTATGTTTTTCCTTTCTAAGTCTCTTACGTTGCCACTTCCAACGCATTTGTCTTTTCTTTTTCCAACGTCTACTTGATCTCTTCATATTAACTTTTAGAGAAATTGATTTTTAAAGCTTACTATCGGCTTCTTTTTACATTAATTTTCTTACATTCCTTGGATATTGGACATATAGAACACTTCGGAGAGATGGGTTGGCAGATATCCCTTCCGAATTGCACAAAAATAGCATTAAAGTCTCCTTTCAAGTTTTCTGGAATTATTTTGTTTAATTCTACTTCTGATTTTTCAGCAGTTTTTGTTTGAATCCATCCAATCCTATTTGGAATTCTGTGGCAGTGAGTATCTACGGGAATAACATTTTTGTTAAATGCAAAGGCTAGAACTATGTTTGCTGTTTTTGGACCGATATGTTTTATTGATATTAATTCTTCTCTTGTTTTTGGAACTTTGCCTTTGAATCTTTTTAGTATTTCTTTTGATACGTGTTTTAGAGCTATAGCTTTTTTATGATAATGTCCTGATGAAAAGATTAATTTTTCTAATTTTTTTAGTGGAAGTTTTACTATTTTTTCTGGAGTATCTGCTACTTTGAATAATTCTTTAGAAACTTTTTCAGTATTTTCATCTCTTGCCCTTAAGCTTAGTAAACAAGAAATTAATATTTTGAATGCTTCTGGATTAGATCGCATCCGGTTTAAGGTAGTTTTGCTTCTAGAAGGATATTTCCTTTTAAGAGTGTTTATAACTTTTTTTACGTTTTTCATTTTATTCTTCATGGAATAATGAAGTAACAATAAGAATTCCGACTACTCCTGCTACAGTTATTATTAGAGCACTGAATAATTTTCCTTCTAGAGGGGATATCGAGGTTATTCTAGTTAGTGATTCAACAATTACATCTCTCCAAGTCAATGCGATTAAAAAACTGAAAGCTGCAACTAAGGCAGTGTTTAGAGACTCTTTCAATTTACGATTGAATTTTTTTGCAGATTCTTTTATTACCATTTAACAACACCTAGTATAATATTGGATTTTTCTCTTTTTTAATATTTTGATCGCTCTTTTTGTTGAAGTTTCTCCTAAGAAACATGCAATTGAATTTTTAGGTATGATTTCTGCTGTTTTAACAGGTTCTGACATACTTTGAGGAGTTAATATGTAAATATCTCCTTTGGTTTTGTAGTCTTTGGCTAGAGCAGTTCCTAGAAGGTCTTTTGATTGTGTTTTGATTCCTCTTTTTTCTAATTGATCTGTTAACAGTGCAGCGGCTCCTCCGGCGTTTGTAATTATTTTTACTTTTTTCTTGTTTATTTTGATATTTTGTCTCTTTAGATTGAATGCTTCTGCTAAAGAATCTACTATTTTTACTTTTGCTTGTTTGAACGCTCCTTTGTAGATTTCAAATTCTGTTGCCAAGCTTCCAGTGTGACTTACTGTTGCTTCAGAACCCCTTTTTGTTTGACCTGCCTTTACCACAATGATTTGTTTTTTACTTTTTCTACAGGCTTGAATGAATCTCTTTCCTTCTTTTAATTTTTCAATGTATAGAACTATTTTTTTTGTATTCTTATCTTTGTTAAAATATTCAATAAAATCTGAAAAACTTAGCATGGCCTGATTACCCAAACTAACAAATCCAGAGAATCCAATTTTAGGTATATCTGAAATGTAACTGAATAATGCTCCGCTTTGACTAATGAATGCAGTATTTCCTTTCTTGGGGGAAGTATTTGAGAAAGTTGTATCTAAATTTACATAAGGGTTTGCTACACCAAAACAATTTGGTCCTAGAATTTTTATTTTGTATTTTTTTGCAGTAGATATTATTTGATTTTCTAGTTTGAAGTTTTTTACTTCTGAGAATCCTGCTGAAATTATAATTACATTTCTTATTTTCTTTTTTCCGCATTCGGTTAGGGCTTTGTTTACAAGTTTGTTTGGAATCGCTATTATTGCTAGATCTACTTGTTTGGGATATTTTAGTACAGAAGGATATTGTTTCTTTGGATTTATGGGAATAACTTTTCCTTTGTAATTTGAAAGTTTTCTTATTAGGATATTTCCAACTTTTTCAGGATTATCTGATGCTCCAATAACTGCGATTGTTTTCGGATTAAAGAAATTGTTTAAATCACCCATCATATTGATTAGAAAGGTATATATAAATAGGTTTTTATTTAATTTTATGAGAGTGTTGACAGAGAGAGGTGCCGAAAAGTTTCTGGAAAAAGAAGGTTTTGATATAACTAAAACTATTTTTATTACAAAAGAATCTCAGATTGAAAAAGCATTCAAGAGTTTTAACTGTCCTGTTGTTTTGAAGATTTCTTCTAAAAAGATTGTTCATAAGACTAAAGTTAATGGAATTAGGATGAATATAAATTCAGTTGATAAAGCTTTGAAGGCTTTTAAAGAATTGAAGAAGATTAAAAATTTTGAAGGTGTTTTGATGCAGAAGCAAATTTCTGGCAAGGAATATATTATTGGTTTGAAGAAAACAAATGATTTTGGACATGTTGTTATGTTTGGTGAAGGAGGAAGTAAAGTCGAAGTTAAAAGAAAAGTTGATTTTAGAGTTTGTACTGATGGAGTTATGGAGTTGAGTAAGGATAAAAGAGTTCAGAAAGTTATTGATAGGTTGTGCAAATTATCTGAGAAGTATTCTAATTTAGATTCATTAGACATTAATCCTTTAATTTTAAAAGATAGGGCTATTGTTGCCGATGCTCAAGTGTTTTTTGAATAAAAATTATTGTTATTTTTTAAATTATTTTTGAAACTAGTTACTAAAATTTTATAATTTTATTTTTTTAAAATGAAAGTGATTTGTAACTGATTACGTTTTTTTTGTTTTTTGTCGACGGTAAAGATTAATTTTTCTAAATTTATTATATATTCTCTAATTGCCAAACCTTTATAAAGTAAAAAAAACTTGACTAGTTCGTTGAGGTTTTTAAAAAAAGAGATGATAACCAAAAAAAGTTCAGTTAAGATATTTTTTTCTTTAGTTATATCTGCTCTACTTTTATTACAATTAGTTTCTTTTGTTTCTGCTCAGGATGAAAATTCTGCAATGCCTTCATTTTTTTCAAGA
>CBDUAR010000023.1:0-6730 GCA_965365175.1 uncultured archaeon
TCATGAGAAAGACCGTTATTGATGGAAGTAATACTTCCGGTTTTCAGAGAACTGTTATGATTGCAAGAGATGGTTATGTTGAAACAGAACAAGGTAAAGTGGGAATTGATGCAGTGTTTTTAGAAGAAGATGCTGCAAGACCTGTTTCTAGTGATGAGAATAAAGTTGTTTACAAGTTAGATCGATTGGGGATTCCCCTGGTTGAGATTGCAACTGCTCCAGATATTAAAACTCCTGAACAGGCAAAAGAAGTTGCATTGCACATTGGAGATATTTTAAGAAGTGTTAAGGTTAGAAGAGGAATTGGAACTATAAGACAAGATGTTAACATGTCAATCAATAATGGAAATCGGGTAGAGATTAAAGGTATGCAGGATATGAAAATATTTTTGAAAGTTATTGAGAATGAGATTAAGAGGCAGCAATCTGAGAAAGTTAAACCCGAAGTTAGAAATGCTTTGCCTGATGGGAGTACAGAATTTTTAAGACCTATGCCCGGAGGAGCTAGAATGTACCCAGAAACGGATCTACCTATTTTGAAAATCCATAAAAAATTAATTGATGAGGCTAAGAGAACTCTTCCTAAATTAAGAAGTGAAGAAGAAGTTGAGTTAAGAAAGGAAGGATTGAATGAAGATATGATTAGATTGTTGTTCAAGATGAATAAACTTGAAGAGTTCAAGGAATTAATGAAGATTATTGATAAACCTCAGTTGGTTGCTAAGGTTCTTTTGATGTATCCTAGAGAAATTGCTAAGAAGGAAGATTTAGATGTTGAAATATTGACTGAAGAGGTTTTAGGATTTGTTTTAGAATCTTTTAGAAAGAAGAAAATTTCTGAAGGAGATATTCGACAAGTTCTTGAAAATATTATGAAGGGTGCTGAACCTAAGGATGCTATTAAAGTAGAAAAGATTGATCTGAAAGACGTTGAACATAGTATTATGAAGATGATTAAAGATAATCCTGGATTAAATCCAAATGCGTATATGGGGATGGTTATGAAAGAGTTCAAAGGTAAGGTTTCAGGCAGTGAAGCAATGCAAATAATTCAAAAATATGTTTAAGTTTTTAAATGCCTTTTTCTTTATTTATTTATGAAAATTAGAGGTCACTTAGTAATATCAATATCAATTTTTTTAATAGCGATTATCTTAGGATCATTTGTCTATGTTTCTTTGGAAGGATGGAGATTTTTGGATGCATTATATTTTACTGCAATGACTGTAACAACTGTAGGTTATGGGGATATTGTTCCAATAACTGATGCAGGAAAGATTTTTACTATTTTATTTTCTTTTTTTGGTATAGCTATGGCTTTTTATTTTTTAGGAGTTTTGGGTAGGGAATTATTTAAAGAACATCTCTCGGGTAAGGTATCTGAGATTAAAAGAGAAGTTCAGAAAGATGAGGAAATCAAGACAGAAATTGAGAAAGATATTATTTCTAAGGGGAAGAAGAAAAAGTCTTAAAAACTCTATTTGATAGTCTCTAATATGTTAAGAACACATAAGGTCGGAGAGGTTAATGAGAAATTAGTTGGAAAGAAGGTTAAGCTTACAGGATGGGCAGATACTATTCGTGAGCATGGAAATGTTGTGTTTATTGATTTGAGAGATAGATATGGTAAAATCCAGACAGTTATTTCTAAGAAAAAAGAAGGATTTGATGAAGCTAAGAAATTAACAATGGAGGCTTGTATTGGTATTGAAGGAGAAGTTAAGGCAAGACCAAAGGGAACTGAGAATAAGGATATGGCTACAGGCAAGGTTGAATTATCTATAGATAAATTAGAAGTTTACAATAAATGTGGGATGTTGCCTTTCAGATTAGACGATGAGGAAACAAACGAAGATATTAGATTAAAATATAGGTTTTTGGATTTGAGAAGTAAAAGAATGCAGAAGAACATAATTTTAAGAAGTAAAACTTTGAAGGCTGTTAGGGATTTTTTCCATGATAATGAGTTTGTTGAGATTGAAACACCTATTTTAGCTAAGTCAACTCCTGAAGGTGCTAGAGATTATGTTGTTCCTTCAAGAAATTTTCCTGGAAAGTTTTATGCTTTACCCCAAAGTCCACAATTATTCAAGCAACTTTCTCAAGTTGGAGGATTTGATAGATATATTCAGATTCCTAGATGTTTTAGGGACGAAGATTTAAGGGCAGATAGACAACCAGAGTTTACCCAAATTGATGTTGAGATGAGTTTTATTGAGCAGGAGGATATAATGACTATGATGGAGAATATGGTTAAACATGTTTTCAAAGAAGTTTTGAATGTTAATATTAAAACACCTTTTAAGAGAATTACTTATGATGAATCTATAAAGAAGTATGGTGTTGATAGACCTGATTTAAGGAAAGAAACTGGAGAGGAGTATGCTTTCTGTTGGGTTGTGGACTTTCCATTATTTGAATATAATGAAGAAGAGAAGAGATACAAATCTACTCATCATCCTTTTACAATGCCTGAAATGAAGAGTTTTGAAAAAGATCCAGGAACTGCAAAGTCATTAGCTTATGATATGGTTTTAAATGGTTCTGAGATTGGTGGCGGAAGTATTAGAATTCATAATCCTGAAATTCAACAAAAAGTATTCGATGCTTTGAAAATTTCTAAGAAGGAAGCTCAAGATAAATTTGGATTTTTGTTAAATGCTTTAAGTTATGGTGCTCCTCCTCATGGAGGTCTTGCTTTTGGGTTAGATAGATTAGTTCAAATTTTAGCTGGCGAGAGTTCTATAAGAGAGGTTATTGCTTTTCCTAAGAATAAGGAAGCTAGAGATGTAATGTTGGATGCTCCTTCTGAATTAGATGCTAAACAATTGAAGGATGTTCATATTAAACTTGATTTACCTAAGAAAAAGAAATGAAGATTCTAGTTATTGGTGATCCGCACGGTTCTAA
Source organism: uncultured archaeon (assembly GCA_965365175.1). GTDB lineage: Archaea > Nanobdellota > Nanobdellia > Pacearchaeales > GW2011-AR1 > WJLC01. The sequence continues at coordinate 2,911 of CBDUAR010000023.1, forward strand.
GAAGGTTGAAGATATTCCTATCAAAGATGTTGATTTAATTTTATGTACTGGAGATCTTGGAAAGGCAGATTTAGCAAGAAAAATGGCCTTTGAAAATATTAATCGAGTTAAAAAAGGATTACCTGAAAAAGAGTATACTCCTAAACAAGAGAAGAAAGCATATGTTGAAGCTCATGACTCTACAATTAAATTGATGAAATATTTGTCTAAGTTTGCTCCGGTTTATACTATATTTGGAAATGTTGAAAGTTTAGATAAAGATGTTAAAAAGAAAGCAAAAGAAATTGGATTGAAATTACCTTTATTGGAAAAAAGTTTGAAGAAGATAAAAAATGTTCGGATTATTAATGATAAATTGGTTAAGTTTAAGGGAATTAAAATTTTGGGATTGAATTATTTTATCGATACTTCTTGGGGAAAGGAGTTTAAAGCGGATTGGGATAAAGATCGTATAAAAGAAGTTAAGAAAGAAACTGCTAAAGCTAAAAGAATATTAAGAAAGTTGGGTAAGACAGATATTTTGGTTTGTCATCAACCCCCTTTTGGAGTTCTTGATAGAGTTAATTTTCCCGGAGCTCCTAAACACTGGCAAAATAAAAGGGCAGGAAGTAAAGTTATTTTGGATTATGTTAGGTCTAAACATCCTAGATATGTTTTTTGTGGACACATTCATGAGGCTAAGGGAAAAAAGAAAGTTGGAAAGACAGAAGTACATAATGTTGGTGTAGCTGGTGATTATTTTCTTTTAAATATTTAACTGTCTAAAAGTTTTCATCCTTTAGGGTATAGAAATCTTTAAAAATGAAAATGTTTCATAGATATATTCTAAATTTGGAGGTTGAAAACAAATGGAAGAAGACATGATCGAAGAAGAAATGGATGAAGACGACGATGAAGACGACGATATGTTAGAGATGGATGACGAAGAATAAGTCATCTAACTAATTTATTTTTTATTTTTTATCAATATTTAAAAACAACTATTTCTTTGTTAATTTATGGATTTTTTATGGCATGAAGTGTCTGAAAAAGAGAAGGAAGATATCAGAAAGCAGGCTAAAAGTATTATGGATTCTTTTTCTAAAAAATTAGCCAAGGTTGGAAAAGTGAAGGAATCGTTTATTGAAAGGCCTCTTGATGAGAGAGAAGAAGGCAAAGAAAAGATACCTGAAATTGATAGGGATATTATGTTTAAGAATGCTCCCAATAAAAATAAGGATTTTATAATCGCGGAGAAGAAAAAATGGTAGAAGATAAATTTAATGCTATTTTACAAGTAAATCCTGATCAAAAAGGTGGAAAAGGAAAACTTGCTGGAAAGAAAATTTCTATTAAAGCAAATATTTGCGTTAAGGGATTGAATGCTTCTTGTGCTTCAAAAGTTTTGGAAAATTACAAGGCTCCTTATGATGCTACTGTTGTTGAGAAGATTAAAAATGAAGGAGGAATAATTATTGGAATGGCAAATTGTGATGAATTTGCTTCTGGTTCTTCTGGAGAAACTTCTGCTTTTGGACCAACTAAAAATCCTGCCGCTCCAGGTTATATTCCGGGAGGTTCTTGTTCTGGTTCTGCTGCTTCCGTTGCAGGAAACTTGTGCGATATGTCTTTAGGTTCAGATACTGGAGGAAGTATTCGAAATCCTGCTTCTCATTGTGGAGTTGTTGGATTGAAACCAAGTTATGGGGCTGTTTCTAGGTATGGTTTAATCGATTTAGCAATGAGTACAGATACTATTGGTCCTTTTGGAAAGACAGTTGATGATGTGGCGTTATTATTTAGTGTTATTCAAGGAAGGGATTCAAAAGATTCAATTTCTGTTGGAAGTAAATTTGATTTGTCAAAAGTTAAGGAAATTCCCAAGGATTTAACTGTGGGGGTATTAGATTTAGAAGATTTGAAGGTTGATCCTAACATAAAAGATATTCTCGATTCTAAAACAAAAGAAATTATTGAAAAATATGGTTGGAAGTTTAAAAAAGTAAAACTTAAACATTTGGATTTGGCTGTTGAAACTTATTATCCCATAATTTATGTTGAAGCTTTTTCTGCTTCTAGAAAATTGGATGGAAGAAGATTTGGAAAGAAGGTTGAAGAGGCTGCGGGTCCCGAATATTTGAGAAGAGTTTTGGGAGGAAATGAAATAACTAAAGCAGAACATTCTGGAAGATATTATAATTTGGCCTTGAGAGCTAAAAAGTTAATTAGTGATGAGTTTGAAAATATTTTCAAAGGTGTTGATTGCATTATTTCTCCAGTTGTTCCTTTTTTACCTTGGAAGATTGGGGATAAAATTTCTGTTGAAGAAGTTTATGCTTCGGATGCCTTAACTACTCCTTCTAGTTTAGCAGGTAATTGTGCTATTTCAATTCCTGTTGGCAATGTAAATAGTATTCCTGTTGGGATGCAAATTATTTGTGATAAATTTCAAGAACAAAAATTGTTGCAAATTGCTAGAAGTGTCGAGAAGCTGTAGTAGCACTAAATCTTTAAAAATGGCGTCTGGCTAACAATTTAATGAAAATTGGAGATATTGAACTGACTTGGCTAGGAAATGCGGGTTTTAAAATTAAGAATTCTCTAGTAATTTATATTGATCCATATAACATAAAAGATGGTGCCGAGAAGGCAAATGTTATTCTTATGACTCATAGTCATTATGATCATTGTAGTTTGGAAGATTTGAATAAAATTGTTCAGGAAGGAACTAAGATAATTTGTACTGCTGATTGTCAGAGTAAGGTTAATCGTTTTGATTTTCCGGTTAAAATTGAACTTGTTGAACCAAATTGTCAAATTGATTTGGGAACTATAAAGATTTCAACTATCCCTGCCTATAATATTGATAAGCCATTTCATCTTAAGGAAGGAAATTTTGTTGGTTATTTGATTAAAATGAAGGATTTAGTTATTTATCATGCAGGAGATACAGATAAAATAGATGAAATGCAAAAACTTACAGGGCATCAAGAAAATTTTGTGGCTTTATTGCCTATTGGAGGAAGATTTACTATGGGTCCTGAAGAAGCTGCAGAGGCCGCTAAATTGATTAAACCTAAATTAGCAATTCCAATGCACTATGGAAGCATAGTTGGAAATGATGATGATGCGAAAGAGTTTGTTCAATTATGTTCAGAGTATGGTGTTGAGGCTAAAATTTTGGATAAAGAATGAAATTATTAATTGGAAATAAGGAAGAATTTTTTGAATTTATTGATTCTATTAGTCCAGAAGATAAAGTTGGAATTTTAACTCATAATGATTTGGATGGCATTATGTCTTCTTTGCTTCTTGAGGATTTAATGAGCACTAAAAATAAAAAAGTAGATTTTTTTGATTTTGTTAAATATAAAAAAGGAATGTTTCAAGACCCTCTTTCTAAGATGAAGGAAAAAGGAATTACTAAATTATTTATTACAGATATTTCTGCAGATGCAACCGATTTTGAGGGATTTAAGAAACTAAAAGAATATTTTGATGTTTTTTTAATTGATCATCATCCAATTAATGAAAATTTGAAGAATCCTAAAAATGTGATAAAAACTGAAACAGCAGATTGTTGTACTTTTGTGATCTATAATTTTGTTAAAAATTTACTTGAGAGAAATTGGGATGAACTTGTTTGTGCAACTTTAGTTTCAGAAGTTTCTTATAAAAATCCAGATAATCTTCAATTTATTCAATCATTTTACCCTGAAGTTACATTAGATAATGTTAGGGAGTCTAAATGTGGGAAACTTGCTAATAAGATTAATGGAGCTTTAATTTATTTAGGAAATGGAAAGGATGCAGTTAAGAAGGTTTATGATTTGATTAAAGA
>CBDUAR010000024.1:0-6630 GCA_965365175.1 uncultured archaeon
AAGGTCCAGGCATTTTGTATGGTAACAAAGTTGATGTGATTTCTTTTGGAAGCAGGCTAAACCTCTTGTCGAACTTGGATTGCCTAAGATAGTTTCAGTTCTTGTCGGGGAGTCTCAGGTTAAGGGAGGAGGAAATTATCTTAATGTTGCTAATTCATGGGATACTGCGAAAGGATCAATGGATTATTTTGTTCAAAATTATGCCTCTAATGCAGTTAATGCATTCAAGGCAAGAGCTACAGAACAGGTACAAGAAAGTATTTGTGGAAATTTTGCTTCTGGAATCATTCCTGATTTTGGAGATTTGAGTTTATTAGGTGAGCCTGCATCTCCTCCTCAATTTACTGGTAGATTGACAGTTATTCCTTTTAGTACGGTTACAAACCCTCCTACATCTCATTACAAAGTGTTTTATAGAATTTATGCTGGGGAGAGTGGCCCTGCTTCATATAGAGTTTATTTGACTGGAGAAGGAGATAGCAGTTATTTTAGAGATGCTTCTGGAACAAGATTAGTTGCTCAGGGAACAGTTGCTCCAGGAGATACTGTAATTGAATCTGAAGACTTTACTGCTCCTACGGGTTATAAGAAATTATGTGTTAACGTTAATGGTCAGGAGGAATGTGATTTTAAGGAAGTTTCTACTTCTTTTGCTTTAGATTTCGTTAAAGATCAGTATATAGATCAACAGGCTACACAAACTAATATTAATTCAGAGAATGCTTGTGTTTCTGGAACAGTTAGTGGTTACAGTTTATTACAAACTCCTTCTTCTGCAGTAGAAGAGTTAAGTAATCCAGATATTTCTAATTATGGAATTATTAGATTCTGTGCTACGAGTAATCCTGGGATTGGAACTGATTCTTTTGTAGGAACAAATAAATCTAGATTTAGGGAAGTAGGTAATTGCGGAAGCCCTAATTTGAAATGTTGGTTGGATACTAATAGCTTGAAGGGAATTACAGAATTTGCTGGTACTCAAGAGAATATTCTGTCTGATTTATCTACAAATGTTAACGATGCATTGAGCAAAGAAGAAGCAAGGGATATCGAAAAGGTATATACAGAGGTTACTGTTCATGCAACAAGTATGAGTGATGAAGAAAGATTATCTAAGATTAATCAAATAATTGATAAAGTTTTCTTTAATCATCAGAAGGCGGCATTGTATTATGCTAAGGGGGAAATTTATTCTAATCTTGCTGTAAACTTATATCTAGGAGTTAAAAAAGCGGCTGATCAGAAAAAATCTATGCCAACATCAAGTGCAGGTTTTCAAGCTTCTGAATCTCCAATAGATAGAAGTCAAATTGATACTTGTGAAAAATGTTTAGATTATGATAAGGCTAAATATTGGTGTGTTGATCAAGGAGTTACTCCTTATTATGCATGTTATCTTGATAGTGATAGTTATCCTTGTAAGGCAACTATAACAGATGAGGATAGATGTCCCGTAGAAGGAGAAGAAGTCGATACTTCTGATTTTACTATCCAAACCTCAACAGAGCCGGCTGCTCCCGAGGGCAATATTTTTACAGATATAACTGATGCAGAAAAGGAAATAATAAATAGTGTAGATAAAGCTAGTGATTGTAGCAAGTGTGGTGGAACTTGGGCAGATACAAATATTTGTGATAGTATTGAATGCGAGGAAATTAGTAAAAAAGTTAAGGAGTTACCAGGTGTTTCTGCATATTGCGAATTTAATGCTCTAATTAGAAGTTGTAGTACAAGAATACAAAGAGGGGATTTCCCTTCTACTACTTCTGGAGACCAGGCTGTAGCTTAATCCTTTATTTTAACAGGAACATAAAAGTTTGAAAAAACACTTACTCTCCCATTTTTTACATTACTCATAAAATTTGTTCTAACTCCTCTTTCAAAGATTAATACGTTTAAACTTTCTAATCGTTTTAAATCTGAATTATAGACTTTTTCCTTCCAACTCATTAGAGAGTAATTTTTATTTCCTATTATTTTTTCTACAAAAAGTTTTTGAAAAACTTCTTCTTTTGAGCTATTTTTTAATTTATCGGGTAGTCCGAAATCCATTCCATACATATCGTCTATCTCTTTAGGTTCAATTACTTGGTATCCATCTACTCCATGTTTTCTTTTACTCAATATGCCATCTAATAAAAGAGGAACTGAACCATATCGTCCATCTTCTCCTGTTAAAATAATTCCATGTAATTCTTTACCATCAATTTCAAAATCTCCGAAACTTGTTTCATATCTTTTACCCCAGACAATTATTGGGTCATATCTTTCTTTGTTTTTTTCTTTTGGAGGTTCTTTTTTTACAGGTTTTTCTTCTTTCACAATTGGTGTTTCTTGAATTCTAGTTCCTGTTATTGGATCAAAAAATAATTTTGGCTCTGGTTTTTCTGAACATCCTAATATAACTGCTCCTCCTAAAAGTAATGCTGCTAGAGTTCTTCTCATAAAAAAATTTAGACAACAACCTATAAAAATACTATTATGTTTTACTATACATGGCAAAAATAGGTTTGGAAATTCATGGTTATATTAGTACAAAGGAGAAATTATTCTGTTCATGCAAGGCAGAGCATGGTTCAAAGCATGCAAAACCAAACACAAATATATGTCCAATTTGTACTGGTCAACCTGGTTCGAAACCGATGTTACCCAATAAGGAAGCTATAGATAAAGCAATTCAGATAGCATTAATTCTTGGATGTAAGGTGAATGAAAAATTAACTTGGCAAAGGAAACATTACTCTTGGCCAGATCTTCCAAAAGGGTTTCAGAATACAATGTCAGGGCCTTATGCTACTGAAAATGGGACTAAGGGGAAGTTTTTAGGAATTGGTGTAACAGAATGTCATATTGAAGAAGATCCTGCAGCCTGGAACCCTAAAACAGGCGAAATTGACTATAATAGATCGGGGTCACCATTAATAGAAATTGTAACTGATCCCGATTTTAAGGATGCTGAACAGGTAGTTGATTGGTTGAAGCAACTTCTTGCAACTTTAAGTTATATTAAAGCTATTGATAAGAATGCAGGTATAAAGGCAGATGTAAATGTTTCAATTCCTGGAGGTAAAAGAATAGAAATGAAGAATATTAATTCTTTAACCAATATTCAAAATGCAATTGAATCAGAGATCAAAAGACAACAAAAATCAAAACCTAAAGAACAAGAAACTAGAAGGTACGATCCTGAAAAAAATATAACTCAGTTAATGAGAACAAAGGAACAGGCAGAAGATTATAGATTTATTTCTGATCCGGATTTACCTACGATAAATATTCAAAAAAAGAGAATTTCTGATTTGAAATCCAAATTACCTGAAACTCCTCAAGAAAAATTAGACAAGTTAATTAAAAAATATAAGATTGATAAAAAACCTGCAGAAATTTTAACAAAGCAATTAGCAGTTGCAGAATTATTTGAAAATATTATTGAAAAAACAAATCCTAAATTAGCAATACGTTGGGTGACTGAAGAACTTTTGAGTGTTTTGAATTATAATAAAATTGATTTGGAAGATATTGAATTAGATCCTAAACATTTTATTGAATTATTAGATTTAATTGAAAATGGAAAATTAACTGAATTGAAAGCTAAGGATATTTTAAGAAGTTGGAAAGAAAAATCTACTTCACCAAAATCAAAAGAACATGTCCAAATTTCAGATACAAAAGAGATAGAAAAAATAGTTGATAAAGTAATAAAAGAAAATAAAAAAGCAGTTGATGATTTCAAATCTGGTGAAGGTAAAGCTTTGAATTTTTTAGTTGGCCAGGTGATGAGACTAAGTAATAAAAGAGCTGATTTCAAAACGGCAAAAGATGTTCTTGAAAAGAAGTTAAAGTAAAATATATGTTGCTTTGACATATTGTTTATAAAGATTTGATGTTGAAATAATTCATGACATTAGATTTTGAATCTGAAAAGGCTCCAACGGGAGAAAAAGAAGAGGTTAAGATATTGAAGACTTCTTTGGACGTTCAATTTCCGGTGGTAAGGCAATCTGCTTTTTCTTTGATGATAGATATCTTTGGTCATGAAAAAGGAACATTTATAGTATCTCCTGAAGGAGGAATGCCTAAGGATGAATATCTTAGATTGGCTTCGGAATTTCGTCCTGGTGAGAAAAGTACGGGGTGGAGTAGAGGTGATGGAAAGGAAGTAGGCACCAGGGAAGATACTGTTCGATTTTGGATGTTGAGAAATTCTGAATTTCAAGAGAATCTTATTGAGAATGGTTGGACTTCTTTCTCAAAAATGGATGAGTGGAATGATCGTCAGAAAAAAGACCATTTTATAGACTATGATAAATGGCTTTCCAGAGAGACTTCTGTTGAAGATATATCTAATGTTATTAAATCGGGAATGCGAGCCGAAGATTGTAAACTTTTGTTAGATGAATTAGAAATTATTAGACCTTTTATGGGAGATAAGGTATATGCCGGATTCCATCCTTCTTCTTTGGGTTCTGATTTGATGGTTGTCGGAGAGACTTCTTTTCCAGGAATTCATTTACAATTAAGTCGTTTTTGGCACGAGTATTCTAGAGATCCCACTCCAGCAATTAGCCTCGATGCGGCATTATATTTGGGAGAAAGTGAATATGCTAAACTTCCTGGAGAGTGGAATGAGATTGTTTCTGGAAGGGTACAAAGATTAGTTAGTGGTAAAATTGGAAAGGATCAGAGAGGTTATTGTAGGAGTAGAGATGAAAAAAGTTTTACGGTTCATTATGATGATCATGGAGAAGAAATTCAAAGTTCTGCTGAGTTAGAGGGAAGATTAAGGAGGGTTCAAGAATTGGTTGAGTATGGTCAAAAGGCTGCCGCGTTGGAAAGAGAAGAGATAGAGAAAGTAAGAGAGGCTACTTACAAAGATAGACAGACTAGATTAGGTGCTCCTCCAGAACAAACAGAATAGACCCAAGGGGATTCGAACCCCTATCGACAGGGCCGAAACCTGTCATTCTATCCATTGAACTATGGGTCTAAAATTAGGAGTTGTCAAGGGTTTTTATTCTTTATGAATAGGTTAATTTTAAATATGCATTCTCACTAATCTAGATATGACTAAGAAGAGCCAGGAAGCTATGAATGCTAAAAAAGAGGAAGATTTCTCTGAATGGTTTACCCAAATTGTACAAAAAGCGGAATTAGCAGATTTAAGATATAACGTTAAGGGATTTTTGGTATTTCAGCCATGGTCTGTTATGTCTATGGAAAAAATGTATAAGGAATTAGAAACAGTTCTTCAAAGAAAGTCACACAAACCTTATTATTTTCCAACAGTAATACCTGAAAGTAATTTAGAGAAAGAAAGTTCCCATCTAGGAGGATTTACTCCAGAAGTATTTTGGATAACTCAAGGGGGAGATAAGAAATTTGAAGAAAGATTGGCATTGAGACCAACTTCCGAGACTGCTTTTTATCAGATGTTTGCATTATGGATAAGATCTTACAAAGATTTGCCATTAAAAGCATATCAAAGAGCAAATGTTTTTAGACATGAAACAAAAGCTACAAGACCTTTCTTGAGAAGTAGAGAATTTCATTGGATCGAAACTCATTGTGCACATAGAACTGAAGAAGATGCATTCAAACAAGTTGTAGAAGATATGGAAACAACTAAAGAAGTTTTGCATGATAAATTTGCCTTACCATTTATTTTCTTTGAAAGACCTGCATGGGATAAATTTCCTGGAGCATCGAGAACTTTTGCAGCAGATGTTTTAAATCCTAATGGAAAATTATTGCAACAGCCTTCAACACATATGATTGCTCCAAATTTTGCGAAGGCATTTGATGTTAAGTATAAAGATAAAGATGGAAAAGAGAAATTTGCCTATTTAACTTGTTATGGTCCTGCAGTTTCAAGAATATTTGCTAGTGTTGTGATTGTTCATGGAGATGATAAAGGACTTAAATTCCCTTGGGATATTGCTCCTACACAGGTGATGATTGTTCCAATAGACCCGGAAGATAAAAAGCTTCTAAAAAAGGCAGAAGAATTAAAGAAAAAGATACAAGAATTTGCCTCAGTTGAAATTGATTTAAGTGATAAGAGACCGGGAGAGAAGTTTAATCATTGGGAGATGAAAGGAATTCCTATTAGAATTGATTTAGGGTTAAAAGATTTGAAGGAAAAGAAAGTAACTATATTTAGAAGAGATCTAGATAAAAAAGAAAGTGTTTCTGAAAAAGATGCTATCAAGAAAGTTCAGAGTATTGCTAAAGATTTTACTAAGAATTTAATTAAGAAAGCTGATAAGATATTTGAAGGTAGAATAAAAGAAACTAAAAATCTTAAGGAAATAAAAAAAGCAATTGAAGAGGGTGCAGTTGCTAAGTGTAATTTTTGTTCTGTAGATAAAGATGGAGTTCCTTGCGCAGATTTAATTGAGAGAGAAGTTAATGCGGAAGTTAGAGGAACTAGATTAGATGAGAAAGATAAACCTAAAGGAAAATGTGCTGTTTGTGATAAGAAAGCTAAACATATAGTTTACGTTGGTAGAGCATATTAGAATTATATACTCTAATAGAGATGTCTTTATAAATTTGAAATTTATTTATTAATATGGCTTTTAAGAATCATCATTGGCAAGAAGCAAGGGCATATGATAAACATTTAATGCG
>CBDUAR010000025.1:0-6552 GCA_965365175.1 uncultured archaeon
ATTCTGTAAGTTTTTCTCTATGCAATCTTCCAAGAATGTAATATACTTTGTCCCTCTTACCTTCACCAATATAAACTCTTTCTCCATTTTCAAGCGTCTCTCCTCTTCGGGGGACTAATTCTAAAAGGATTAGGTTGGTTTCTCCTATAGCCTGAGCTATTGGCATCATTTTCTTCTCCAAAGGATACCCGTTTGGTAGATAATCTAAGACTATTGCATGTTCTTCTTTTTCCATTTTCTTTATTTAAATTCTTTAATTGTGTCAAGTATCTTTTTTGTTTCATCTTCATCTAAACTAACATCATTGAAAATTTTGTTAAGTCCTTCAGAACTTTCAGGTAAAAAATCAATTATTTTAGCAATATGTTCTTCTTTTATTTTTAGCAAATCTAAACCTACTAATTTTTCTCTTAATTCCTTAGCTTCTTTTGGTTTAAGTGTAACAAATTTCTTTATGAAACCCTTAATATCAGTTTCACTATCTTTATCTACAAATTCTACTGCTTCTGACATGCTCATTGGTTTTCTTTCTAGTATCATTTTTTGATCTGTTTTATTTTCTTTAAGTGGATTGGAGCAATTAAATACTTTTTCTCTTTGTTTTGATCATTAATATTTACTATATATGCACTTCCTCTCTTACCTTCTACCTTTCCAGTTCTTCCTTGCATTCTCTTATGGAAATTAGCTCCAACTGAAGCTTCCCTTACAACAGCAACAGTATCTCCTTCTTTCAGCTCTTGAAAATACTTGCTCAAAGGCAATTTTCCTTTAGTTCTAACTGGTTTTTTCTTGCTCATAATTAATCCAGAAATACTCTATTTAAAAAACTATCTTTTATGCTTCTAAGCATTCTCAGATATAATATTGGTGCTACAAAGGTCGTCTCTTTCTCTAGCTTCTTCCATATTTTTTACAATAGCATTAAACATCTTTTCTCCCCAAACATTTTTACCACATCTCTCACAAAAATCTATAACACTTTCTTCAGGAATTCTATCACGACAATAAATACATTTCTTATCCATTTTTCACCCTTTTTTCTTTTTAACTTTTTTCAAAAACAATTTTTCTTTTTAAAGATTTGTATTCTCTTTTAAGTTTTTTTGGAAATGTTTATAAAACAGATCTTCCTGAATAAATTATGAAAAAGACGGTGCTAGGAATTTTTATTTTAGTTTTTGCCTTGCAATTTTTAGCTATAACAAGTGCAGAGATATGTAAGCTAGAGCCTTCTCTAATAAATCAAGATCCTTATCCAGTAATGCCCGGAGAAGTAGTAAAAGTTGTGTTTCAAATAAAAGGAGTATCTAATCCCGAATGTGGAAAAATTACTACAAGATTTATAGAAAAATTCCCTTTTACGCTAGATAAAGGGTACGATCCTGAAATTTCTATCCAGGGAGGAGCTTTTGTAAAAGACTTCAAATCTTATTTGTTAGCTCCATATAAAGTAAAGGTAGATGAGGACGCCTTAGAGGGAGAAGAGCCATTGAGTATAGAGGTTTCATCAAGCACGTCAAAAGCAACTTATGATTTTAATATAGAAATAGACGATGTAAGAACAGATTTTGAACTATCTGTAAAAGAATACGACTCTTCAACAAAAACTCTAACTTTTCAAATATTAAATATTGGAGAAAATGATGTAGAAGCTTTAACAGTAGATATCCCAAACCAAGAAAATATAGAAGTTAAGGGATCTTCTAGGAATATTGTTGGAAGCCTAGATTCAAATGATGACACTACTTTTTCTTTTGAAGCAAGTCCAAATGATGGGGAAATGAATTTGGTAATAACCTATACAGACACAATCAATGAAAGAAGAACTTTAGAAAAAACAGTTATGTTTGATTCAAATTTATTTAATGGAAGAAATGTAGAAAAAGAAGGAAGATCTATTTGGTTTTATATAGTAGTTCTTATTGTTCTAGTATACGCTTACAGATGGTATGCAGAAAGAAAGAGGAAAAAACATCATCACTAATTCTACTCATATCTTAATGCATCTACAGGCTTAATTTGTGAAGCTCTTATTGCAGGAACAATTCCTGAAAGTCCTCCAGTAATTGTGGCAAATAAAACACACCCAACAAATAATGCTGTTGGAAATGCTGGACTTAAAAATCCATAACCAATACTTTCTAAAACACTTCCAGCGGCAGAAGAAAACAACCATCCAATTAATACTCCTCCAATTCCTGCAATGAAACCTAATGTAGAAGATTCAAATAAAAATATTGCTAATACTTCAGAATTTTTAGCTCCAACCGATTTAATAACTCCAATTTCTTTTGTTCTTTCCAAAACAGTAGTAATCATAGTGTTTGCAGTATTGATCGCAGAAACTAAAACTGAAACAAGAGCAATCAAAATAATAAATCCTACAACAATATCAAAAACTCCTGCAAAACTTTCTATCAATTCCTGATAAGATTGAACAAAAAAATCTTCTTTTCCTTCTTCCAAATTACCTCTACTTTTTCTAAGATTCTTTTCAATATTTTCTATTGCCAAATCAACATTATCAACATCCACTCTTGCAATGGCCCAATCATAACCATCTTCTGCTGATTCAGGATAAAGTTCTTCAAAAAAATCATTAGTAACATATATTTGAGAATCATCTTGAGGATTTCCAACTTGTTCAAAAAAACCAACAACTGTAAGGTCTTCACCATCTATAGTTATTTTATCATTCAGATCATATGCTTGTGGAAAAATTTTATCTTCAACTAAATAATTAAATCCTAAAACCACTTTTCCATCATCTCCAGGCCTAAGTTGTCTTCCCTTATAGATTCCCAAATCCCCAAATAATTCTAATATTAATGTAGTTGAAGGATCATATGAAATTAAAAATGTATATTTTAATTCATTGTTCTGAACGGTTTCAACGGGGGACACATATATTCCTGCAGCCTCTTTTACATAGGATGCTTTTTCAATTGCTTCGAAATCATCCTCATCTATTGCAAAGCTTGAATCTAATCCAGGTGCTCCAGAACCTTTTGCCATAATAGAAACTTTATCTGCTGAAGTTTGAGTAGTAAAATCCGAAACATATGCTCTCAATCCTAACCCAAAACTGATAAAGATAAATATGGCAGCAATACCCAAAAGGATAGAAAAAACAGTAAGGAGACTTCTAGCTTTTCTATGTTGCAAATTTCTTAGAGAATAAATTACTGTTTCTTTATTTATCATTTTAATCCTTCAATGCATCAACAGGACTTAGGTGTGCTGCTCTTAAGGCAGGAACAACTCCTGCAATAGAACCAATCAAAAAACTTCCCAAAAGAGAAAATCCTATCAAAGTATAATTTATTTGTAGACCAATAGTACTTCCAATGAAATTATTTATTGCATTAGTGCCGATAAATCCCAATCCAATTCCAAACAGAACCCCTATAATTCCTCCAATCAATCCCAACAGTCCTGCTTCAAATAAAAATAAATAAAATATATCTGAGTTTTTGGCACCAACAGCTTTCATAATACCTATTTCCTTTTTTCTTTCTAAAACAGATGTAGTCATAGTGTTTATTATACCTATTACACCAATAACTATCGAAATTAAGGCAATTAACACAACAAAAATCTGAATTCCCAAAAGAACACTGTTAACACTTGACAACGAGGCCTCAGGAGTAGAAACTTCAAAATCTTCTTCACCTTTCTTAACATCTCTTCTTTTTCTAAGTAGTTCTTCAATATCTTCTTTAGCCCTGTTCATCAAATCTTTATCTTTTACTTTTGCGGCAATTATATCTACTTCCCCCTCAGTTTCAAACAAGTCTTCCATATCTCTTTCAGTCATGAAAACAACATTATCTAAGATGAAACTTCCTTTCTTTTTCATAATCCCTACAACTCTAAAAGACTCATCTTGTATTAAAACAGACTTGCCCGGAGTAACTTCTTTTTCTAATCCTACTTTATCAACTAAGAAATTATAACCTAAAGCAACTTTTCCATAATCTTCTCCATCAAGAAGATTTCCTTCTTCAGTTTCCAACCCCACACTTTCATAAATAAAATCTCCTTTTTCTCCTTCAGGTATAGAAACGGCATAACCAAAAATAACTATATCATTAAATTCCAGACTTCCAGACCTAATATGCCTCCCTGCGGCAATCTCTATCGTTCCCAAGTTCTGAATGGCATCAACATCATCTTTTGTTAATTTATTTACTGCAAAGCTTCCAGGAGGTCCAAAAGAATTTAATCCTCCTGCCTGAATAGAAATAATTTCTGTACTTTCAACTCCAAACTGAGATAATGCTGCAGTTCTTAGACCATTTCCTAAGGTGATTAAAGCTACAACCGCAGTAATACCAATAAATATTCCAATAAGAGTTAACCAACTTCTCAGCCCCCTTCTCTTTAAATTTTTGAAGGCCAAAACAAAATAATCTTTCATTTTATTTTTTTATTTCCTTTAGTAACTTGCTGGATTTTTCCATCTTTAAGCCAATAAACAACTTTTGCATATTTTTTAGCAATATCTGGATCATGAGTAACCATAATTATTGTTTTACCTTCCTTATTCAAAGACTGTAAAAAGTCCAAAACTATTTGGCCTGTTTTTGTATCTAAATTGCCTGTAGGTTCATCTGCAAGAATAACCTCTGGATCATTTGCTAAAGATCTTGCAATAGCAACTCTCTGTCTCTGTCCTCCAGATAGTTCTCCAGGATAATGGGTCGATCTGTCCTTTAATCCAACTTTTTCTAAAAGTTTTTGAGCTCTTTCTTCTCTCTCATAGGAATCAACTCCTTGGAATACCATGGGAAGAGTAACATTTTCTAAAGCAGTTAGATTAGGGATTAAATTAAATTGCTGAAAAATAAATCCTATCTTCTTACCTCTAATCTGAGCCAAATCAGATTCAGGAAGATGTTCAATGTCAATATCATCTAAAAGGATTACACCTGAACTAGCAAGATCTAAACTTCCCACCATATTCATTGCAGTACTTTTTCCACTGCCTGAAGGACCCATAATTGCTACAAACTCACCTAATTTGACTTTAACATTGATCCCATCAACCGCCCTAACAATATGATCTCCCATATGATAATGTTTTTTTACATCCCTTAACCTGATAATAACACCATCTTCCTTATCTGTTTTTTTGTGTTTTTTAGGACTTTTTTTCACTACACTCTTTTTCATATATATTTTAGATAAAAATTGTTAATAAACCTAACGTCCAGCAATAGTAAGCTTTTTAAATCTGTTTTAAGCCTTAATAATATGATAATTCCAGTAAGATGTTTCTCATGTGGTAAGCCGATTGGTCACCTATGGGAAGAATTCAAAAAACAAGTATCTGAAGGTAAAAATCCTAAACAAGTTTTAGACGAATTAGGTTTGGAAAGATACTGCTGCAGAAGTGTATTCTTAGGTTCAACAGACCTTATCGAATTAGTTGGTAAGTTCAAAAAATCATAATTGCAATTAAAGCAATAATTATGTGAAGTAATGCTGAAGTTAATATTTTTTTATTACTAAAATAATTACTTTTTCTATCTATTAGAGGAGTTATTTGGTCTGCAACCAAACTCAAACCAATTGCCAACAAGGAAAGATTAAGAGTGTTTAAACCATTAAGGATTATTAAGGGTACGATTAAGATTAACATTATTGCCCCAATATGAATATGATGCCAGTCGAGGCCAGTTTTTCTTCTTAACCATCCCGTAATCGTTCTAGCTTGAGATTTTCTAGGATTATGCTTATCATAAGTGGCCATATCGTGAAATTTATGTGCGGTAATCCTAACTAACAATAATGTTCCAAACAAAGACAGTAAAAATAAAGTTATTCCGCTTTCCATCTAGAGATATGTCCACAATTTTCACAAGTTACAATTTTGATTTTATTTTTAATTCTAGTTTTTGGAGCTTTGTAAGGTTTTAGACATTTTTTACAAAATTTTTTTCTATTCTTCTTTAAAGGGATGTTTTTACTCATAACAAGTCTCTTAATTTTTTTGACATCATCTTCATCCTTATCTTCTAAACTTTTGAAGAATTTGTGCACTTTTTCAAGAGTTTCCTTTTTTGAGATTTTCTTTTTCATATTATAAATAAAAAATGAGGTTTTAAAAAAGTAGTGAAAGACAGCTTGAAGGATTCGCGTCTTTTCGGACACTAAAACCATCAACATAGAAAGCTTAACTTCTGTGTTCGGAATGAGAACAGGTGTTTCCAATCTATTATGGCCGTCTTCAATTTTAGAGGCATATTTGTATTTATAAAGCTTTTTATATCTAAAAATCGCCTTATTTTTAACGCGGAAGTGCCGGAGTGGTCAAACGGGCGAGATTAAGGCTCTCGTAGCTTAGTGCTTGCGAAGGTTCGAATCCTTTCTTCCGCATGCCTGAGTAGCTCAGTCTGGATAGAGCGCGTCCCTCCTAAGGACGAAGTCGAAGGTTCGAATCCTTTCTCAGGCGTAAACTTTATTAAACACCATAAGCTCTCAAAATAATAAGCGTGGATGGTTTAATGGTAGAATAACTGGCTTCCAACCAGTTGACCCGGGTTC
>CBDUAR010000026.1:0-6515 GCA_965365175.1 uncultured archaeon
CAATTATTCAGAGTTATTTAGATTTATTTTGATTGTCTTTCTCTAACTTTTTTACAAAATTATTGATAAACTTTTTATTGTGTTCACCTTTAACTCTCATTTCTTTTATTGTGTAAACTTCTGTTCCTTCTTTTTGATGTTTTTCTGTTCTAGCTTCTGTTAGCAATTTTTCATTCATACTCTTTGTTAAATATATGTTTCCGTCAGATAGTCTAGCTAATTTTTTAGCTGAAGTAATAAGTGTTCCCATACTCATAAACTTTAATGAACTCTTTTCATCTTTAGCTACGATTGTTCCGTAATTCATTGATATTCCAAAGTCTATTTTTTGTTTAGCTGTTTTGTTGTATCTTTCTATTATTTTCTTCATTTCTTCAGCTACTCTTGCAGCTGTTCCTTGATTCTTGAATGTTCTAGTTCTTATTGGAACAAATAGGAAGAATATGCTATCTTGGTTTTTGTAAACTACTGCCTTTTCCTTTTCAGCTAATCTAGTCATTCTTGTTAACTCTTCTTGAACTATTACATTATTGATTATTTCTTTTTGGTTCTTAAGTTTCAGACAAATTAAACTGATATCTTGTTTTTCTCCTTTTATTGATAGAGATAGTTCTGCTTTATTCTTAGAGATTGTGTCGTTTTGGATTGCTTTGTTTAAGTCAGTTTCCGATTTCTTAACTCTTCTTTTTTGAATATATCCAATGAATGCTTTTTTGTACCCTTTTTTATGAATCATGTAAACCATAAATCCTAAGATACCAATTATAAACATCCATACTAGAGAAAGTCTTACCCATCCCATTGAAGACATTTCATTAACTTTTATGGTATTACCAGTTAACATAACAGTTCTGCTTAACTTTTCGTCTTTAGATCTCACTTCAACAGAATAATTTCCTTCAGGAGCGCTTAGACTATATTTTGCTTCACCATCAACTTCTATGTAAGCTTGAATATCTGTTGTGTCATTTCCTATTTTTATAACAACACTTTCATTATAGGGAACATTTCCTCTATTCATTATTATAACTGTTTTATTAACAATGTCTATTTCTGCAAATTCTTTTTCGGTTATATTGAATGATTCTTCAGCTTCTAGATCATTTGATTCTGCTATAATATTCCATTCTGCTACAGGTTGATTGTAGGGTATGTAATATGCTAAGAATTCATCTGTTCCTAAATCTTCTTGTGCAAGGATTTTATCGTTTTCGTTTTTGATTGTTATCTCTGCGTCAGATTCTATTTTTTCTCCAGTTTGATCGTGTAGAACTGCTTTAACTTTAAGGTCTTCTCCGGGAATTGCTTCATCATCAAATACAATTTCTAAGCTTGTTGGAACTTGTCTAATTCTAACGCTGTAGTCTACGAATCCAGTATTTGAAATGTTTCCTTTAGAATCTCTTTCATATATCTTTAAGTTTGTTAAATATTGTCCTGCTGCAATTCCTTTTGGAATTGTTTTGTTAATAAAGAAATAACCTTGTTTTACTGTATCACTTGCACTTACTTCTACTTCTGCTATATTTAATTCTACAAAACCCTCAACAGTCTCTCCGTTTTCTTTTCTAGCAATTCCCTCTACAACTAATTGTTCTCCTGGGAAAATTTCGGTTTGTTGATCTTCTATTTCTATAGTAATATGATTTGATATGCTAAATTCATTTGTTGTTATAGATTGCTCTCCAATCATTGCTTTTACAGTACAAATTCCACTTGATTTTGGAATATATTGAGTAGATAACGGAATTGCTGCACTTATTTGTTTTTCTTCTCCAGGGTTTAATACTACAAATTGTTTGTTAATTTCTGTTTCAACTCCATTACATATAAGTTGCATAGAAAAAAATTCAGTTAGTCCTTGTAGGCTAGATACTTTTACAGGAATGTTAACAACTTCTCCTAAATTATATAGGTCTCTTGGTTGTTCTTGAATTAGTATCTCTGCTGACACTAATGATGTCATCAAAATCGCGAATGTTAGTAGGAAAATTAACCTCTTCATATTAATAGGATTAGTAAATTATCATTTATAAATATTTAGACATTCTGTAAGATTTAAAAATAGGTTTATCCTTAGTTGTTTATGGCTAAAAAAGGTGGAAAATTTGATCCTTGGGAAGTTGAAGGCGATATTAATTATAGTAAATTGATTAAAGAGTTTGGAATTGAACCTTTGAAAGCTCTTCCAGATGTTTTTAATGAAAATATTTTGTTTAGAAGAAATGTAATTTTCGCTCATAGAGATATTCCTAAGATTTTGATGGCTGTTAAGAACAAGAAACCTTTTGCTTTGATGACAGGTTTGATGCCAACAGGTAAATTTCATTTGGGGCATATGATTCTTGCCCAACAATTTTTATTT
Source organism: uncultured archaeon (assembly GCA_965365175.1). Lineage (GTDB taxonomy): Archaea > Nanobdellota > Nanobdellia > Pacearchaeales > GW2011-AR1 > WJLC01. Next base: position 2,366 of record CBDUAR010000026.1, read on the forward strand.
TGGCAGAAATTAGGAGCTAAGATTTATATTGCTGTTGCCGACGTTGAAGCTTATAATGCTAGAGGTCAAAGTCTAGAAGAAAGTAGAAAGATTGCAATTGATCAGTACATTACAAATTATATTGCTTTAGGATTGAAACCTCAAAATTGTGAGATTTATTTTCAGAGTGATCGTTCTAAAGATGCTGCTAAATCAAATGCATATTATAGATTACAAAATCTTTTAGCTAGACATTCAACTTTTAACGAGTTTAAAGGAGTTTATGGAGATATAAGTCCAGGTAAAATGATTTCATCATTACTACAGGCTTCGGATATGTATCATCCACAGTTACCAGAGTTTGAAGGAGAAGGAACTTTGACATTTATTCCTGTTGGAATCGATCAAGATCCACATATTAGAATAGCTAGAGATATGGCGAATAGAATTAAGAGTTTTAAGTTTTCTCCGATTGCTTCTACATATCATCTTTTTGCTCCTGGTCTTGGTGGAGGAAAGATGTCTTCTTCAAATCCTAATTCATTTATTGCATTAACTGATAGTCCAAAAGAAGTTGAGACTAAGATTAAGAAGTATGCTTTTTCTGGAGGACAAGCAACTCTTGAAGAACATAGAGAGAAAGGTGGAAATCCAGACATTGATGTTAGTTTCCAGTATTTGAAAATGTTTTTTGAAACTGATGATGAAAAACTTAAGAAATTAGAAGATAATTATAGAAGTGGTGAATTGTTGACAGGAGAATTGAAACAATATTTAATTGATAAGATAAATAAGTTCTTGGCCGGACATCAGAAGAAAAGAGAGAAGGCTAAAAAGATGGTTGATAAGTTTATTTAGACATAGCTTTTCTTACTTTTTCTACATACTCTCTTGTTTCTTTTGGCATTCTACTGATATCAAAATTATTTCTTGTTAATCTTCCTACACCACCGTTGTAACTTGCTGCAATAAGACTTAATCTTCTTTCTTTTGGTAAGCTTTCCCAATTCGGAACTTTCTTTTCTAGTTGGTCTGCGATCCAGTGCATATATTTTATTCCCATTTCTATATTTGTTTCTGGGTTAAATGCTTCTTCAAAAGGAAGTCTAGCTTTTTCTTTCCATGTTGCTTCCATAAATTGCATTAATCCTCTTGCTCCAACTTTGCTCACTGCTTTAGGATTGTCGCTAGATTCAGTTTTAATAACTGCTCTATAAAATTCTCTATTCGCTGAATCGTGCTTATCAATTATTTCATAAATCCAATCTGTTTTTATTGCAGGTTTTTCATAAGATATAGTTGGTTCTTCAACTCTTTCAGTTTTATTCAGATTTCTACTCATAACATAATAACATCCTGCTAGAGTTAATCCAGATACCCCAATAAATGTTCCAAGAGCAGTTAATAATTTGCTTTCTCTTCTCATTTTATGCTGCCCATATAGCTTCTCTTATTTTTTTAACTTCGGCTCTAGTTTGTTCTAATTCGTTTATACGTTCTTCACAGAATTCTTGAAGTCCTCTATATTCTTTTTTTCCGTCTTTCATGGATCGGTATACAAAACCTGCAACGTGACCTTTCCAAGAACTTATTCTGTAGTCACCTGTTAAAGAATCAAATCTATCACATCCGTTAGAAACAGAATGAATTTTTTCTCCCCCGCAGCTAAGACATCTCATTGCAATTGGATCCTTTTTTTCTGCAGCCATTCTCATTCCTTGTGCCGTAGTACTTTCCGGATCTTTTAGCAATTTAGCGTAAGTACATTCTGGACGCTTGCTTACTGGTGTGTCTACCATTTTTGTTACTATTCAATAGTTAAAATTACTTTTAAAGCTTTCGATGTGGAATAGAATCTTCTCAGATAAGTTTAAAAAAATCTTTTTTCTGATTAGTTTATGAAGATATTAGCATTACATGTTGACTATATTAAATTTAAGGCTTTGAAGAAGGCTTTGAAGAGTATAGAAGATTTATCTGAAAAAGAGATGAAGGAGCAGGAAGTTAAAGAAGCATTAGTAATTATGACTGCTGTTGAAAAGACAGACGCTGATGTTAAGGAAGCTGTTGAGAAATTAGTTGAAGAGATTAAGAAGATTGCTTCACAAGTTAATGCTAAGAATGTTGTTTTATATCCTTATGCACATCTTTCTAGTAATTTGAGTTCACCTAAGACTGCTGTTAGTGTTTTAGAAGAAGCAGAGAAAAAGTTGAAGAAAGATTTCAAAGTTGCTAGAGCTCCATTTGGTTATTATAAAGAATTTGAATTAAAAGTTAAGGGACATCCATTATCTGAATTGAGTAGAGAGATTGTATTGGAAGGAAATGAAGAAGAAGTGATTGATCATGATAAATTATTGAAGAAAATGTCTAAGGTGAAAATGAGTGCTCCTAAAGGAAAGAATGGTTTGAAGAGTAATGTTGAATTGGGGAGAGATTTAGATCTTTATATTGTGAGTGATATTGTTGGACAGGGATTACCTTTGTTAACTCCAAAGGGTGCAACAATTAAAAGAGAAGTTGAGAGATTCGTTACAGATGAAGAACTTAAGAGAGGATATGAATATACTTCTACTCCAATAATGGCTAAGAGTGATTTATACAAAGTTTCTGGTCATTGGCAACATTATAAGGATGGAATGTTTGTTTTGAATGTTGGAAAAGAGAAGTTTGCTTTGAGACCTATGACTTGTCCTTTTCAATTTGTATTATATAAGAGAAAGCCGAGAAGTTATAAAGAGCTTCCAAAAAAGTATGCAGAAATTTCTAGTTTATTTAGAAATGAACAATCAGGAGAATTAAGAGGATTAACCAGAGTTAGACAATTTACCCTTGCTGATGCACATATAATCTGTATGCCTGATCAGTTGGAAGAAGAGTTTGGAAAAGTAATGGATTTGATTAATTTTGTTATGGAGAAATTAGGAGTTAAGGATATTTGGTACAGATTTAGTAAGTGGGATCCTAAAGATAAGGAAAAGTATATTGATAATCCTAAGGCTTGGGAAGATTCTCAAAAGAAAATGAAGAAGATTTTAGATAAGTTGAAAATCAAGTACGTTGAGGCTGAAGGTGAAGCTGCGTTTTATGGACCTAAGTTAGATTTACAGTATAAGGATGTTTATGGGAAGGAAGATACTTTGATTACAGTTCAAATTGATTTTGCTCTTCCTGAAAAGTTTGATCTTACTTACAAGGATAAAAACAATAAGGATGTAAGGCCGATGGTAATTCATAGATCTAGTTCGGGTGCAACAGAAAGAGTTATGGCTTATTTGTTAGAAAAAAATCAGGGCTCTTTACCTACTTGGTTAGCTCCTATTCAGGCTAGAGTATTAACAATGACTGATAAGAATGTTAAGTATGGAAAAGAAGTTGTTGAAAAGTTGAAGGCAGAAGGAATTAGAGTTGAATTTGATGATTCAGATGAGTCAATGGGTAAGAAAGTAAGAAATGCTATTATGGATAAAGTTAATTATTTGTTAACAGTTGGAGATAATGAAGAGAAGGAAGGAACTTTGGCTGTTAGAGCAAGAGAGGATAAAAATATTGAATCTGTTAAGGTAGATGATTTCGTTATTAAACTGAAAAAAGAGATTGAAGAGAGAACATGAATTTCCAATTTTATCTAGAGAAGTTGTACGCTTCAGATAGTTTTAAGAAATTTAAGGAGGAGTATGAACTTGCTTATCCTTGTTCGGCTTTTTTTATTATAGATAAGACTGGAAGTGATAATAAACAACATTTTGATTATTATGAACCTAATTTGAAGAAGATGTTTAGTTTTAAGTTAGAAGATGGTTGCGCTCTTGTTCCTGTTGATTTACGTGATCAAGCTGTTCCTACAAAGCTTTCTATGAATTATAATTTTGATTTTGATGAAGTTGAGAAGTTAATTTTTAATGAAATGGCTAGGAAAGAGATTAAGAATAAAGTTCAGAAGATGCTTTGGTCTTTGCAAACTAAGGACGGAAAGAACTACCTTTTGGGAACAGTGTTTATTTCTATGATGGGATTGTTGAAGGTTACTGTTGATGTTACTGATATGAAAGTGATTGATTTTGAGAAGAAATCTTTTATGGACATGTTAAAGGTTACGAAAAAGGAGGACAAATAATGTCAACAGAAGAAGAGGAAACAAAAAGTAGTATAGGTGATACAATTTCTCAGA
>CBDUAR010000027.1:0-6465 GCA_965365175.1 uncultured archaeon
TTACATCCGTCATCAACAACTAAATGTCCATTTCGGGCTAAATGCCATTCCAATTTTCCCATTTTAGAAGTCCATATTCATCTGTGGAGGCCCCATAGACTGCATACTTTTCTTATTTCCAGCAGCAATAACGTCATCAATTCTCAAAATCATTGTAGCAACTTCCGAAGCAGAATTAATCGCTTGACTTTTGATCTTGTAAGGTTCAATAATTCTAGCCTCTAAAACATTTTCAACTTTATTTGTAAATAAATTTAATCCAGCATTTCTATCTCCCGCATCATGTTTTGATTTCAATTCAGTTAAAATATCGATAGGATCTAAACCAGCATTCTCTGCAAGAGTAGTAGGGATATATTCTAGTGCATTAGCAAATTGTTCAACAGCTAATTGCTCTCTGCCAGATAAACTCTGACCAAAATCTCTCAATCTCTTAGATAGTTCAATTTCAATTGCTCCACCTCCCGGAACAACTAAACCAGATTTCAAAGCTGAAGCCACATCACCTAGTCCATCTTTCAAAGCACGTTCAATCTCATCAATAACATGCTCACTTCCACCATGGATCAATATTGTTAATGCCTTGGGATTTTTACATCCTTGAACATAAGTCATAAAATCTTCTCCATGTTGAACCTCTTCAACAACTCTAGCCTCACCCAATTCAAAATTACTCATCTCAGTTAAATTACTAACAATTCTAGCCCCAGTGGCCTTAGAAAGTTTCTCCATATCGCTCTTAGGAACTCTTCTACATACATAGATACCATCCTTAGCTAATAAGTATTGAGCAAAGTCATCAACTCCTTTTTGACAAAACACCACATTTGCACCAGAAGCCTTTATTTTTTCTACCATATTGTTAATCATTTTTTCTTCTTGATTTAAGAAGCCCTGTAATTGTTCCGGACTTGAAACAGAGATCTTAGTATCTATTTCCGGATTCTTTAATTCCAAAGGAAAGTCTATCAATGCTATTCTAGCTCCATCAACTGATGAAGGCATATCTGTAGAAAGTTTTTGTTTATCCAAAACAATTCCATGAATTAATTTGGTATCTTCTAAACCATCTCCATTAGCTTTTTCAATTTTAATGTTAGTTAGATCAATCTTTCCATCCATTTCAATTTGTTTAACCGCATTAACAATAATTTGAGCAAACTTTTCTTTATTTGCTTCTGCTCCCTTCCCAGTCATAGCAGTCATAGCAATTTGTTGCAGAACTTCTTCATTATCTTTAGTAATTCTTAATGAAATATCTTTCAAAATTTTCTGAGCCTTTTCAGCAGCCAAATTATAACCTTTAGTAATAAGAGTGGGATGTATCTTTTGATCTAAAAGCCTCTCAGCATTATCTAATAATTTACCTGCAATCATAACTGCAGTAGTTGTACCATCCCCCACTTCTGATTCTTGCGTCTTAGCAATTTCCACCATCATCTTTGCCGCAGGATGTTCTATTTGCATCTCATCTAATATTGTAACCCCATCATTTGTGACTATAATTTCATTAGTTGGACTTACTAACATCTTGTCCATACCTTTAGGTCCTAAAGTAGTTTTGATCATCTCAGCTACCATTTTAGCAGCAAGAATATTATTTCTCTGCGCATCTTTACCCATGACTCTTTGAATGTCTTCAGGCATTAGAATTACTGGTTTATCGGCCATACATAAAAAATCACCAATCAGTTATATAAACATTATTATGATATAGAATAATGAATAAGAAAAACTATTTAAATACGATTTTGCTTTTTTAATAAACAAAAAGATGCCAGAAAAAGATACTATTTATTCGAGTAAAGTGAAATATGCAGGTTTATTCTCTTTTGGAGAGTTCTATAGATTTTGTTATGATTTTTTAGTAGATGAACTAGGCTTTGGGATGGTAGAGGAATCATACGTTGAAAAGATAAAAGGAGAATCAAAAGACGTAGAATTTGTATGGGCTGGAAAGAGAAAAGTTACAGATTACTTCAGATATAATATTAAGATAAAGTTTAGAGTACTTGGAATGAAGAAAGTAGAAGTTACTCAAGATGGAGTAAAGAAGAAAATGGAGAATGCTAGTGTTGAAGTAAAAATGTCTTCTGTTCTTGAAAGAGATTATGAAGGTAAGTTTGAAAATAGTGCTTTCCAGAAGTTCTTAAGATCTATTTATGAAAAATGGGTGATTCATTCAAGAGTTTCAGCCTATGAAGACAAGCTCGCAGGAGATAGTGATGACTTCCTTGCTCAGGTTAAATCTTACCTAGATCTAGAAGGAAAAAGATAGTTGAATCACCGAAATCCTTAAATACGAAATCTAATATATTTTCTTATGAAAAAATTACTATCATTCATACTTTTATTATTAATATTGCCAACAATTCTAGCTATAGACATATCTGTTGAAAAAGAGACAGAACAAAACTTAATTATTGATGGCCTAGATTACCCTGCAACATTCAATTTAGAGATAACAAATAATGGTCAAACTGACGAATTTATGTTATACAATCTACTTGGATTTAAAATGGAGCCAAGTCAACCTTTTGAAATAGAAAAAGAAGAAACAAAAGAAATCAAATTAATTATTTATCCAAGAAATAATATGCAAATGAGAAACTTCTATACCTTTGAATACTATATAAGAGATTCAAGAGATGATGAACAAGCAGAAAAAGTAGTTATTAAGATAATTGATTTGGAAGATGCTTTTATCGTTGGAACTAGCAACCTAGATATCGATGCTAATTCATTAGATATTTACATACAAAACAAAGAAGATGTTGATTTTGAAAATTTAAATGTTAAATTTAGTTCAAGATTTTTTGAATTTGAAGAAACATTTGATCTAAAGGCCGAAGAAAGAAAAGAATTTAATATAGCATTAAATAAAGAAGACTTCAAAAAAATAATTGCAGGATTCTATACTGTTGAGGCAGAAGTAACTAAAGAAGATTTAACTCGAACTGTTGAAGGAGTGATGAAATTTGTAGAAAAAGGTATTGTAGAGACTGAAGAAAGGGATACGGGATTTGTTGTAAGTACTATAACAGTCTCAAAAGTAAACAATGGAAATACAGTTGCAAGCGAACAAATAGTTGTTGAAAAGAATATTATCTCAAGATTATTTACTAGTTTTTCTCCAGAACCAGAAACAGTAGAAAGGCAAGGATGGAAGTTTGTATATACTTGGGATCAACAATTGGGTCCAGGAGATTCTCTCTCTGTTGCTGTAACAACTAACTGGTTCTATCCCCTACTAATGATCGCTCTTATTGTAGCAATTATTGTTCTAGTTAAAAGACTCAGTCTTACTGATGTTTCATTAAGAAAGAAAGTTACTTTTGTAAAGGCTAAGGGAGGACAATTTGCATTAAAGGTTACACTATTCATTAGCTCAAAGAAATATGTAGAAAGAGTAAATATTATTGATAGACTTCCAGCTTTAATGAAAGTTTACCAAAAGTTTGGAGGAGAACAACCTTCAAGAATTGATGAAGGAAATAGATTAATTGAGTGGGACTTTCAAAAATTAGAAGCAGGAGAAGTTAGAACACTTTCATATGTTGTTTATTCTAAGAATGTGGGAGTTATGGGCAAGTTTGCATTACCTCCAGCAACTGCAATATTCCAAAGAGATGGACAGATAAGCGAATCGGCTTCAAATAGAGCATTCTTCGTAACTGAACAAAGATCTGCTGATGATTCTGATATTGATTAAGAAAAAATTGAATCAGTTTGGCATTCATTCTCAAGATTTCCATCTTTTTCTGAAGGGTTAGCCTCTTCTTCTTTTTTTCTTTGCCAACCAGGACAAGCTTCATAATTTCCTGAGAAACAAAATTGTTTTTCAATAGCATCCTTCAATGATTGATTTAAGGTTGTGCAACCTTCATAATATTCACAAGGGGATTCATTTTTTGCCATTTTGATTAAGCGAGATCCAATTCATCAATATCTTCTAAGCCTTTTAGGGAAATTCTGGTTGGACAATCTTCATGATTTCCTGAAAAACAATAATCTGCTTCATGTTTATCTCTTATTCTTTGATTCTCAAAATTATCTTCTCCAGCTTTTATAATTGGACATTTACTACCATAGAATTCGCAGGGTGACTGGTTATAGGCACAACATCCCATAATTTCAAGATACCCTCTGAGTATTTAAGCTTAATTATGTTCCAATATACAATAATCCTTATAAACAATCAATTAGAGCTATTTTTATGGGAGAATTAGAAAATATACATTCAAGTGATTTAGAACAGTTTGAACCAGTTGCAACTAGTTGGGAAAGTGTAACAAAGTGGGATGATGTAGTTCCGCCAGAAGAAAAAAGAGTAGTTAGGGATATTGAAAAATTCGCTGCCATAGATCCCTGTCCTTTTCTAAAAAAAGATGGAAATTTCTTCTTTTATTGTGAGGCCGCAGCAAAGAGATTAAGAGAGACCGAACCTCAGGAAGGATTAGAATATACTCCAGCAGATGCAAGATATTGTTCTAAAATTGACCTTGCTGTATTACAGCTCTGGTGTCGAGGAGGAATTAGACAATATAAGAATTGTTCCCAATTTACAGAGTCTGGAGAATAACAACATTTAAATCTTTTAAGAATATAGGTTATAAATGGGGCATATAACAACAAAGGGGTATACTGATTTAGCCAAAAGATTAAATAAAAGTCCTCAGGGTGCTTATGAGTCTAAGGCATTATATAAGATTCTCAAAGAATTATTTAGTGAGAAAGAAGCAGAATACGCCTCAATTCTTCCTATGAATTTATTTACTGTTGATGATGCCTCAAAAATTTGGAAAAAGAATAAAAGAGAATCAAAAAAAATTTTGAATAGTTTAGCAAAAAAAGGAGCATTATTAGATCTACATAATGGCAAAACACACGTATATTTTTTAGCTCCACCAATGGTTGGTTTTTTTGAATTTAGTCTTATGAGAACAGAGGGAAAATTTAATAAAAAATTACTAGCAAAGTTATATTCTGAATATCTTGATAAAGATGATAATTATGTAAAAAATAATATTAGTATTGATCCATTATTTTATAGAGTCTTTATTCAGGAAAAAAGTTTAGATCCAGAAACAGTTATGCTAGACTATGAAAGAGCAAAAAAAGTAATAGAAACTGCAGATTGTATTACATTAGGAAGATGTTTTTGCCGACACAAAAAAGAACATGAAGGAAAAAAATGTAAATTTCCTCAAAATACCTGCATGTCATTTAATTTAGCCGCAAAAAGTTTAGTAAAACAGAAAATAGCTAAAAAGATATCAAAGAAAAAAGCATTAGAGACTTTAGATAGATGTGTAAAGCTTGGATTAATACAACTAGGAGATAATGTTCAAAATAATGTAAATTGGATGTGCAATTGTTGTGGATGTTGTTGTGAAGCAATAGATTTTTATAAAAGATTTAAAGAAGGAATGAATCTAACGAGTAATTTTATTTCATCAAAGAATAAGAATAAATGTATCAATTGTAAAATATGCGTAGAAAAATGTCCTGTTAAAGCAATAAAGATAACCAAAAGAAAAGGAGTTTATTCTCCAAAAATAGACAAAAATATATGTATTGGTTGTGGAGTTTGCGCTTCAAATTGTCCACAAAAAGTATTTTCAATGAAAAGAAAGGAAAAGTTAACAACAGTTCCAAAGGATAACTTTGAACTAATGGTTTTAGAAGCAATAGATAAAGGAAAATTGCAAAATTATCTTTTAGAAAAGAATGATTTTTTAACAAATAATATTCTAAGAAGACTGATGGAGATTATTCTTAAACTTCCTCCAACAAAATTTGCCTTAGCAAATAAACAAGTTCAATCAAAGTTTCTAAACATGCTCTCAAAAACAAAATATTATAAAAATTTTCACAAAATAGCTCATAAGAAGGGAGAAAAGATTGATTATACTCACAATGAATTAGAAAAAATAAAAGAACAATAACATTTAAAACCTCTTTTATTCTAGTTAAATTATAAACTTGTGCAGGAGTTTAATTATTCTGTTTAAGTTTATTATCCCTCCATAGCTCGGATTTATTAGGGTATTACCACTTAAAAATATCAATAATTATATACTTTTACCCATTTAGTGCATACCTTGTATATAGCGCGATTTTGACTGCGTTTATTTATCCAGTTGAAGGTTACTGGAAATGGGGCGGCGGCTGGTTGGACGCGATGGGCTTCTATGATTTCGATGGTTCTTTGGTGGTGCATGCGTGTGGTGGTTTTGCGGCGTTGGCTGCGGCGATTGTTTTGGGCCCACGGATTGGGCGTTTCTCTAAAGATGGAAAATCTCGTGCGATGCCTGGCCACAACTTGCCAATTGCGGCGTTGGGGGTATTCATTCTTTTGATCGGTTGGTTTGGATTTAACCCAGGTTCTCAGTTGGCGATTGCGGGTAAAGCAAACACCGATGCGGTAATGTTAATTGCGGTAAATACGCTGTTAGCGGCCGG
>CBDUAR010000028.1:0-6247 GCA_965365175.1 uncultured archaeon
AGCTCCAGAAGATATTCTAACTATCTGAGCAGGTAAATCTTTTTGATCGGGTGCGGATTGAATCTGAGTATAGCTTCCCACCTTTTCTCCAGTATAAGCGTAAACCTTTTCCCCTTTGGAAGGAATATAGGTAATCTTAGATGTATCTACTCCCGCCTCTCTTGCCAATGAAGACACCTCTACACTCGCCTCTGAAGCAGCCTCTATCTGAGATAACAAGGAGATCAACCTACTCTTAGCAGGACCCGCAAGATCATCACTTCCGTCTTTAATAACCAACGCATATCTTTCAATTTCTCTTAAAGTCTCAATACTATAAATCCCTTGATTAACACTCCAAACCTTATAATCTAAAAATTTAGCATAATCAATCACTCTTTCATTAGAATCTTTGAAATCAAATTTAGTTTCGATGCTCTTCAAAGTAGTTCTAACTCTTGGTATAACATCTTCCATATATTCATCAACTTTCAAATCCTTTTGTCCTAATGAATTTGATTCTGCATGTTTTTCTTGAAGAGTTTCAATATTATCATTTTGATCATTCATTATCTTCTTCATTTCATTAACCTGTTTATCAATCTCACCAGCATTCTTAGTAATGCATTCTGCTACAGAAGAATAGGTTTTATCTTTTCCAGACATTCCTTCACACTTTTCTTTCCATCCTCCCTTACCTTCCATAACTTCTTTTCTTGCAAGACCAGCTCCACCAACATTTGAAAGAAAATTCTTAACAACCAATATAGCTCCACCAGTTAAACAAAGATTTTTGAAAGTTTCCACAGCATTTCCAACGTCCTTTCCTTTACTTGTCCAATCATCAATAGTATCATTTAACTTATTTATTCTTGATTCTATCTGACTTGGGGAAAGTTGAATAGCTCTTTTCTCAATCCCAATCTTAAATGTAAAATTAGTTTGGGAACCAACATCTTGAATCCCCGGAATTAATGTAACCTTGGCTTCCTTCTCAATATTAACCTTAGAAAGAACAAAAGAATAATCACTTCCAAAACTCTGAGGTTCATTTAGTACTAAATTATTACTTCCACTAACCAATGCGTCCTTAACCTTTTTAAGAGAATCCTTGCCCCAAACAGAAATTCTAACTTTAGCAACACCTTTATCTAAATCTAATAATTCTATAGATTCTGTATAGGAAAAATCTCCTGAAGATAAATAAGCATAGGCCAACTTTCTTCCCTCATCAAAATCTTTACCAACTAAGTTTAACAAAAAGAGTACTCTTTCACTTGAAAAACCAGTAAGACTACTATCTACAGAGGAAACATATTTTGAAGGAACCTCTGGAACAGAAATCCATCTAGGAGTAGTATCCTCCCTTCCTCCTTTCCAAGCATACCATTCCCATTGTTTCTTTTGAGAATTGTATCTAATATACAAATTATCTTTTAATAATTGAGCAACCCCAAGACTATAATATGTGGCCAAAACTTCTCCAGTTCCCAAATTTTGCTCTACTCCCAAATTAATTGATTCATCAGGATTTCCTCTAAATCCTTCTAAATAGTAAGGTTGATTCTTTTGTAATCTCACATCCTCTGTTTTTCCATTAGGACCCCTTACCTTAATTACTGCTCCAAATTCCTCAAAACTAGGTTCAACTATATCATACAAAGTTATTCTATTTGTCTGACCATTTATACTGACTAAAACATTTGAAGTTTCTTGATTAGAAATTTCTAAACTACTACATTCATCAGGAGCGGGAACATCGGGATATCTTTCCTCAAGTTCATTACATAGTTCGGAAGCTTTTCTTTTCTGACCTAGATCAAGATTCAATTGTATTTTATCATAAAGAGCATCCTCTCCAAAAGTGCTAACAGTCTCGGGGTTCTCTTCAGAAGCAAAATTGTCCAAAACAGTATCAAACTCTTCTTCTGCCAAATCATAATATTCTTTAGTCTTGGTTGCATCCTGAGAACTAAAGTCGAATTCTACATCGACTGGTTCAGCAAATCCTTTAACATCTATATTTCTATTCCCAAAAACGTCCCTACCCTCTCCATAAACAATAAATCTATATGATTCACCCTTAACTAAATAGGAATAAACCGTACTAGTAGCCCCCTCAACTATATTCCAAGCATTTTTCAGAATGTTTTTGCCAAGATTGCCAAGGGTTCCTTGTCCCGCATTCGCTTCCCACTCAACAAAATAATCTTTAGATACTCTACCAAGAAAATTAATCTCACTATCAGTTAGTTTCTTTTTATCAATTTCCTCTGGAATTTCTATAATCCCTATCCTAATGTCTTCATTTTTTCCTGATTCACTTTCCACATATCCTATGTAAACAGAATATTGTCTTGCAGAACCTTCCGGTTTATAAGTATATAACAAATCTCCAACACTATATTCCTTTTCTTCACTATTGATAGAAAGTTTTACCTTAGGAGCAAAAGACAAATCGTGAGATTTAGAACCAAAAGTTCCTCCTGTATCTTCTTTACATTTAACAGTAGCCTTCTTCAAGACTCCTGCCCCATACATCTCTGAAACATAACAACGATCATTCAAAAACTTCTCACCTCTTTTAACATCTATAAAATCATCATTAATCTTCAATCTGATTTTAGTATCTGGAGATTCCAAATCATTCAACTTAATTTCCAAACTTGATAAACAGGTAAATCCAGGTAAATAAATCTTAGAAGAAGTTTTTCCTTCATCCAAATTAACTGTTCTAACTTTATTATTAGCGGCATCATAAACAGAAATAACTGCAGAATCGTCTTCAACTTGTTCGGCTCTCAAATATCCTTTAGCATTCCAAAAACTATATTGGTTTTTTTCATCTTCCCATTCCGAGTCAGTCAGTTGAGGTAAAGTTCGGGTAACCTTTCCGATTCCAAATGCATTCTTAACATCATATTTAATCCTAGTTTTTAACTCGCCTTCAACATAACAAATATCTCCTCCAGGACCACTCTCACAATTCTTTAAAGCAGATTCATTTGATTGTTGCCTTAGAACAATAACTGCATGACCAATATCCTGAAGAATAGAAGACTCTAATCCTTGTCCTCTAATTCCTAAAGCAGCTCTAGAAGGTTGATAACCAACACCCGCAACCTCAGAAGGAAGATCTCCCACAACAGTAAGGCCGTCTATAGCTTTAACATCGATCAAGGGATTTACTTTAGTAGCTAATAATTTACAAAAAACAGGAACATTCTGCTCTTCAAGCAAATCACTTCTAACTGGAGAAGGTTCACATCCAAAAGGGTCTATCTGAATCACAAAATCTTGGCCAGCTTCTTCACAAACTGAAGGATCAACTTCTAAACTACTTCCTAAAAATGAAAAAGAAGATTGGAACTGAGTATATTGTGGATTTGTTTGAACATAAGAACTAACAAAAGAAATTAACAAAATTCCAAATACAAAAAACATTCCAATCCTTAATTTCTTTGCGTCTATCATATTAATAAAATATCCAATGATTGTTCTTCGAATAAAACGAAATTATTTTGCAACTCCTCAATTGTTTTTGGTAAAGGCAAGCTATCTGTATTTATATCTATTGTTGTAGCATACTCTAATTCAGAATCTGAGACAAAATAAGTTTGCTGTCCTCCAGCATGTAATGCCTGTGAAATAGTTTGCTCCGGAATAAGAATCTCAAAACACTCGGTATCTGTAAGTCCAAATAATCCTCCCAATCCTCCAGAAGGTACATCCATACACTGTTGCTGTTTAGTTTCTTCTAATTTAATTGAAGAATTTCTATAAACATAAACCTGGAATTCATACTGTCCTTGAGACAACTTGACAGTATTTTGTTTAGGATACAACAAACTAGCAGAAGAATCATTTGAAGTAATTGTTATTATCGCGTCGCCATCGTAGGATTTACCATCTATTTTAAGACTAACTTGCTTTTCATACAATCTATCCAAAATGATATCTACATAATCAGAAGAACTTGTTGAGAAATACTCTTTTGTCGTCTTAAATCCTTCAGCCTCTGCAATAACAAATCCGTTAGCACACTGAGGGAATAGTTCCTCTAAAATTCCATTTTCTGAACTCTGCCCAATTGGACAACGTTTTTCAAAACACTCAAATGAAACACTAGCAGAGATAGGATTAAGATAATTATCATATGTTCCTACACTAACTGGAGTATTCATATAACTACAAATTTCTGGTTCTGGAAGTGCACTTGTTGTAAAATTCAAAGCCTCTCTAGGTTTGTTTCCTCTGATAACTACCGCCATCGGAAACTGGAAAACTTCCTCATCTTCGTAAACTTGAACCAAAACAGGATAATTAATATTGTAAACAAAGTGATAAGGAACATAACAGAAACCTAAAGCAGCCATTCCTGGTTGATTACCCATTGGCTTAGCAGTCATAATCGGCCCCTCAGAAGGATTAACTTCATAACTATAAGACCAATTCTTAGAATTCAAGAATCTAACATCCTGATCAACAGGTAAATCCAAAATAAAATACTTATTTTCTTCCTTAGTTAAATCAGTATCAGTGCCTCGAGATCTTAATGCCATTGTGTTTGCCTCTATAGCTACTTTAATATCTTCAAAAACATCGTTAGCATTCCAAATAATAGGACCACAGGTTAATTCAACTCCATCAACAGGAGCATATAACCTTAAAGTATCAATTCCGTAATTTTCTAAAAATAGAGTATCTTGTTCATACTGATAAATTTCTCTAGCGGCCTCGTATAAAGCACCAAGCTTAGAATTAACTGTAAGGGTATGATCTCTAACTAATGCAACCTCTTCTGCTTTCTCTATTCCAAAATCCACATCTAAATTAACTCCAATTTCCTCTCTTCCAATTGAAATATCTGCTTCCACATCCTCTCCAACACTAATTGCAAACCCTTGTTCAAAATATTCTTCTAAAACACAATCATTAATTTGACTCTCAACATAATCTGCTAACTGATCTTCCATAAGACTCTTAGAAGGAACTTGTTGTTCTTGTATATTATTCCCAGAAACATAATACCAATAGGGAATGGGAGTTCCTAAAAAATTAAGCTGCGATGAAAAAGGAATTACTGAAGAACCCGGTTCAAATTCAGGTAATTCGATATACCCTCCTTCACTTTCCAAAATGCTAACTCCAGTTAAAGTATTTTCCTCAACACAAGATAAAAAAGCATTATAAACTGGAGCAAGATTTGCAGAAACCACCTGAGTCTCAAAACCTCCTCTCACTAAAAAATATCCTGCAACACCTGCAACAATAATTACTGCTATTATCACAAAAATAGTTACTTGACCCCTTTTATTAAACATAAAAAAATAATGGAAATTGTGTATATAAAGTTTATTGAGAATTAAATAACTGTTCTAATTAAGCATAACTTGCTTTTTTGTACGAAGTATAACCTTCATAACCTAAAGATAATCCAACAAAAAGGAAAATCCAGATTTCTAAAGAAAAAATGGGTAGAGCAATTGCAGGGATATTTATTAAATCAAATGCCTTATTCAAAACATATAGTGCAGATACAAAATTTAAAATTGCATAGAGATACCAAAACCACTTTTTTACCATAACTAGTATTATAAATAACTATATTTAAATCTTGCTAAATGTGTTTATTGATAACCTTTAAAAAGCCAAATTCTCTCATGAAATTATGAAAATTCCAAAAACAACAAATAGATATTGTCCTTATTGTAAAAAAAAGACAGATCAAAAGATAAAATCAGTTGGGACTGGTTTTGCGAGAGGAGTTATGACTCGTGGAGGTGGAAGAGTTAGAGCAAAGCTAAGAGGTCTTGGTAGAGGAATTGGAAATCTGGGAAAATGGGGTTCTAAACCTGCTCAGGCTAAACATAAGAGAAAAACTAAAACAACTAAAAAAACAAATCTAATGTATACTTGTCAAGAATGCAAAAAATCTAAATATCAAAAGAAAGGTATAAGGGCAGGTAAAGTAGTACAAGAATAAAATGGCACAAGCAAAAATAAGAAAAAAATTTTTTAACGTTGACATTCCGTTAATTAACAAGGAAACTCAATTACTAGCTTACAAACCAGAAGATTTGGACGGAAGAGTAATAAAATACGATCTTACAAGATTAATGAGGGGTAAAAGCATAATTCTTCAAGTTAATGTTAAAGTAGAGGGAGATAAAATAAATACAACTCCAAAACAAATCAAACTAATGCCTTACTATCTTAAAAGAATGGTTAGAAAAGGAACAAACTATGTTGAAGATTCATTCTCAAC
>CBDUAR010000029.1:0-5532 GCA_965365175.1 uncultured archaeon
ACCAAGAAAACTCATTATCACGCTAAGACATTATTATTTGCGACAGGTTCTGAATGGAGAAAGTTAGATGCTCCAGGTGCTAAGGAATTTGAGAATAAAGGAGTTCATTACTGTGCACTTTGTGATGGTCCATTGTATAAGAATAAAGTTGTTGCAATAGTGGGGGGAGGAGATTCTGCTGCTAAAGAAGCCTTGTTGATGTCCAAATATGCCAAGAAAGTTTACATTTTGGCTAGAAGTACTTTAAAACCCGAACCAATAAATGGAGAGTTGGTTAAGAGAGATAAAAAAATTACTTTAATTGAAGGAGTTCAAATTAAGGAAGTTAAAGGGAGTAAGTTTGTTGAAGAAGTTGTTTTGAGTAAGGGTCAGAATTTGAAATTGGATGGTGTGTTTGTTGATATAGGTCATGTTCCTAATTCTCAGTTGGCTAAAAAATTAGGCGTTAAATTGAATAAAGTAGGAGAGATAATTATTGGAAAGGAATCTCAGACTAATAAGAAAGGTATTTGGGCTGCAGGAGATGTTGCAGATACTAGATTTAAACAAGCGATTACAGGCGTTGGAGAGGCTGTGAAAGCAGTTTATGGAATTTATGAATATCTGAAAGGTGAAAGAATAGTATGTAGTTGTACTAAAGAGGAATAATATTACAAAAAAAAGTGGGAAGTAAACCGAAGTTCGCCTCCCGCGTTTAACCGAAGTTAAACAATTATAAGGAGTATTTGGAGTATTTAAATCTATCTTGCTACCTACAAATTAATACAAAATGGTTAAATTTATAAATAGAAGCAATGTGTGAATTCTACAATGGATCATGGTAAAGCAAAAGTTGCTGCAGGTGGATTAACATTAGGAGCTCTTTTATTAGTTGGTCTAGCTCCACATTGTTCTAGAGGAGATTATATTGCTACAGTAACTGATAAAGAAAGAGTTGTGACAACCTCTACTAATAAAGATGGACATACTACTACAACAAGTAAATATCTAGTATTTACTGAATTAGATAATGGACAATCAAGAGTATTCCAAAATACAGATTCTTTTGTAGAAGGGAAATGGAATTCATCTGATTTTCAAGGTAGATTAAAAAAAGGAGAGAGATTTAAGATAGAGGCTTACGGATGGAGAATACCTTTTTTATCTTCTTATGAAAATATTGTTGGTGTTAAACCAATGTCCCATAGAACTCAAGATAGAGGTAATAGAAGATGAGAAGACTATTAGCAACTTTGGGAATGGTAGGAGCATTGGCTTTTGGAGGTTGTGATAGTATAAGAGAGCCTCAATCGGATGTTGGAGTTAAACAAGAAAAGGAAGTTTTTCTTGAAGGTGTTGTTTTTAATGAATCAAAGGACTTAGTTTCTGAATCGAATCCTTATGCATTTGCCCTAAAAACTAAGGATGGAACAGAAGTTCCTATTTCAGTAGGTATGAAATATGCATCGGCTGCAGACGCATTAATTAATGTTGGAGACCGTGTAAGAATATATCAGGGTGCAGTTAAAACAAATGGACAGAGAAGTTATTTGTATCTTGAGGGAGTTCTTCCGAAACATATTGAAGTAATTGAAAGAGCTAGCAATTCTGAGTAGAAAGAATTAAAAGTTAAACATATATTTTATTTCTATGAGAACTATTAAAGATTTGAACGAAAATTATGATTTAGAACTAGAGAAAGTAATTGATAATATTAATGAGAATAAGGCTAAATTGGTTTTATTACAGTTCCCAGATGGTTTGAAACCTTACGCCACCGCTGTTGTGGATTATTTGGAAGAAAATACTGATGCTGAATTTTTAATTTGGATGGAATCGTGTTATGGAGCTTGTGATACTCCTGTTGGAGTTAAAGATGTTGATTTAGTTGTTCAATTTGGACATTCAGATAAAATGCCTACTTACTAAGATGAAAATAAAAATCAAAAAGTTGTGTGATGAAGCTAAAGTACCTTGCTATTTTTGTAATGGGGATGCAGGAATGGATGTTTATGCAGTTTCTAAGGAAGTAAAAGATAAATATATTGAATATGGAACTGGATTAGCTTTTGAAATTCCTGAAAGTCATGTCTGTTTAATATTTCCTAGGAGTAGTTTATCTAAGAAAGATTTGGTTTTAGCAAATCATGTTGGTGTTTTAGATTCTGGTTATCGTGGTGAGTTAAAGTTTAGATTTAAGAAACTTGGAGAAGAAGTTTATGAAGTTGGAGATAGAATAGGACAGATAATAATTATACCTTATCCCAAAGTTGAGTTTGAAGAAGTTGATGAACTTTCAGAAACAGATAGAGGTAGTGGTGGATTTGGCAGTAGTGGGAATTAACGTTTACCTTTCCAGAATCTTGGATATGAGTCAGGATGCACTCCGTGCCCATATCTTTGAACATCCATCTTTTCTAGAATTTCATCTGATAATCTGCTATTATATGTATCTAGGTGAACAACTTTACCTATTCCCGAATTTGCAAGAGTGTTTGCACAATCTTTACAAGGATAGTTTGTCGCATACATAGTCATTCCAATAACTGATCTTCCACTTCTTCCTGCGTTTAACACCGCATTTACTTCAGCGTGTACCCCACGGCATTTATCTAATTGTTCCCCAGAAGGTATCTTTAATTCTTTTCTTATGCAACCTACCTCTTTACAATGTTTTCTTCCTCTTGCAGCTCCATTGTATCCTTGTGAAATTAAGTTATCTCCTTTTGGATCAACGATTACTGCTCCAGTATGTCTGCTAAGGCAAGTACTTCTATCTCCCCACTGATATGCTTCTCTCATAAGAACTTCTGGGACAGTTGGTCTTCTAATAGGTGATGCAAATAATCCTAAGAAACCAGAGTCTCCGGAAATAAATTCTTTTCTAGCCTCATCCGCTGTTTCAAAATTAGACCAAAAGAAGTAATCCGCCATGGACATACATTTTCCAATATTTTGCTTTGTTGGATCTGTAGAGGTCATCTCTCTTTGTTCTTGTGCTCTAAATTCTTCAAATGAAACATCATCTGTCGAACTTTTTCTTCCAGTTGTAACTCTTTGATATCTATCTTCAATCGGACCATCGACAGCAATTAAAAAGAATTCAGATTGATCTCGTAACACTTGAACTTCTCCAGGCGTTCTTAGACTTTCTATTACGGAGTTTCCACCAGAATTTTTCGCCTGTTCAAAAAGCTGTTCGGCAATATAACTTGGATTGTGTTTTGCTCTTAATTCATTTGCTAGATCTACCATGTGGTCTCTATCAAGAGGTTTTCCAGCTGCTTCTAATTGTTTTGTTAAAAATCCTCTTACAGAAAAATGATTAAATTCAGCTTCTTGGAGAGCCTTTACTAAATTTCCCTTTCCAGCACCTAATGTTCCAGTAATTCCAACTATCATAAGTTGTTTCAATCAATTTTATTTTATAAGGATTTGTGTAAGAAAATGTATACTTTTAGTGTATAAATCTTTAAATAGAACTTTTAGTTTAGAATTTTATGACTGAAGAAGAAACAAATCCCAGATCGTGGTATCAGACCTTTTCAGGAAGGGTATTTTTATGTGGTATGGGAATATTTCTTGCAAGTAGTGGTATTGGAAGTTGTGTAGAGGGATTTAAAACAGGTACTAAAAGATATGAGATGAGTTCTGATTTTGAAGATCATTTAAGGGATAAACGTTCTTTTTTATCAGCACAACTTAGTCATCCAGATATTTCTCCGGAAGCAAGATCCGAAATTTTGAAGGAATATGTCAGAAATACTCCTTAATTGGAATATAAATATTTAAATATGGATTAGCGTTGTGAGTTAGATGGATGCTACAGAGTTGCTAAGGGTCGCTAGGCAAGGACATCAAAGTCCAGAGACTGAATCACAAAGGATAACTACCTTAGGCAATGTAGAAAATTATTCTTTATCTAGAGATTATGTTCCTGTTAAAGGAGGAGAATTAGAGTTAGAAGTGGAATCTGTGGAGTTAGTAGGAAAGAGAACAGGTAAGAAAGAGTATTTTGTTTATGTTAAAATTGGAGATTCTGCTAACGTAACTGCTCTTCCTGCTACAAATGCACAAGAGTGTTCTAGAATTATGAATAGGTTAGAAGAAGGAGATTATTCTATTAGAATTGAAAATGGAGTTCTTGGTGTAGAATTACAACCAACCCAATAAAAGAGATAAACCAACTAAGAATAATAATATTCCTGCGATTAAGTGTAATCTTTTAATGTTTCTTTCTTTCCATCCGTCTATATCTTCTATTTTTGAGAATCCAAAATAAACCATTCCTACAATTATTGCCATAGGTATTACAAATAATAAATTATAATAAATTAGCCAAGGTATTGCTTTAATAATTCCTAAATTTGAAAGTAATCCCGATGCAATTATGTATGGCCCGATAGTACATGGAAGTAAGAATAATGTTACCAAGAATCCTATAATAAATGCTCCTCCTGGAGAGGTTATTCTATTTATTGTAAGTTTAGCATAAGGTCTCATGAACATTGGCATTTCAGTTGCTAATCCTCCTGGGTGGTATGAAAAATAATCCTTAACATTTAATGATCCTAAAATCATTGCAAATATTGCTAGTCCTTTGTAAACAATTCCCGAGTTAACTCTTAAAAATTCTGCAAATGTTTGGAAGAATTGAATTATTACTGCTCCATAAAATAAGTATCCAATGTAAACTGCTCCAATAAATGCTAGGCCTGCATAAAGAACTCTTCTCTTTTTTTCAGGATTGTGAATTAATATAGAAACTAAAACCATTGTTAACACTGCAATTGCACAAGGATTTACTGAATCGGCTAATGCAAGAGAGGTTATTTTTGTAAAACTTAAAATATCTGCCATTTAACATCCAGTTAGATCTTTTAATTCCTCTATTGATTTAGTTCCCAAGTAAGATTGTTCATTAATTATCCATGTTGGAGTTCCTTTAATCTCTTTTTCAATACAAGGATCTCTATCAAAAAAACAATCTATAACAGTAAGATATTGGTAATTTTCTCCAAACATATTTTCTTGAGTTTCACATGCATGGCAACCTAGTTGGATATATAATTCAGAATTTTCCCCAATACATTTTGCTACTTCTTCTGTAGAACCATTTGCAGGTCTTGTTAAAATAAATATTGATAACAAAACTACTGCCAATATAACTATCCATGTTATCTTACTCTTTTTTTTCATTGTTAAATAAACTAAAATTTAATTATAAACCTTGTGGTGAAATTAATTACTTTGATATTTTAATCGCTTTTCCGTTAATTATCGCGTCCGAAAGTTTTTTTCTTGCTGATTTTAGTATTCTTGATAATGTTGGTTGAGATATTTGCATTTTTTTTGCAGCTTCTTCTTGAGGGGTTTCTTCGTAGTCAATAAGTCTAATTGCTTCAAATTCTTCTAGAGATAGTTCACTTTCAGCTAGGTCAATCATTCTAATCCCTGCTGGTTTAAAATAAGAAGAATTAGGTCGACCTCTAATCCTTCTCTTTAATCTTGGTCTAGGCATGTCAAATAAAATAAAAAAGACTATTTAATTTC
>CBDUAR010000030.1:0-5378 GCA_965365175.1 uncultured archaeon
TCACTACCAGGTTCGCAGAGTCAGTCGAGCTGGGACGATCCGGGTGCACACAAAGCAGTTCTTTGTCTCCACAACATTGATGGAGGACTACGTCGGGCTCAAGGAAGTCGACGATGGGATCTACGATCTGTTCTTCTGCTTCTACCAGATCCTCTTCTAGCTCCCCTTCTTGGTCTTCCAGCTTGTGGTTCTGCTCCTTCGCAGTTTCCCATTTGTCTACCTGTTCTGGGGCCTTTTCCATTTGGACCTGTTCCGTCTTTGTTTGGCATTTTGTACTCCTATTTGGTTTATTTAGTTATGAATATGTATTCATTATACTTTATAAATGTTTGGAATAGGTATTCAAAATAGAATTAACTTTCAAAGTTAGAATTACGAGAGATTTTAGTAGTCAGGTAAAGATTCTTTTGAATCTTCAGCAGGAGCTTCTTCTTCAGGAGCAGCTACTTCTTCTTTCATCTCATCTTCAGATACAGAGTTAACCATCTCTTTGAACTTTGGGAATTCTGTTGCAGCAATTCTTACACCTGCTTTTGTGAAGCCAGTGTATCTATCAGAAGTTACAAATTCTCTTATTGTAAGACCTCTTCTTCCACCAAAGTCATCAACTCTAACCACAATATCTGTAGTGTCGTTCTTTTTTATTTTTCCGATGTCTTTTTCCATTTTATTGAATGCTAGCTTTAATTATTACAACGTCCTCAACAGGTTTGTCGCCCATTCCTACTTGAACCTTTGCAATTTTATCTATAACATCCATACCCTCTATTACTTTTCCGAATGCTGGATGTTTAGAATCTAAAAAATTATTGTCTACTAAATTAATAAAGAATTGACTTCCGCCAGTGTTTGGTCCTGCATTAGCCATTGAGATTGTTCCTCTGTCGTTTTTGTTTCCGCCTTCATGTGTGAATTCATCTTCGATAGTATATCCTGGTCCACCCATTCCAGTTCCTTGAGGGTCTCCACCCTGAATCATAAACCCATCAATAATTCTATGAAATATAACTCCATCATAGAATCCTTGTTCAACAAGTTTTTTGAAATTACCTGTTGTTATTGGCATATCATTGTATAAATTAATTACAATGTTTCCTTGATTAGTTTCGAGTAAAACTCTTGTGTTTGCCATTTTATTATTTAATCCTACAATAATTAGAACAACAAATAAAGCGATTATAAATGTTGTTATTTTTTTGTTCATATCTAGCTCAATAAATAGTCTTTTTTAAATTTAACTTTTAGAGAATTAGACACAAGCCCCATCTACACAGTCTTTTTTACATTGGACAGTTGCTCTTATGTACATTTTTTCTTCACAGTAGTTTTCGGTGAGATAACCATTAGGATCACAATAATCTTCAAAACTTCTTATCTCCTGTCCTAATTCTTCTCCGGCATCTATTACAATTACCAATGTTATTCCTTTTTCATGAAAATCTTTTCCATCAGAATCCTCACATAAAATTGCAGGTAAGAAATCCTCTTGAATTATTTTTGTTCTATTGATTATTAAAATTGTACTCATCCCGATTACTAATAAAATTATTATTGCAGAAATTATCACCGTCTTGCTCATATTTATCTATAGCTCTATTCTTTTTTAAATTTAACTAGAATAATTAATCCCTCATTTCAATCTTAATATTAACTGACTTAGGTATTTTCATTCTCATTATGTGATGAAGAACTTTTTCGTTTGCAGGTAAATCAATCAGTCTTTTGTGGATTCTCATCTCAAATCTATCAAAGGTAGCTGTTCCATCACCGCATGGAGATTTTCTTGTATTGATTTTAAGTCTCTTAGTTGGAAGTGGAACTGGTCCTCGTAAAACTACTCCTGCACCCTTAGCAATCTCCTTAATAGAGTCGCAGATTTCATTCAACATTTCTATGTCTATACTATTCAATTTTATTCTTACTTTTGGCATAGGATTAGGTTTCAAAAATAGTTTAAAAACCTTTTTATAGTATCTATAATTAGTAATTAAAAATAGGAAAAGAGGATGGGACCAATATTTATTCAACTTGCAATCATTTTGCTTACTGCGTTTGTTGTATCCTATATAATTAAGGCGTTTAATCAGCCATTAGTTATTGGATATATTGTAGCAGGTATACTTATTAGTCCATTCGTTTTGGGGTCTGGTGTTTCTACAGAGGTCATTACAATTTTCTCTGAATTGGGTATAGCGTTTCTATTGTTTATGGTTGGTTTACATCTTAATCCAAAAGTAATTAAGGAGATTGGTGGAGCATCTTTGGTTATTGGTTTAATTCAAATTGTTTTAACATTTGGTGCTGCATTTTTGGTAGCCTTTAGTCTTCTTGAATATAATCTTGTATCTTCTTTGTATATTGGTATTGCTCTAGCATTTAGTAGTACAATTATAATTATGAAACTATTATCTGATCAGAAGAATCTTGATTCATTACATGGTAAGATTTCAATCGGTATTTTGATTATACAAGACCTAGTAGCTATTGCTGCTTTGATGTTTATTTCATCTATGAGTAATGGGACAAATATGGGATCGTTTGTTGTCCAGGGGGTTCTTGGTGGAGGAGGATTAATTTTAATTTTATTCTTGTTGGGCTTATTTGTTTTACCTGGAATAACTAAAGGAATTGCTAAATCTCAAGAATTATTATTTTTATTCTCAATATGTTGGTGTTTTGTAATTGCCGCGTTATTTGTGTGGAGAGGATTTTCTTTAGAAATTGGAGCATTAGTTGCAGGAGTGGTGTTATCAGTTTCTCCGTATAGTACAGAGATAAGTTCTAAGATAAGACCCTTAAGAGATTTCTTCTTAATTATATTCTTTATAATTTTAGGATTAAATTTAGATTTATCTGGAATTGGCCTAATATTAACTAATGCTATTGTGTTTTCTTTGATTGCTTTAATCTTTAAACCATTTATTTTGATGACCTTTATGGCAATGTTTGGTTATACTAAGAGAACTAATTTTTTAGTTGGTACTTCTTTAGCACAGATATCTGAATTTTCGATTATTGTTTTAACTTTAGGATTTGCAAGAGGACATATAGGTTCTGAAGTGCTTTCAACAATAACATTAACCTTGATATTGACTATCGCGTTATCTTCTTATTTGATTATATATTCTCATAGGATATATGATAGAGTTGCAGGTCTTATTTCAGTATTTGAGAGAAAGGGGATAAAGAAGGATAGAAAGAAATTATCTAAGAAGTATGATGCAATCTTGTTTGGTTACAATAGAATCGGATTTAATATTTTGAGATCATTAAGAAAACTTAAGAAAAAATATTTAGTTGTCGATTTTAATCCAGATACTATTGCCGATTTGAACAGAATGGGAATTCCTGCATTGTACGGAGATGTTTATGACCCTGATTTATTGGATGAGTTACCATTGGATAAGATCGATATGGCTATCTCTACAGTTCCAGATTTTGATACCAATGTTCTTTTAACAGATGCTATAAGAGTTGTTAATCCAGATGCTATAATTATTAACAGGGCTCATTTAATCCAAGATGCATTGGATCTGTATAAGAAAGGTAGCACTTATGTTTTGACTCCTCACTTCTTGGGTGGAGAGTATATTGCTAAGATGATTAAGTCTTTGAAGACAAGTGAGAAAAAGTATGAGCCTGAGAAAGAGAAACATATTAAGATGCTTTTAGAGACCGCCAAGAAAGGTCATGAGCATCCTCAGATTGAGAGGAATTGAGTATAATAATTCTTATAAATTAATTTTTTTAACTTTAATTATGGGAGATAATATTGGAGCAAGAGGACTTGCTTTAGTTGAAAGGAAGAAAAAGTTACAGTTATTATTAGAAGATGTTTCGGGGGTAGAAGACGTTATGGTGTATATGTTTCCTAAAAAAGCAAAAAATTCTACTCGATTGGGTATATCTTTTAGACAGATTGATCCTAGAGGTTTTCTTCCAGAGTATTTGTATATTTTCTTTGATGAATATCGTTTTTTTAGAAATGGTAGAGCAAAATATAGTTTTAAGAATGGTTTTCATAATGTTACTGTTGTTGCAAAACCTTCTACTGACGAAAGAAATGATCCTTTGAAGGTTCTAGCTCAGTGGGATTCATATGTGCATAGGGCGATTAGACATTATATTATTGGACAGAGAAGAGGTTAATGGGAGTACAATAATTCTTATAAAGGTATTTTTGATTCAGGGGATAATGAAAATAAATGATGATGACGTTGAAAAGTTAAGAACTTTAACTGAAGTTATTGGTCCTTCTAATTATGAGGCAGAAGTTCAAGAAGTTTGGAAAGAAATGATGGCTCCTTTTGTTGACGATACTTTTTCTGATAATATTGGAAATGCTTATGCTGTGAAAGGGAAAAAAAGAAATTCTCCATTGCCCTACCCTTCTGAAACAATAATGATTCAGGCTCATGCAGATACTATTGGTTTTCAAGTTCAATTTATCGAAGATGGTTTTGTCTTCACTAGAGATGTGGAATCTTCTGGCACTATAGATCCAAGAACATTACCTGGAAGTAAGGTGAGTGTACTTGGTAGAAAAACAAATACTGTTTATGAAGGCCATTTTATTCCTCCAAGGCCATTTCATTTTTTAGATTCTGATGGACTTGATGAGGTACATAAAAGATACGACATAGGAATAGATGTTGGTGCCTTTTCTGATGAAGATTTAGAAGGAAAGATTAGTATTGGAGATTATGTTGTTTTTAGAGGAGATTTTGAACGTAGAAATGTTTTTGGCAAAGATCTAGTTGTTTCACCTAGTATAGATAATCGGGTTGGTCTTTGGGAAATGTATCTTATAGCTCGTGAATTGCATGGAACAGACTACAATGTTGCTTTTGTATCCAGCCCAGCAGAAGAAGTTACTGCTAGAGATCATGTAAGAGTTGCTGCAAATAGAATTAAGCCTTGGGCATCTATAACATTAGATACAACGCCTGCTACTGACACAGTAAAAGATATTGATGAAAGTGATTTAGCTAAGCAATTTGGACTTTTTGGATTAGATAAGGGTCCAGTTATTCCAAGAGGAGATGGGGCTAATGAAAATTTGTTCCAGATATTAGAATCAAGAAGTGGGGGGACAATCCCTTATCAAGTAGAAAATGGAGATGGTGTGATGGATAATGCCCATGTGTTGGCTAGTGGAGAGGGTGTTCAGGCCATAGGAATTTATACTCCTGTTAGAAATTTACATAGTCCTGTAGAAACAGTTTGTTTGGGCGATGTTGAAAAAGTGGTTGATTTGGCTACCGACAAAGGTATGCCGATGATGTGCTACGACGAGGACTCGGGTAAGTTTTTCTTTATACGCTGTGAGAACGGAGTTATTCCAGTGGCCAGTTCATGCGAGAGAAAATTATCTCTTT
>CBDUAR010000031.1:0-4960 GCA_965365175.1 uncultured archaeon
AATCTTCTAGACAAGAATTACCTTCATATCTTGGTCCTAGAGCTCCTAAGAGAAAAATACCTAAGGCAGAAAAAGTAACCGAATCTAAATTTAGTTTTGGTGATTTGGTTAAAAAAATGTTCAAAAAACCTCACAAATTAAATCAGTCTGGAGAAGCGAATGTTAGTAAGACTAGAACAAGACTTGATTCAACAGCTCAAGATGTTAAGAGTTATCAGGAACAGAGCGTGCCTAAGCCAAAGAGTACCTTCTTTGAAAAAGTAAAAGAGATATTTGTTAAGCCTAAAGAGCCAGAGATAGAGAAGATAATTAAAAGTTCTTCTTCGAAAAAACTTAGCAACTTGAGTAAAACTAAAATTTCATTGGAGGGTGAAGAATTATAATGGGACATCAAAGATATGTGGTGAAAAATGGTAAGGTTTACGGGCCTTATACATACCATAGCTATAGAGACGAGAATGGAAATGTAAAAAAGAGGTATTTGGGAAAGCATCAACAACAGGAATTTAAGAAAGGTGAGTTGATTTCAATATCTTTTTTTGGTTTGCTATTTTTAATATCTATAGGTTTTATGGGGAAGATTATTTTGGGTAGTTTGCTTTAAACTATCTTTGCATTAATTGTGGAGGAGCTCGCAATTTCTTAATGATAAATTTAGTTCCAATTACGCCAGATATAATAGCAGATAATAATAAATTTCCTATAGCAACTCTAAATATTCCTTCTTGAATAGGTATCTTTGCAGTTTCAGAGAACTTTTGGATCACTTCATCTATTTCTTCTTTAGTTAGAGTAACGTTAGTTGGTTTTTCAGTAGGTGTTTTTACTACTATTGCGGTATCCGGGCCATTACATTCAATAACTTGGACTCCTGGATCTTTTACGAATTGATCTAGTTTTCCTAGGGCTATTTGAACAGGAGCTATAGAAGCTGCTGGTTTGATGTATTGAAGTCTTTGAGGGAATCTTGCTTGAGGTATGACAAGTCTTCTTGGAGCTACTCTTTTTACTTGGAATGGTTTTGGTAATGGTTTGAAGTTAGTCATTGCTTCTAACTTCCTTACTGGAGACATCTTTAGAGGTTTTTCATGCTCTTTGATGATTTCTTTTGCCTTCTTTTTTATTACTTCTTTTTCAACTACTTCCTCTACTTCTAGTTTTTTGAATTCATCAGCAATAGAATTAATAATTAGTTCTTTGGTAAAAGCTAGTAGAAAAAATTGTTTAAATTCTTCAGATTGTTCTTCGAGTTGCATTTCTATTTAGAAGGTTCTTCAGGTTTATTCTCTTCTGACTTTTGATATTCCCCTTCTTGAGGTTTAGCAGCAGGAGCTCCGGCTTTTGGTAATGGAGGGAATTCTGGCATCTTTGGAGTTTTTGGAACTGGAACTTTTTTTGGAGCTTCTAATTCTGCAGGTACTGCAGGAGCTCTCATTGGAGGAGCCATCATTTGTTTTTGTTCTTGTTCATCTTCATGTAACATAGTTAATCCTTTAGCAAGAACTTTGTTTTGCTCTTTTAATTCTTTTAACTCATTTACAACTTTTGCGCTATCTTCTCCTTGACCTAGCTTGAAATCTTTCTTTGCTAGTGTTTTAGCAGCCATCTCGAAGGTATTTAGAAGAGTTGATAACTGGGTGTTTAATCTTTCAAATTTTGTAGATAGATTTACCATAACTCTTTGTAATGCTACAAAATTATTAACTAAAACTGGTTGTAATTTTATTTCAATTGATTTACTAGAAACTGCTGGTTTTTTAACAGTCTTTTTAGCCGCTTTTGGTTTTTTGGCAGCTACCTTTTTTTTCACACTCTTTTTTTTGGCCATATTTTATTATACCTTTTATTCTTTAAAAACTCTTCGTTAGAAGATGTCCAAATCATTATTTTGTTTCTTATTTTGTAAGTATTCTTTTTTTTCTTCTTCAATTGCTTCTACTGCATCGTCTACATCAGTTACTATTTCTCCTTCTTCATCGTTTTCTTCTTTTGGTTTTGCTCCGTTTATTTCTGGGAGTGCTTCTTCTTCAGGATGTTTTTCAATGTATTCTTCTTTTTCTTTTTCTAATGCTTCAAGATCTTCTTTTATTTCTTCTGGATTAGGTTCAAATTGTTTTATTTCGGGTTTTTCTTCATTTGGAGCTTCTTTTTCTTGTGTCTCAATGTCTTCTTTTAATTTTTCAGGATCTGGTTGGAATTGTTTCATTCCAGGATTAAATTTCATTGGCATTTCAACTTCTTTTTTTTGTTCTGGTTGATATTTTCTAGGTTCTTTATCTGTTCCTTTAACTAATTCTTGTTCTATCTGTAAAACATAATCTGATATTTCTTTTGCAACATCTGCATTAACTGAAATGCTGTCTATGCCATTTTCTACTAGATACTTTGCCATTTCCTTTCTACTTCCTGCTTGACCACAAATACTTGTTTCTACTTTAGCTCTTTTACAAACCCTTATTACATACGCTAATTGATATAGAACTGCTGGATGCATTTCACTATAGATATCTTGAACTTTTTCATTTCCTCTGTCTATTGCTAACATATATTGGGTTAGGTCATTAGTTCCGAATGATATGAAGTCTATTCCTTCTTCTATTAAATCTTTAATTATCTGAACTGCTGCAGGAGTTTCTACCATAACCCCCACTTTAGCTTTTGTGAAATTTATTTCCTTAAGAATATCTTTTGTTTTTTTAACTTCATCCACTGAAATTACTTGAGGTAATAGTAGACCAATTGTTTTTCCTTTTTCTGCAACTCTTCTTAATGCATTTAATTCAGCTTTTAATATTTCAGGATTTTTTAGACTATATCTTATTCCGTGGAATCCTAACATTGGATTTGCTTCAACTTCTTTTGGAGCTCCCTCAAGATTTTGAAATTCATCTGTTCTAATATCTGAAGTTCTTATCCACATTTCTTCAAAGTTTCTAGCAATTTGATCTATTCCTTTATAGATAATTTCTTCATAATCTTTAATCTTATTTTGTTTTAAGAAATATTCTGGATGTTTTCCTGACTCTGCAATAATTCCCTCAATTCTTGTTAGTCCTATCTTTTTAATTCCTGTTTTTGCTGCACGTTCTGCAAAACTTGGAAGATCTACAATAACTTTTATTTCAGTTTTAGTATTGCTTGTTATTTTCTGAATTTCTTTTTTCTCTGTTTCTGCTAATTTTCCTTTGTAGATTTTTCCGTGATAGCCATCCATTGTTATTACTTCACCATCTTTCAATCTAGTTGTTGCTTCTTGAGTTCCTACAATACAAGGAATTCCCATCTCTCTAGATACAATTGCAGCGTGAGCAGTTAATCCTCCCTCATCAGTTATAATTCCTGCAGATCTTTGCATAGTTACAACCATATCAGGATTAGTCATACCTGTTACGAGAATATCTCCTTCTTTTACTCTATCTAAATCCTTTAAGTCTTCTACAACTGTTACTTTTCCCGAAGCTATTCCTGGAGATGCTGCAAGTCCTTCTAGAATTGGTTCTCCTTGAATGTCTGTAGCTTGTGGTTTTTCAACTCTTTTTTCGATTGTTGTTATTGGTCTTGTTTGAACTATTGAAATTTCAGTGTTTTCTATAGCGAATTCTATATCTTGTGGTTTTTTGTAGTGTTCTTCTAGTTTAAGGGCTATTTCTCCTAGTTTTCTTATTTCATTATTCTTTAGAACTTGCTGACCTGATTTCTCTTCAGTTAATTTTACTACTGATTTCGAACCGCTTGAGTCTCTTGTGATTGCTACTTTCTTTTTTGCAATGTGTTTATCTTTTATGTCTAATTCTTTTGATAGAATGTATTTATCAGGGGTTACTTTTCCTGAAACTATTCCTTCACCTAATCCCCATACAGCTTCGATGGTTATGTCATCGTTTTTATAAGAAGGATCTTTTGAGAATATAACTCCTGATTTGTTTGCATCAATCATTTTTTGAACAACTACTGCTAGACTTGATTTTTCATGTGCAAAACCTTTTTTGTTTCTATAATATGTTGCTCTGGAAGTAAATAGCGAGGCAAAACAATCTTTTATCGCTTTTATTAATTGATCTTCTCCCTTTATATTTAAGTAGGTATCTTGTTGTCCTGCAAAGCTAGCGTCTGCTAAGTCCTCCGTAGTAGCACTGCTTCTAACAGCTACAAAAACAGGTTCAGAGGATTTACTCAATACATCTAAGGCAGAACCTTTTGCGGCGTCAAAGTCTCCAATATCTAGATTTTCATATGCTTCTATAATCTCTTCTTTCATTTCTTTGGGAAATTTTGATTCAGAAATAAATGTTCTAATGTTTTTTGTAATTTCATCTAGTTGTTTTGTATCTTCGTAATTTATTCTTCCTAGAAGTTCTTTTATCTTTTCTTTTACTCCAGCTTTTTGAATGAAATAATCATATGCTTGTGCTGTTACAACAAACCCTGCTGGAACTGGCACTCCGAGATTATATATTTCAGCTAGATTAGCTCCTTTACCTCCAGCAACTTTGCCAGAATCTTTATTTAAGTCAGAGAACCATTTAATGAATTTCTCTTTATGCTTAACCTCTTTTGGAACTGCCATATATTATAGAAAAATAGATAGTTAATAAAGATTATTATTTACTAATTGCTTTTGTAGGACAGCTTTCTATTGCCTGATCTACGCAGTCTACGTCTTTTTGCGCTTTTACCGAAGCCTTATCACCTTTCATTTCAAAAACTTCGGGGCAAGTTGATGCACATAAACCACAACCAATACATTCCTCTTTGTTTATTTTTACCATAACTTTGTTTAGTTATTGATATTTATAAATTTACTTAGAATTCAAAACTAAATTCACTGTCAGTTTTTCTTAGTCTTTCAGATAATATTCTTGTGCTTTCCAAAGGTTTATCTTTAGGTTTTGGATTTTCTACGGGGGTTTTTTCTTCTGATGCTAGTTTTGGATCACATTTTGCAAAAAAGCTGCTCACA
>CBDUAR010000032.1:0-4798 GCA_965365175.1 uncultured archaeon
TCTCCCGCTCCCGCAAGGTGAGTCCCAAGGAGTGGTTTGAACATTTCAAATCACACAACCACCTGGAGGAGATCGAAAAACCTGAGAAGAGTGAACTCCCCGAGAACTACTACAGCATCCCCGGCCTGTTCAGGCAGTTAAAGATCTGATTGAATCAAATAAATTAATTCTTAGAGAAGGAGTTGAAGAGTTTTTAGAATTTCTTAACGAAAAAGGTATCCCTTTAGTTATAATGTCTTCTGGTGTTGGAGATATGATTATAGAATTTTTGAAACAGAAGAATCTTTTCTATAGTAATATTCATGTTATTGGAAATTTATTAGAATTTAATGAAGAAGGAACTGCTATAAAAGTTAAAGAAATAATTCATGTATTTAATAAAACAGAAGTTCAAGTTAAAATTCCAGAAGTTCAAGAAAGGAAGAATGTTTTGCTTTTAGGAGATAGTATTGGAGACTTGGGAATGATTGAAGGATTTGAATATGATAATCTTTTGACGGTTGGATTCTTAAGTGAAAATGTTGATGATAATTTAGAAGTATATCAAGAGATGTATGACGTTGTTTTGTTAGAAGATCCTGATTTTAGTTTTGTTAACGATCTTTTCGAGGATCTTAAGTAGATAATTTTCTTCGCTAAGCAAGATTTAAAAGCAAGTTTGTTTTATATTAATTATGGATGATGAGTTGATCCAATTTAAAAAGGTGACAAAAAGGTTTGGAAGGAATACAGTTCTAAATTCTATAGACTTAACCATTCCTGAAGGAAAAATTACGGGGATAATCGGAGCTTCTGGAGAAGGTAAATCTACTATTCTAAAAATGTTAGCTTCTTTTTACAAACCAACTAGTGGAGAGATTCTTTATATGAGAAAGAATCTTATGTCAAACTTAAAAGATATTTATTCTTTTTTTGGATTAGCTATTGAAGATGGATCTTATTATGAAATGTTAACTGTTCGTGAAAATTTATATCACTTTGGTAGACTTTATGGAGTTAAGAGTAAAATATTGAATAAAAGAATACAAGAAATTATGAGTTTAATCGAATTAGAAAAAGCAGAGAATACTTTGGCTAAGAATTTATCTTTAGGTATGAGAAAAAGATTGGATATTGCTTGTTCTCTAGTTCATAATCCAGTTATTTTAATTTTAGATGAGCCAACTGCAGATTTAGATCCTTTGTTAAGAAAGCAGATGATTGAATTAATTAAAAAAATTAATTTTCATAAGACCACTATTGTTTTGACAACTCAGTTATTGGAAGAAGTTGACGGTTTATGTGATAATGTTGCAATATTGTATAATGAAAAAATTGTTGATGAGGGTAAACCTTCTGATATTAAAAAGAAATATCACTGTCATAATATGAATGATGTTTTTACTAAGGTTTTTACAAAGAGAGATAGAAAATATTATAATATTTCTATAAAGAAGAAGGAACAAGTTAAGAAACCAGTTCATCCAACCCATAAAATTGAAAAGAAGCAGACTTTAATTGCTCATAGTGACCATTTACAAAAAATTTTAGATGAACTTGATGAAAGAGACAAGAGAAGAGAGGAATTTAAAAAAAGAAGGGATGAACTTAAGGATAAAAAAGGAGAACTTAGGAGGCCATTATGGGATTAAGATCTTTATTTAGTATAATTGGAAAAGATTTTAGAATTTTTTTCAGATCTAGAATCGCTTCATTTTTTGTATTGGTTTTTCCTTTAATCATTGTTCTGTTTGCAGGTTTTATTTTCAATTCTTTTGCATTATCCGGAGTAGCTATTGGAAGTTATTCTGCTGGTTATACTGATTTAACTGAAAATATTTTAGCGGGATTTGAAGAAAATAATTATGAAGTAGAAAGATTTGGTATGCCCGAGCATTGTACTGATGCAGTTAAGTCTGGGAGGGTTCATCTTTGTGTTATTTTTCCAGAAGATTTGAGTGTCGCAGGTAATACTGAGAGTATTTTGTTTTATGTTGATCATTCAAGGATTAATTTGGCATATATTTTAATTAATGATATGGAATCTCAAATTTCTTTTGAGGCTTCTGAATTAGGAATTCATTTAGCACAGGATTTAATTGATGTTTTAGATAATGTTAAGGAATCTATCCCGAAACGTATTGATTCAATTGATAGTTCTAAAAGTGATATTGAAGATATTTCTGAAAATATAGATTCAATTACTTTACAATCTAATTTGAATGGCATTATTGCTGATTTGAATAATGTAAAATCTAGTTTAAATGAAGAACAAGGAGCTATTGGGGATAGTATAGATGATGTGATATTATCAATTGAAAGTTTAGAAGAAATTAATTCTCAAATTTCTGATGATTTGAGTGAAATTAGCGAAGATAATTTGGAAATTTCAGATTCATTATCTCGTATTTCTTCGGACTTAGATAAATTACTTGATTCATTTGATCAGGCAAGTGTTTTAGAAGCTGAGAAGATTGTTTCTCCTATAAAGACTAAGATAGAGAGAGTTGGTGAAGATTCTAATAATAGAGATTACTTTTTTCCTACATTGTTTACCTTGATTGCTTTATTTGGAGGTATTCTATTATCTTCTACTTTTATACTTAAAGAGAGAAATACTAAAGCTTATTTTAGAAATTTTATGACTCCTACTTATGATGGAACTTTTATTTTAGGATCTTATTTGACCTGTATGATTCTTTTGGCTTTACAATTTGCCATTGTATTTGCAGGAGTTCATTGGGTTTTGGAGATGCCTTTCCTAGCTTCTATTGGGGAGATTATTTTAATTCTATTCCTTTCGCTTAACGTATTTATCTTTATCGGAATGTTTTTGGGTTATATCTTTAAGTCTGATGAGACATCTGCTTTTGCATCGGTTTTAACCGCTTCAGTATTGATGTTCTTTTCAAATACTATTTTCCCAGTTGAAACCATTTCAGATAGTTTCAAGGTTGTTGCCAATTTTAATCCAGTTGTTGTTTCTCAAATAGCTTTGAAGAAAGTTATGTTGTTTAATTTGAGTTATTCAAGTATTCTTAATGAGATTTATATCTTAACAGCATTATTTGGAGCGTTTTTGTTATTAACGATAATTGGAAGAAAGATATCTAAAAGAAGATTATAATTTAACCAGTAGATAATTTTTCTGCATCTGTTTTCTTAATATAATTTAATATTAATCCATAGAGTACTACTGAAAATATCCCTGCAGTTATTGGACCCCTAATTATTCCCCAAACTCCTGCAGCAACCATTAATGTAAGAGTACCTGATAAATCACTCTTTACGGATTTTCCTCTCAACCATTCTATAGATAATATGATCATATAACTATGTAACAGAGTCCATGCTAATGTGAAAAAAACATAATCTCCTTTGCTAGTAATCTCTCTTATAACATCTAATGATGGAATAAAAATTGTTGCAAGAGTGGTTAAGACCATTCCAAGAACAGCCATGATAGAAGTTACTAATAGAAATATTGCTAATGCCAAATTTATTGATGAATTATCTTTTTTCATATTTTTATTTTACCTTCTTGCCATTCTCTTAATATAAATCTAGCGGTTTTGTCTTCATCGATTATTCCTTTCTTTTTTAAGAAACCTTTTTTCTTACCTAATTCTTCTATTAAAATTTCTGAATCTCCCTCTGTTTTTATGCCGTAGTGCTTTTCTAAGGCTTCCTGATGAGACTTTATTATCTCTGAGATAACTATATCGGGATCTTTAACTTGGCTGAATGATTTGCCTCCTAATTTTGTTGTTTTAGCTATTTTATCTCTCTGTGTTTGAGAGTATTCTTCTTTTGGAATTACTCCTGGACTATCTACTAATAAAAGATCTTCACTTAACCTTATTTTTTGTAATCCTTTTGTGTAGCCTGCTTCTGAACCAGTTCCTGCTACTTTTTTGCCTTTCAAGGTGTTAATTAGTGAACTCTTTCCGGTATTTGGATAACCAATTATTCCAATGCTTATTCTTCCTGTTTTATCCATTGGAGTTATCTTTTTAGCTTCCATTTTAATTCTTTTTCTTAGATCTCTTGTACCTTTTCTTGATTTAGCTGATACTAAAACGTGAGGATATATGTCTGTTTTCACTTTTTTTACTAAATCTATTTTGTTTATCACAAAAATTAGTCCTTTTTTCTGTTTGAGGATTTCTTCTTCCACTTTTTTGTTTCTTGTCTCTTCAATGAATCTTGCATCTAAAACTTCTAGGACTATGTCTGAATTGTCAATTACTTTTTGAGTAATTTCTGGAAATTCATGTTTTTGCTTTCTTATATTTTCCAATCTTCTTGTTCTTCTTGATGAAAATAGATATTTGACTCTCATGCTAGAAATAAGCTAATATGGTATATAAAATACACGTTAATCACAATGCAAAGCCTTAAAAGGACACTAAACGACCATTAATTATGATAAGACAAGGGAGGAACAAAAGATGAAGTTGTACGTAGGTAACCTACCATTTAGTGTAACGTTAGAAGCTTTGAAAGAAGCTTTTTCTAAGTTCGGAGACATTGAAGAAGCTGTAATCATAACAGATAAGTTTTCTGGAAGATCAAAAGGTTTTGGATTTGTGACTTTTTCAGATGATGAAGCTGGTAAGAAGGCTGTTGCTGAAATGAACGAGAAAGACCTTGAAGGAAGACCTTTAAAGGTATCTGAAGCTAAGCCAATGGAAGAAAGACCGAAAAGAGATTTCAATAGAAATTCTCGTGGTCCAAGAAGATTTTAATTAATCTTCATTTAGAATTATTTTTATTTTTTTATTACTTGTTTTTTATTATACTGTGGTGAGAACTCTCT
>CBDUAR010000033.1:0-4703 GCA_965365175.1 uncultured archaeon
GCTAGAATAAAATTTATCGAAAACAAAAATGCCAAAACAAATAAAATTTTTTTACTTACCATACTTCTCTTGAAAATCCTCATATTTTATTTTTATTGTTCTTCCTTCATTTGCTTTTTTGGCAACCCAAATCTCAGAAAAAATTCCATTTTTTAAATACCATCTACATTTTTCTTTTTCAATTTTTGATAAAGTTCCATTAATTTTAACTTCAACTCCTATAACACTATAAGATCCTTCAGATATTTTTTTTAGAGAAATAAAGTCGGGGAAACCAGTACCAATAGTCATAACTCTAGAAAATGGATTATATTTCCTTTTAGCAGGAACAATTTTGTTTTCTTCAAGATCCACATTATTACTCCACTTATCCACTACCCTTCCCTTATCTTCTAAATCTTTTCTAACTCTTAATTCAAATCTAGCCCCCCTTGCCTTAGAGCTCTTACCTTTTTTTACATTAGATTTTTTCTTAGATTTTGGAATTCCCTTATCATCCCAAGAAGTTTCATAATTTTCAGGATCTCCTGCCTCTCTAATCCTTTTCATAATTTCATCTTTATTAGAATCATTCACTTTTTCCATTTTAATCTATTTTATAGATCACGAGCTTGTAATGTTCTTCTTCCGTTTGCCTTAGCTCTTTTTATAGCGTCTGTCAAAACTTCTTCAACTTTTCTTTCAAGAGCCATTCCAACTTCTTCAGCAACACTAGAAACAGCATTTTCTTTATCTAACTCGTTCACTACTTTTTTGATATTGCTTTTTACAATAATTCCCATTTTATTTTTCCTCAGGTCTCATTAAAGGAAAGATAACACACTCTCTGATTGGTTTTCCAATAATATAACTAAATAATCTCTCACTAACTCCAAATCCACATGTGGGAGGCATTCCATGTTTCAAAGCTTCAACAAATCCCTTATCATGATCCTGTGCTTCAGTATCTCCTGCCTCTTTCATTTTCATCTGATCTTCAAATCTTTTTTCTTGATCCAAAGCATCATTTAATTCAGAATAACCATTTCCTAACTCTGTTCCCGCAATAATAACCTGGAACTGTTCAACTTTTCTTGGATCTTCAGGATTTCTTTTAGCCAGAGGAGAAACCTCAACCGGCTGATTAACCAAGAATCCTGGACCAGATAGCTTCTTTCTACAATATTTCCATAAACCATCCACTAATCTCCATTTATCTACATTAGGATCAAATTCAATTTTAAGTTCAGTTAATTTTTTCTTAATCTCTTTTTCACTAGCAGAATAAATATTTATCTTAGTATGCTTCTTGATCAAATCTTCATAATCATATAGCTCCCATTTTTTCCCTAAATCAACCTTATATCCATGAGTTTCAAATTTTAATGTTCCTAAAACTTCCTTAACAACTTTTTTATACATTTCTTCAACAAGCTTCATTCCATCTTTGTAATTAGCATATCCCCAATAGAATTCCATCTGGGTATAATCTTGTAAGTGCTCCATATCCATACCCTCATTTCTAAATTGTCTACCAATCTCGAAGGTTTTTTCATATCCCGCAACCATTAATTTTTTCTGCCAAAGTTCTCCCATAGAGATTCTCAAAAAAACATCAATGTCTAACGCATTATGATGAGTTTTAAATGGAGTTGCAGAAGCTCCTCCTGCAGAATTTTCTAATACGGGGGTTTCAACTTCTAGGAATCCATTATCAACTAAGAAATTTCTAATTGTGCTCCAAAACTTTTGTTTTTTAATAAACAAATCTTTAACTTCAGGATTCATTAAAATGTCTAAATATCTTTTTCTAAATTTTTCTTCATCATTTTTGATTCCATGCCACTTCTCAGGTAACGGCAAAATAGATTTACTCAGCATCTCCACTTTTTTAATTAAGATAGAAATTTCTCCAGTCTTAGATTTCATAATAATTCCCTCTACCCCAATAAAATCTCCAGCATCAACAGATTTCTTTAAGAACTTTCTAACTTCTTCAGGAGTCTCCCCTTCCTGAGCAATTAATTGAATTTTGCCTGTTTGATCTTGCAAAGAAGAAAAACTAATTCTTCCTAGATCTCTTTTTGTCATTAATCTTCCAGCAGTCTTAACTTTAGTTTTTAATTTAGATTTAATGCAGTCTTCAACAGTATTCTTTTTGTCAAATTTATTTGGATAAGGATTAATTCCTAAATTTCTCAATTCCTCTAACTTTCTTACCCTCTCTTGTATAATTTGCTCTTCTCTTCCCATACTCTAAAAAGAAAAAATAGTTTTATATATTTATCTCCTTCGGAACTTTTTTCTAAAACCTCTCTTATCTAACTCGGCATTAACCAAATCATCTGCCATTTGCTGAAACTTATCCTCCCTACTTGAATGGAGATATCTTACTTTGTCAAAATTTTCCTGAAGCTTTTGAACCTGAAGAAATAATTTTAACAAATTAGGATGTTTGACTTTGTATTCTCCCAATAATTGTTTAACCACCAATTCAGAATCTAAGATGCACGTAACTTCCTTATCAAACTTTGAAGCAACTTCTAATGCTTTTATTAACGCAGTATATTCAGCAATATTATTTGTAACATCCTCTCCAATATATTCGCTATATCTTGATATAACATTACCGTTTTCTCTAACAACAACCCCTATGGCTCCGGGACCAGGATTACCTCTTGCACCCCCATCAGAATTTGTGTATATCATATGTGTAATATTTTGAACTCTTTAAACCCTTGAAACCTCTCTGGTTTCTCTTCTACATTTTTAATCATAGAATGTTTTGGACCATTTTTGCATAATTCAATCATTTTTTTAACACTTTCAACATCTCCCTCTAAAAAAATTTCAACTCTTCCATCTTCCAGGTTTCTTGTAAACCCTTTAACATTATATTTTTCAGCATTACTTTTAACAAAAGCC
This sequence comes from uncultured archaeon, assembly GCA_965365175.1. Lineage (GTDB taxonomy): Archaea > Nanobdellota > Nanobdellia > Pacearchaeales > GW2011-AR1 > WJLC01. The sequence continues at coordinate 2,905 of CBDUAR010000033.1, forward strand.
CTAAAGAAAACTCCTTGAACAGTTCCAGTAATATACAACCTAATTGATTTCTTCATTTCAATAACTAACAATTATTCATTATTAAAGATTTTGATAATGTTTAAATACCATTTTAGGCTAAAAATAATATGAAATACAAGATTAGAGGAACAACATTACCAATTCTTGACGTGGAATTAAAACAAGGAGAGAGCATGTTCACAGAAACGGGTGGAATGGCCTGGAAATCTACAAATATCTCAATGGAAACTTCAACTAAAGGAGGAATTCTCAAGGGAATTTCTAGATTATTCTCCGGAGAATCGTTTTTCTTAACAAATTACACTTGTGATGAAGGAACTGGAGTTGTTTCTTTCTGCACAGAGTTTCCAGGAAAGATCGTTCCTTTCAAATTAGCTGCGGGAGAATCAATCATTTGCCAAAAAGATGCATTTATGGTTGCAGAAGAAGGAACTAAACTTGAAATGCACATTAATAAAAAACTTGGATCAGGATTTTTTGGGGGAGAAGGATTTATATTGCAAAAGATCACTGGACCGGGTAACGCATTTTTAGAACTAGCAGGAGAAATTACAGAGTATAATTTAAAGGAAGGCCAGACACTACAAATAGATCCGGGATATATTGCAGCCTTTGAACCAAATGTAACTTATGATATAGAAAGAGTTAAGGGTGTTAAAAATATATTATTTGCTGGAGAAGGATTTTTTCTTGCAACCTTAACTGGTCCAGGAAAAGTTTGGTTGCAAAGTATGCCTTTGAAGAAACTGGCTGAAAAAATAGCAAAATACATTCCTGAAAAGAGGAGAAGAAGATGAAAAATATTTACCGATTTTTAATTGGAACACTTCTTGCATTAGTTTTTGTGGTGGTCCTTCCACTTTTAGCATTAATTCTTTTGGTAGCAGCCATACCTTTCATAGTGATTGGAGGAGCTTTATTCACTGTTTTGGCAATAGTCTTTATTATTGTAGGAATTTTTGCATTTATCTGGTATTTATCTAGAGAAGAAAAGCACAAGAAAAAAAGAAGTAAGAGTTATTCTATTTCACAAGGAAGAGCAGTCTAAATATTTCTTCTATCCAATTCGTTATTAACAACTGCAATTGTTTGAGAAGCAAAATACATCTTAGGACCAACCGAAACTTTATTCACAATGTCTTTTAGCCTTTTTAATTCCTTTTTTGGCAAACCTTCATGATCTCCCAATATAAAAACAGGATTTTTAGACATTTTAATTTTTCTTAAATCTTCTCCTCTTTTATCCAATATAAAAATTTCCTTTCCTTCTTTTTGCAAATCTTCAATAACATTAAGAAAGCTTTTCTTTTCAACAGTACAACCTGGAAGAACTTCTTTTTTCTCTCCTTCCCTATGTTTGTAAAGAATCTTTTGAATTAATTTTGCAACATTCTTCTTGCTTATTTCCAAATCAGGTTTTACTTGAATTTCAATATGTTTTGGGGGATCAGGCATTCCATAAAAAATTAGATGCATCTTTGTATCTGTTCTAACGTCATGTGATAAAAATAGTGCTTGAATAATTGAATGAATTGCAATATCCATTCTTCCAGCTTTCATTAAATCCCCTGACAATGCTTTTCCACTGGTTGATGCACTCGATGAAAAATAAATAAATTCTCTCATAAATTAAATAGAATTATGATATTTATAAGATTATGCAGAACTATGCAATTTCCTTTTAGCTCTTAATGCTTTTTTTACAGCCAATTTAGGAAGTTTTTCACTATGGAAAGTTATTTCAGAAGCAATTCTATTAACAAGATTGCCTTTATGCC
>CBDUAR010000034.1:0-4550 GCA_965365175.1 uncultured archaeon
AAAGAAAAGAAAAAAATTTGTTTATTCTTGTATTACTTTTATTGTTGGTCTTAAGATATAACTATCTTTTCCAGCAGCATGGACACTTTCTTTTGCATCAAAGTCCAATGTTAAAGTAGTTGTTTCTCCTTCAACAATATCAAATCCCTTAGTAAGTTTGATAGAATCTGAAGGAACGTTTAAATCATATTCCATTCCATCAATAGTTACCAAAGCTTGCTCCAAAGTCAATCTAATCTGAGTATATTTTCCAGGGGTTAAACTTGCCTCCCCAAGGAATTCTTTAATATCTCTAATAGCAATTAGATCAAATGTTTGAGATCCTTCCACAACAGTTCTCCATCCTGCTTCAGTAGTAGAATTATCAGTAGAATTCCCTCCTTGACCTGCAGCAGCCATATGAACTTGAACTTGCGAAATTGTAACGTCTGCCCTACTGATATTCAATTCAGGAGGTGCATCAGTTATTTGCAATACTAAAGTTCCAGTGCCTCCTTTCATTAAGTACCAACCACCTAAAAGTACTACAACCACAAGAGCGATTGCAATTAATTGGTTTTGTTTCATAAAATAACTATATAAATGATACTTAAATATTTATCTCTTAGAACTCTGTCTCTTAGATCTAGCCTTAGAATCCCCTGGTTTGTTAGGTTCCTTTCTTCTAACATCTGCAACCAAAAGGTTTCTATCATATTCAGTATATGCTTGAGCTAATTCTTTAGAATTTGAAAATGCAACAATAGCTTTAGCCAATGCTAATCTAGCGGCATCAATTTGTCCTTTTTCTCCACCACCTTTAACAGTTAATTTAGCATCAAAGTTAGTTTTTCCTAAAATAGCTTCAGCAATTCTAACTGGCTCTTCTAATTTTAATCTATCAAACATCTGTAATGATTTGTAATCTTGGTTTTTGTAAATAATCTTCCCAGTACCTTCAGTAATTATTGCTCTAGCAACTGCTCTCTTTCTTTTACCTGATGCAATTATTCTCATTTTGAAAACTCCTTAATTTTAGATGATTTAACTAAAGTTTTATTAGCCATTTCTATTTTTTTAGCTTCCTCAAACTCCTTAGGAAGACCTTTATAACATTTTATTCTTTTAAGAGCTTGTTTACCTCTTCCAAGCCTATGGTCTGGCAACATTCCTCTAATAACTCTCTTTACCATCTTTTCACTTGTTCTTGAGTGTTTTGGATCTCTTTTACTATGGCCAATTCTACTTCTTTTTTCAGTAAAACCTGCTTCAATCATTTTTTTATTTCCAGAAATTTTTATTTCTTCACAATTTACAATAGCAACTTCTTCACCTTTCAAAGATTCTTTAGCAGCAAAACTAGCCAATCTTCCTAAAACTGCATCTTTTCCATCAATTACTTTCATTTTATGATTTTGATTCCCTTTGCTTCGGGATTTGATTTAATTTCTTCTAGTATATTTGAAGTTGTACTACCTGATTTTAATAGTTTGTCTTTTGCACCTGCAGAAAATCCTAATGCTGCAACTTTAACTTTCTTACTAATTTCTCCTTGTGAAAGAACTTTTCCAACAACAACTACAACATCTCCTGCTTTAGCCTCATCATTTATTTTACTCACATTAACATTAGAATGATTTTTTCTAGGAGCTGAAATTAAACTAGCAACTTCAACCCATCCTTTAGCCTTTTTTGCAGCAATAGCTGTTTCAACTATTTCTGAATTAGTCTTTCTTTTCAATTGTTTTTCTATTAATGTTTTTGATTTCATTTTATTTTACGAGAAAAATTAATTCCCCGCTAACGCGATTTACTCGCAGGTATAAATGTCAGAAATTAGAGGTATTTAAAGGTTACTAATGCGGAGTAAAGGATTCGAACCTTCGTAAGCACTAAGCTAACAGATTTTGAGTCTGTCCCGTTTGACCACTCCGGCAACTCCGCATATAAATTAGAAATATATTGACTTTTTAAGTCTTATTTAATATTCTTAGAAACTTCTGCCAAGTCCTTTTTCAATACTGAAATAGACTTGTCCAAAATATCCTTAGCGTCCATCTGACCAAATGATTCAACAGTAACAATTAATTCTTTACCATCTTCAACATCCACTTTCTTTTCAGCAACATCTGCAAGTCCCTCACACACGTCTAGAACTTCTCTAGCTTGATCATCAATAATTTCTACCTTATCCCCTTTTTCCTTAATATTTGCTTTAGGACAAACTCTCTTAACTTCATCTGCAAATTCTTTTGGCATAGTTATTTTTGCAACGTTTCTATAAAACATTAATCCTGGAGAAAATTTAACATGTTCGCTTCCCATTCCTTGAGTAGTTGTAGCAGTAAGCTCAAGTTCTTGATTTTTGTCTAGATAAGTAATTGGAATACCTCCGTAAACAACTTCAACATTTCCTGTCATTTCGTCTGCCTTAACAATTCCTTCCTTTTTAGAACTTAATTTTAACACTCCCTTGTTTTTATCTCCAACAGACTTGTCTGCTTTTAATGGAATAAGTCCCATTCTATGGGCCACAACTTCATCATAAAGAGCAGAACCATTTTGGATTATCTCCACTTCATCAATAGCTAGAACTGGAACATGATTAACATACCTTCTAATAGCGTTTGCTAAACTATCTTCAATTTCTGCCTTGAATACAATCTGATTGTCTTTTTTATCGATAACTTCCATTTTATTTTATCAAAATTAAGCTATTTAAAGCTTAAGGTCTACGACCTCTTCTTCCTCCCTTCTTCTTTGGACCGCCTCTAGCAGATCTAGTGCTATCCAAAATATTTATTATCTTAAATCCTTCTCTTGACATACTCTTTACTATTGCATGAGCACCAGGTCCCGGGGCAGGATTTCCGGTCTTTGCTCTAATTCTAAAGTATAACGATTTAACACCAAATTCCTTCAAAGTCTCTGAAAGCTTTTTAGCAATAAACATAGCGATTGTTGGATTTGCCTTAAGTCGATCATGCTTAGTTACCATTCCTCCGGTAACTTTTGCAAGAGTTCTACCAGACATATCAGTAACATGGGCTATAGTATTATTGAAAGAAGTGTAAATATTTACTACTGCTTCAGCTTCCTTCTTTGGCTTTTTATCTTTCTTTTCCACTTTTATTTCTTCAGCATCAGTTTTTTCTTCTTTAACTTCTTCAACCTTTTCTTCTTTCTTTTCAGCTTCTTCCTTACTCATCTTTCTTTTCCTCCTTTACTTCTTCTTTAACTTCAGCAGGCTCTTCCTTAGCTTCAACTTTTTTAGGTTTTGCTTTAGATATCTTTAGAGTAATTTTATTTTCTAATTCTACCGGAACAATATAGGAAGGAATGTTTACCACCTTTCCATCAACTAAAACTTTCTTATGAGTGATCATCTGTCTAGCAGTTTTAGAAGTTGTTACTAATCCTTTTTTTAAAACAACTGTTTGAAGTCTTCTATTTAAGTAATCTTTTTTATCTAATGATAAAACTTCTGCAATTGAACTAACTTTCAAACCTATCTGACTTAATTTATCAAAGAAAGTTTGTTGTTCTTTAGCATCGGCTTTAATTAATTTTTTAGCTCTCTCCCTAATAACTTTGATTTTAGCTTCAGCCTTCCAAATTTCTTTTTTATTCTTTAAACCGAATTCCTTCTTTATTTGTGCTTCTTCATCAATTCTAGCCTTATCGAAAGGTCTTTTTGGTCTCGAATATATTTTATGTTTTCTTTTCATTTTTATTTAGATTTCTTTTTAATTCCTGCACCCTTAGCTTTATTTCTTCTAAAATTACTTCTTGTTCTCTGTCCCCTAGTAGGAAGTCCAGAAAGATGTCTATATCCCCTATAACTTTTAATTTTCTTTAATCTTTTAATATCAAATTCTTTTTTAAGATCTAAATCACTCGCGATTAAATGTTGATCTTCATTTGTTTCAAAATCTTTTCTTCTGTTTGTTAGATAATTAGATATATCTGGATTTTTAACAAATTCAGTTATTTTTTCTATTTCTTTATCTGTAAGATTACCAATTTTTCTTTTTTTATCAATTTCTAATTTTTTACATATTGCGTTTGAAAAAGCCCAAGAAATTCCTTTAATCTTTGTCAATCCCGCATAAACAGTCATTTTACCTTCTATGTCTTTTGACAAAATTCTAACTAGTCTATCTTCGCTTTTTGTCTGCTTTTCTCCTATTGGTTGTTTTTTTTCTGTTTCCATTTTATTTTGTAAATAAGTTGTATCTTTGTTGTTCACTCAACTCCAAAAAAATTCTTTTTTCAACTGCTTTTTCTGGATCTGGAAGGTTTTGAACTCTTTTTCTCATGTCTTCGAAAGACTCAAATTCTTTTTCTTCCCTTTGCTTTAATATCTCTTTCATGTGTTTTTTTCCTAATCCCGGAAGCAATTCAATTTGATGAATTCTTTTGTTTATTGCTTGAGATTTGTTGAAAAAATCCACAAATTCCTTTTCTCTTTCTCCAACTACTTTCTTTATAAATTCTTGCAATTGGTTTTTTGCAGATTCTGTAAGTTTTTCTCTATGCAATCTTCCAAGAATGTAATATACTTTGTCCCT
>CBDUAR010000035.1:0-4257 GCA_965365175.1 uncultured archaeon
AGTTGATGGATGGAAAAAAACAAACTACTCTTGGAGATTTTTAGATGAAATACAATGAATTATTACACGAACTAAAACATCATATTCCTTTTACAGCCCTAGCAACACTTATAGCAATTATATTAACAATTTACCTCAAAAGTTCAGAAGGATTATTTGAGATTCTTCACCCATTGCACATAGTGGCATCATCAATTGTTACAACAGCCCTATTTTACAGATACAAAAAAAGTATTTTGCCTGCAATATTAGTAGGAATTTCGGGAGCGATCATCATTGGAACCTTATCAGATATTATTTTTCCTTGGTTAGGTGGAAACTTATTAAATCTAAACACCCAATTTCACCTATTATTAATAGAAGAACCCTCAATTATTATATTCTCAGCATTAATTGGAAGCATAATAGGAATAGCAACAGGATTAACTAAAATGCCTCATATGTTTCATGTAACTTTATCAGTATTCGCAAGTATTGCATATCTTTTGGCGTTTAGTACAACAATAAATTATATTGGAGCATTTGCAATAATTTTTATAGCAGTAATAATCCCTTGTTGTATCAGTGATATAATATTTCCTTTCTTATTCTTAGGAGAAAAGATTAAAACCTGTAAATGTAAAGATTGTTAAAATGAAAACACCAGAATTAAAAGAATTTTTTGTTGAAAGAATGAAAGAAATCTTCAATAATGAAAAGGATTTCGAAGAATATTTAGAGATTATAAAAGTTGAACCAGTAAACTCAATTAGATGCAACACAATAAAAATTTCTGTTGAAAAATTAAAAGAAAAACTTGAAGCAAAAGGATGGAAACTCAAACAACCTTTCAAAGATTATCCAGAAATTATGATTGTTGAAAATGATTTGATGCCTGGAGAACTTGGAAGAGCAATGGAACATTTACTTGGTTACTATTATATACAAGAAATTTCGAGTATGCTGCCAGTTATGGCGCTACAACCACAAGAAAATGAAATAGTACTAGATTTATGTGCTGCACCAGGAAGTAAAACAACCCAAATGGCTGCAAAAATGAATAACACCGGAACAATAATCGCTAATGAAGTTAGTATGGGAAGAATAAAAATCTTAGCAAACAATACAGAAAGGTGTGGAGTTACAAATACCATAATAACAAAGAAAGATGGAATATCAATATGCAATAAATTCAACAAGGAAGGAATAAAATTTGATAAAATCCTGCTAGATGCCCCTTGTTCTGGGGAAGGAACTCTAAGAAGTACCCCTAAAACTTACAAGATGTGGAACATTAACACAATAAGAAGGATGTCAAGTCTGCAAAAGAGTCTTTTTGAAGCGGCTTTTGAAATTTTAAACGTAGATGGAGAAATAGTTTACAGTACTTGTACTCATGCGCCTGAAGAAAATGAAAGAATTGTAAATTTTGCATTAGAAAAATTCAAAGATCAAATTAAAATTGAAATAATTAAACTTCCAATTAAAACACGTCCAGGATTAAGAAAATGGCAAGATGAAAAATATCTAGAAGATGTTAAATTCTCTTGCAGAGTTTATCCTCAAGATAACGATACTGAAGGATTTTTCCTAGCTAAATTCAAAAAAATAAAATGAGATTAAAAATACTAAACCAAAACGAAAAGAAAGAACTTGAAAATCAATTAAACAAACAATTTGGAATAAAAGAAATTCCTGGAATGTTAGTTAAAAGAGGGGAAGACAGAATATTCATATTCCAAGGAAACTTCAATGAAAAAGCAATAAGAAAAATGGAAGATCTAAGAATTCCTCTGGAAAGAGTAGGAATATATTTTGCAAGAAAGATAAATGATTTACTAAGACTAAGTATAGAAGGGGTTCATATACTAAAAGATCAAATTACAAAGAGCATTTACGAACTAGATGAAAAACAAGCAGAAGAATGGATGATGGGACAAGATCTATTAATAGAAACTGGAAAAAGAGAACTATTAATTATGAAATACAAAGATGATTTACTTGGATGTGGAAAAGCATCTGAAAATAAAATAGGAAATTATGTTCCAAAATCTAGAAGACTAAAAAGTAAAAGTATAATTAAATAAAATTATTCTATTTTACAAGTTAAAAAAGAGAATTCTGAATCAACATTTGCTTTTACCCAAGATCCCCCAATATTATTACATTCTAATTCAGTTTCACATTTGAAAGGAGTATCTACATTGCAAGAAGAGCAAGCATCTGAACTGCAAAAACTATTTGCATTAATTGTTCCATCTACAAAAGTAGTTTTGCTAGTACACCAATTTGATCCCACAGAAGCACACTCATCTTCATAAATACAAAGAGAAGGATTCTCAAGAGAACAGGATAAACATTCACTAGCACAATGATAATAAGATATTTCATCTTGATCTTTTCCTAAAAATCTTCTTTCGCACCAACTAGCCCCAACATTAGAACAAGATGATTCTTCCCTACAATGCCAGGGAGTTTCTATAGAGCAAACAGGACATTCAAAATCAGCAGGAACACAATCAGCTCCCCATTCTGTATCACACCATTTTAATCCAGCATCAACACAAAAACGTTCATCAGGACAGTATTCTGGATGATTTGAATCACATGTATTACATTCAGAATCACAAGAAAAAGAAGATTCAAGAGTTCCAGTATCATCCTCAAAATAAGTATTCTCACACCATTTTGCTCCTCCATTAGTACATTCCGCTTCGCTATTACAATTCCAGGGAGTTTCTATAGTGCAAACAGGACACTTATCAGAACAAAATTCTCTATAACCACTTTCACGATTTTCATCTTCTTCTGAACACCACTCTCCCCCCGCATCGTCACAAGAAAAAGAATCCCCGCAATTCCAAGGATTTCCCTCTTCACAATTTCTACAATCTGATCTCTCACATCCATAACGAGTATGTATTGACCCATCATCTTCTCCATAAATTTCCTCACACCAATTAGCCCCAGCACTAGAACAGTCATTTTCTCTAACACAGTTCCATGCAGTTTCAAGGGTACATTTTGGGCATCCCTCTGCAGGATCAAAACAAAGATCATTTACAAAAATATTCAAAGGATTATCTGAACTAGAAACCAAAACCTCATATTCGCACCATTCTCCTTCTGCTAAATCATTACACATTTTTTTATCATTGCAAAAATGATATTTAAACGGACTCTCTAACCAATCTGCCCCACAACTAGTACAAAAAGAATAAACACTTTCCTCTCCATCTTCTATAGTGATATTGTTATACCAAAATCCTCCTACATCTTCACAACTAGTTTGAGTTCTACAGCTACTAATAAAAGTTCTATTACACTCAAACGAACTAATGTCGCATGCTGCTCTCAAACCATCCCCAACATCCTCTCCATTAACATAAACAATATCCATAAATTCATTCCAAAATCCTCCAGCAGATTCGCAATCTTCCTTCCTTACACAACCATTAACAACCTCCAAATTACACTCTGAAAGACATTGAGTGACACAAGATCCTTCAACAAAATAACCTGTTTGATTAAAATTAAGATTTTCGCACCAATCTCCCCCTACACCCTCACACTCCGCCATTGAATTACAAACCGATAAATAATCAGAAGAGCAATCATCGCCTACTGGAGATGAGCAAGGACTGTTAGAACAATAACTATGATTAACAAATATCTCTTCTTCATCATTATAAACGCTACTCTCACACCAATATCCTCCAACACCCGAACATTCACTCTCATTACCACATAAACCAACATCAGTATCACAAGTAACCTGTCCTGTAATTACTAAATTTCCAAAAACAAAAAAAGAAAGTAATGCTAAAGAAGCCAAAACAAATAATAATTTATTATTCATTTTTACAAAAAGTATCTCCTCCTTTACTTATCAACTCACTAGATTTATCACAACAAATACTCCATAAATTCAAATCAAGCCTATTATTTAATGGTGCACTCAAACTAGATTGGCCATTTTCTGGAACAACACTATTCTTTTCAATAAGATTTCCGTTGTAAGCTAATCTACAAGATCCTGCAGTAACATCTGCAAGAATAAAAATAGCAGTAGGCTTACCTGTCTCATCAATCTTAAAAGATTTATCTAAAATATTAATTGGACCATCTGAAGAACCAGAATTTTGAGTACCTGAAGATTCCTGAGTTGGAACATCTGAAGAACCAGACATAAAAATAAAAATTAAAATTCCCAAAACAACTACAACAATAGGAACAATAATCCAAACTAATTTAGAATTACTCTTTTCTTGAACTTGC
>CBDUAR010000036.1:0-4227 GCA_965365175.1 uncultured archaeon
CTGCAAAAGCGTAGCAATAACTATTAACCCAAAACAAATATTTCTCTTCCAACAACTTGTTTCTCTCTGTACTCTGGAAATGGTCCTTCAACTAATTTTAATCCAGTCCTTTTAGTAATATCTTGAATATTACAGGATTTTCTTCCATGTCTTGTTAAAATATATGGGGCAGTAAAAACAATTCTCCCCGAAACTTTTCTCTTCAAATTATTCAAGACCCCCATCATTAATTTATCAAAATTCTTTAAGGTATTTTCAGCTTCTTTTTCAGTAGGAGATTTTCTTAATATCTGTCCTAAGTCTGGCTCAGTTGCAATAACCTCTGCATTCCCTATTTCAACTCTTCTAGAATCTGATTTAATTATTTGATAATCCTTAAATTTACCCCATTCAAGATTCTTTTTAGCACCATCTAACGCATTCTCATCAACATCTACTCCAATAACGGGAATTCCTTGCAATAAGGCTTCAAATAAAACAACCCCAATACCACAAAAAGGATCCACTAATATCCCTTTCTTAACTTGAGATAGATTTATCATTACTTTTGCCAATCTTGGAGAAATAGAAAGCTCTTCTCTTCTAACTGGCTTCTTCATATCTCTTTTTTCAATCTCATCATAATCACATCTTTGAATCATTCTTCCAAAATTTTCTTCAAATACAAAAAACTCTTCATCAATTAATTTTGATCCAACAATTTTATACTTCTTTCCTTCTTGAGAACTAATAGATCCAGTTAAAGGTTTCTTAACGGCTTTTATTTTTTCTTTCTTGAACTTATCTTTAAGATAATCTTCAATTTCTTCAACTTTATCAGAAAAATCCCAAATCACATAATTTATTTTATTTTTACTAAAACAAATTTCATCTTTAATCAACTCACCAATTCTTAATGTCCCCCCTAATTTTTCAATCGCATCCTTTTCTATTTCTTTATTAACTTCAATTAGAATAGCATTATCCCTTTTAGTATAATTCTTAACTTTATTGTCTACTCTTTCAAAATAACTTAATATTTCTGCAATTGATAGTTCAATGTTTCTACCTAATACAAATAAGTATTTTATTCCCATAATATTTTTAAACAAACAGACTTTAAGAATTTGATGGAACAAAACAATGATCATGGAGGCCCAGAAAATTATAGAAGTAGATTAATAGCACCGAAGGAAGAAGAAACTATTTGTCCAAACGTATACATTCAGGATGAACCAAAGCAAGTAGCTAGAGGGATGAGTGTTGGAGGAAATGAGCCTCCTTGTGAAGAAGTAAATGTAACAAAATATTATTGCAACTTAACTAAAGAATTATGCGTCGGAGATCCAACAGACTCTAGACTTGAAGGATGTTTATCAGTAACTCTAATTAATAGATGTCCAAGTAATTCAAATAGAAAATAATTTTATAATACTATTTCAAACTCACCTAATTCTTTCTTAAGCAATTCAAATACTTTAGGTTTTATGATAACATTTTGTTGAGCTTTTTGAGCGTCAACAGCTTGAGTTAACTCAGCCATTGTAGAATCTTCCACCTTATTTTCGATTTTCTTAACTTCAGTTCCTCTAATCATAAAAGTTTTTCCACTAACATTCAATAATTCAACAATTCCATCTTTGGTCTTAAGGATCATTCTGCTCTTATCCAATGTAGCTAAGTCACATCTCTGTGTAAACTCAATCAATGCACTTACCAGAGTTGTTGCATCTCTTCTAATTCTATCAATTCTTTGTGTTGTTGTCTTACCTTTCTTATACTCTTTCTTAAGATCAGCAAGATCTTTCAAAATTCTTAAGTGTTGGTTAGTAAACTTACCTTTCTTAACATACTCTTTTTCAAACTTATCAACTAATTTATCTTGAGGTTCCTTACCCATCATATTCTTCAAAAGATTAAACACATCATCATATACCTGACCTAATGTCTTCTCTTGATACTTCTTCTCAATTTCCTTTCTCAATTCTTTTAATCTCTTCAAGAAATTTTCAGTATCAACAAGCATCTTATCAATTTCTTTTCCAGATATTTCCTTAATTATTTCGTGTTCATAATCTCCCCATGTTTTGATAACCTTTTCTAAGAAATCAACATATTTCTTTTCAATCATCTTTGTCTCTAAGAAATGTTTCTTAAAAGCAGGCACCAATTCTTTCTTCGCATTTGGTGGAGGTAATCCATTAAGCATTAACATGGCTTGACTAGGTGAAGTAATTGCCCAGAATATATCCACAAAAATAGTAGATAAAAGAGTTCTCTTACTTCTTTCAACAGTCTTATCTCCCATAGACATAAACATATCAATAGCTTCAGGAGAAGGTTTCAACTTACCCATTCTCAATAAAGCTTTCCAAGGTAAGAAAGTTCCTCTATCATATAATGGAATTCCATCTCTAATGAACGTAAACATAACCGGATGAGCATCCTTAACAGATTCCCAGAAATCAGTCAATAAGTAAATTTGAGGTTCAAGTTTGTTTTTAACACCTGCATAAGCAGCCGCCTCAGATACAAATTTATAAATCATACCTCTTAATCTTTCTTTAAGTTCTAATCTGGGCATTCTCTTTACATCAGTATCATCAATAATAACAAAAACATCAACATCTGAAGTTTCAACAGCTTCTCCTCTTACTAGACTTCCTCCAATAACATAACTAACAACATATTTCTCAAACTTTCTTAAAACTAATGTCTTGTGAACTTCAGCAACTCTTAATGCACCTAAAAATCCATCATCATATAATGGAAATGACATTCCGATCGCATTAGTTAAATCAAATTTACTATCTAAACAGTTTTCAAAAATATCTACAGGAGTCTTAATTTGTAACCAAACCTTTTGACCTTTAATTTTTTCAATCTCTTTAACTACTTCAGGTTGTATCTTTGGGATTTCCTTGTATTTTTCCTCGGGAACAATCATATATAATTGAATATATTTTTCAGTCTCTTTTGGAATTTCTTCTTCTTCAACAAACATAGGCACTGATTGTGGAGGCAAAATACTTAATGACTTAGTAAAAGGGAACTTTTTAACAATCCAACTTTTTAGTTTATCCATTTCCTTCTTAGTCTTATCCATTTCCTTTTGAGCCTTAGCATCTTGTTCAGGAATAACTGGTTTTTCAGTAGAATATTTTTTATTTAGATCCATACCTGGAATACCTTGGGTGTCGTCTTTTTCCATAGTGAAAAAATGCTTTATTTACTTATAAAGGTTACTATAGATAAAGTTAAAAGCAGGAATATAATTGATTTTTCATGCCAATTGAAGTAAGAAATGCAGATATCGGAAGAAGAACACCAGATATGAGAGTTATCGCTAGATTTGAAAATGCATCAGCAGATGAATTGGCTGGAACAAAAGTTAGTCCAGTTATTTGGTATATTGATAAACAAGATGATTCTGGGATGAGAGGGTTAGTTGCAGAATTAGATGAAGGCATTGTAGGACATATTCTTTATGAAGATTTTAATGAATTGGGAATTTTATATAGCATGTATGTTGTTCCTGAAAACAGAAAAAGAGGATTTGGAAAAAAGTTAATCGAGAGAGCTGTCGGAGATCTACGAGAAATGGGAGTAAGAAGATTAGAAGTTTGTGCTGAACCAGTGGCAATTGGTTTTTATGAGAAAATGGGATTCACCCTAAATGAGCCTAGAGGTCCAGGGAAAAAAGCAATGTCTTTAGCCTTTTAATAAAATTTAAAAGGGGAGGAATATGTATTATTTTAAGGTCCCGTAGTCCAATGGTTAAGACGGCTCGTTTACACCGAGCAAACATGAGTTCGATTCTCTTCGGGACCATTTACCTCTAAAAATGGAATTTAAATATTATGACCCAAAAGTTTTAGTCCCAGAATTTACAAAATTAGGTGTTAGTGGAGATTTATGTCCTGGTTGCGTTTTCACCGGAATTTCTCCGGAATATTGTTTTCATCCGAGTAGTGATATGAGAGATAATGATCCAATACAATCAGATTTATTATGTCAGCACTGTGCCGATACAGTAGACGAAAGTGAAGAACCAATACGTTTTGGTTTAGATAAAAATATAGAAGCCAAATTAAAAGAGTTAGAAGTAATACGTGAAATGGCGGAGGAACAAGCGTCCCAATAATATTTAAATAATCTAAGAATCATTAATTTTCAAGCGTGGGTAGTTTATCGGTAGAATATGTCGTTGCCAACGATGTGAGCCGGGTTCGATTCCCGGCCCGCGCA
>CBDUAR010000037.1:0-3573 GCA_965365175.1 uncultured archaeon
TTCTAATTTTAGCTCTTTCATTTTTTTATCTCTGTCGGCCTTACTCATTTTTTTGAAATCTTCCTTTTTTGCCATTTTATTCTTTCTTCTCCTTTACTTTTCTTTTAGTAGTTTTTTTCTTTTTTGGAACTTCTTCTGATGTAATTTCATTACTTTTAATCTTACTTAATAATTCCTCATCAACTTTAATTCTATCAAGTAATTTAGCTCCAGGAGATAAAATACTAACTTTTATTCCAACTGTTCCGGGTTTTGTTTCCGCTCTTGATTGAGCCCTATCAACAACCTTTGCAGCGTGACCTGTTTTCTTCAAATATCCTTGAGCAAATCTCCATTGCTTAGCTCTTGAACTTGGAAGTTTACCATTTAACCTAATTTCAACACCTAATGCTCCAGCACCCATTATTCTTTGCAGTGTCCTATATGCAAGAACCTTAAATTTAATTGGTCCTAATCTTTCTAAACCAAGAGCAATTTCATCTGCCATTATTTGAGCATCATATTCTGGTTTTAAGATTTCATCAATTTCAATATGAGGGTTTTCAAGTTTGAACTTTGTTTTCAAGAATTGAGTTAATTCGGCTATTTTCTCTCCCTTTCTACCAATAACTAATCCCGGTTTGTGAGTAGAAACTGTTATCTTCTCTCCAACAGGCGTATAAGAAATTTTTACTCTGCTAACTTTACCTTTTCCGAGAGATTTCTTGATAAATTCCTTTATCTCAAACTCATCTTTTTTGAACTTAATTGTTTTTTTCTCTTCCATTTTATTTTTTCTTAGCTTTTGATTTAATTTTTTTCTTGTCTCTAGCAACTAACTTAATATGAGTTCTTTTTCTTTGCCAGCTTCCAAATCTACCGTACGGTCTTGGAGCTTTATTAGCTACAGCTTCAACAATAACTGGATCATCAAGTCCATTCATTGTAGCATTTCCTGTAAGACTTTTCAGTAAAGTGATAAATTGTTTTGATGCATTCACTGGGAATCTTCCAGACATCATTTTACCTTTTCTATGAGGTATTTCACCTTTCATAGGAATTGCTTTTTTTACTCTGATAACTTCTTCTAAATATTTCTGAGCGTCTTCTATTGTCTTACCTTTGATAAATCTACATATTGCCATCGAGTATTTTGTTGATATTGGAACATTATACGAATTCATTATTGCTTCTTCCTTTTTCACTTTAGGTTTTTGAGGTTTCACTTCCTTTTTTTCTTCAGGTTTTTCAATCTTCTCAACTTCTTTAGCAATTTTATCCTTAACTTCTTTAACAACTTCTTTTTTCACTTTTGCTTTTTGTGAAGTTGCAGCTTTTTTCATAGCCTTCTTGTTTCTTTGTTCCGGATTATAATCTTTTTCTGTCATTTTTAGTGTTTAGATTGAGCCTTTGAACCTTTAGTAGCACCAACTCCAGCAGCTCCGTGTTTAACTCTACCTCTTGTAGGAGAAAATTCTCCAAAAACATGTCCCAACATTTCTCCAACAACTTCTACAGGAATAAAATCTCTTCCATTGTAGATTTGTACTTTCATTCCAACCATTTGAGGGACTATGATTAAATTTCTGTAATGAGTTCTAATAGGTTTATTCTTAGACATTTTAACCTTAGATCTATTAACAAAATCTTCGATTTTTTGGAATTGTCTTAAGATTGTTCTTCTTGGTCTAGATCTTAGAAGTTTTGCAAATTCTCTCACATCTAATTCTTTCAATTCTTCCATTGTTTTTCCCCTGAACTTAAATTGTTTTTTTGTTATTTCCATTTTATTTTCTCTTACCAGTTCTTCTAGGCCTTATTAATCCTACCTTTTTACCTGGAGGCGCATTTCTCTTAGCAATCTTACTCTTAATTCTCTTTCCTCTACCACTTCCAAAAGGGTGATCAATAACATTCATACAAACTGCAGATGTTCTTGGCCATAATTTACTTTTTGACTTTTTCATGTGGAATTTCTTACCTGCTTTAAGTACTGGTTTGTCTAATCTACCTGAACCTGCAGTTTCACCAATAATTGCTCTACAATTAGGATTAAACTTCTTCTCTTTCTTAGATGGCATCAAAACAAAAATATTATTTCCCATCTTTCTACTAACTTCTGCATAACTTCCACCAGTTCTAATCATAGATCCACCATCTCCGGGTTTAGATTCTATAGAATAAATTGGAGTTTTAACTGGGATATCTTTTAGTTGCACAATGTTCCCATTTTTAATTTCTTTATCTCCAAAATTAATCTTTTGCCCTTCTACCATTCCATTAAATGCGGGGATATAGAAAGTTCCTTTATCATATTTTACTTTAGCCAAAGGGCAACTATGAGCACCAGAGTTGAAAAGCTTCAAAACAGTTCCTTCTCCAGACAATTGTTTTGGATACCCAACCTTATATCTGAATATCCTTCTGTTTACTCTATAAGTTTTACTTCCTTTTCCACGTCTTTGTTGAATAATTCTTTTTCCCATTATATAATTCCTAACTTCGTAGCCACGTCAATAGCTGGAAATTCCTTTTTTAATTTAACATAAGCATGTTTCTGGTTATTTCTAATCTGAGTTTTTACCTTATCAATTTTAACACCAAATAATTCTTCAATTTCTTTTTTTAATTCAGTCTTAGTCATATCTTTATCAACTTTAAAACTAAGAGTATTGTTCATTTCAATCATCATAACAGCTTTTTCAGTAACTAGTGGTTTCATTTGCATTTCTCCGCCAAATCTTTAATTGCTTTTTCAGTATAAATTGTCAATCTTCCTAATCCCCCTTTAGCTAATTCAGTAACGCTCAATACGTTAACTCTAGCAACGTCAACAATATTTGTTTTTATCTTTTCATCATTTCCAACAACTAATAATGCTCCTGCAGTGCTCTTGTATTTTCTTCCTCTTGCCTTACCTTTACCTTTTCTAATACTTTTTTTCTTCAAACCAACTTCAACTAATTCTTTACCTAGAATGTTCTTTAAACTAGATAAAAGATCTTTTGTTTTTAACGAAATCAATTTACTTTCAACAACTAAAGGAATATTATCAATTTTCTTTCCTTTTAATTTAGAATATTTATTAGCCACAACTTTTCCATCAACAGTAGCGCTTAATGCCGACTCTAAAGCCATCTTTAATTCTTTTTTATTTATCTTTAATGTATTAATTCTAGCAATAACTTTTGGAGCATGTGCTCTTCTACCACCAACAGCGAATGGAATTTCAGCTCCAACCCAATTGAATTGTGAACCTCTTCTAGACATTTTCTTTCTAGGAATTCTTGACATACCTCTTCCATACTGGCTCTTCCAAACGTGTCTTCTGTGAATCAAAACCCCACTAGCAGAATGTTGTCTACCTGCAACGGGTGAAGGTGCGAAAGGTTGTTCAGTTTTCTTAGATTCTAAAACTTTAGTAACAACGTCTTCTCTTACTTTTTTTGTAAAACATTTAGGAAGATCAATATTTCCTTTCTCTTTACCCTTAATATCTAATAATTTAGCTTTCATAATAATTTCACCAATTCAAATTCTTTCTTTAATTGTTTTTTAGTTGTCCTTAAAGGAGCGGTAAGAACTAATTGTCTC
>CBDUAR010000038.1:0-3432 GCA_965365175.1 uncultured archaeon
AAGAGGACAATTTATTTATTTTATTTGTAAAGTATATCATTGATGCAATTGAAACCAAAAGGAATAATAATTCAATGAAAGCCAGTGAAGGATTTTTTAATCCAAAATAGAATACACTCCATAAAGCATTAAGTACTAAATTTATTCCAAAAACCCATGCTAATGTGTTCTTTTGTTTTTTATTTGATTTTTTCCAAGATAAATATAGTGAAATTGCTATTGTAAAAAATAGAATATTCCATACTATGGGAAATACCCAATTGGGAGGAGTTATTTCTGGCCTGATTTCAGAATACCATTCAGAGTCAGTATTCGAAGAAGTAAATATTCCACCAATATATGCAATTGCATAAACAATTACTATACACTTAACTAATAGTTTCCAATCTAAACCTCTTTTCATATTTTTTATAGGCAAAAGACGTTTAAAAAATGTACTACAATAATCTATTTAAATGTCTGGAGATCTAATTGGATATGCCAAAATTAAGTCAATGGATAGGAAAAACAGATGAATTGAGAGATGATAGTGAAGCATTCGATATAGAAGCAGATGCTGTTGGCTTACCTCTCTTACAAATGATTAGACTTAGAGATCGATTTGAATCTCTCCTTAGGGAAACAAACAAATATTCTGATCGAGGAGCAGCTATTTTTAGATCTGCTTGTGTTGCATGTCATGATTATTGGAGTCAAAGAATAACTGATGACTATGGTTTGTTAGATATACAAATGGATTTTAGGATGAATTAACTTCTGTGCAAAAAGAGTTCTGATAACAATTGGAAATGGAAACAAAAGATAATTTAGCATATCGTAAAGCTAGAAGAGTTGCAATAGGAACTCTTGAGGGACTAGCGCATGCTTTTATTATTCCTACTTCTTCTCGGTGGGATCGAGAATATAAAATAAGTAAAAATGATTATCAGCGGTCTGGACATTTTGTTGGAATCTTTGCAAATATTTCTGCTCATTTGGGAGCGTATCTTTTGTTGGATGATTGGCGTGTTCTTGTTCCTCTTCTAACTACAAATACTATTTCATGGGGTTGTGAAAAAGTAAGAAAGTATCTTAAGAGAAAAGAATATTATAAAGAAGAAAAAAAGGACGAATAGATTAATAATTTATTATTGTGCTCTTGCAAAGTTTAAAAATTAGCTCCCCCGCTTATCCTGACTGTATTTGGGCCAACACTAGTTTCAACATAACCGTTTCCTTTTTGAAATCCAACTACCGCATCAGTCTCATTAATGGTTTCTGTAGCTTCAAAAACTCCCGGAAGCTCAACCTTATCTTTATAAGTATTATTTCTAAGTCCTGCATAAAGCCCGTTTCTAGCAATATACATCATCTCTGCAAAATATCTTAATGTGCTAACACTAAGTCCATCATTTTCTTGTTTTGAATGACCAAATCCTCCTCCAATTCTTACCTTTCCCATCTGTCCTCCAGCAGATGCTTCTAAAGAAGTGTATGTTTTAGCATCATATTTTGTAGGAATAACTACACTAGCTCCAGTAGTCGCATATTTTCCAGCACATCCAGTAAGAAAGGCTCCAAATAATAACGCACTAATTAATCCTTTTTTCATTTTAACTACACACCTCATAGCATCCTCTTGAATAACATACTGTTTTACATACACAATTAATATTTTGGTATTCGGAGAAAGTCATATTTAAAATTTCTCCACAATTATTAGAATCAAACTGGATTAAACTTCTCTCTTGATCTTTTGTACGATTTGTATAGCAATCTGAAATATCAATCCATTCAGTCCAAGTAGTATTTACAAGATTAGGAGTACAATAATCACAAGTTGCTGTTTGGAATTCCCAATAAGTATTATTATTTCCTGAATTCCATAGATCACTTATCAAATTAGTAATCGAATAACACATGCCATAATTTTCATCATATTCTGTCAATGATCTATTTTGATCTTGGGTGTCATCTGGTTGGCATTCTTCCATATCTTGCCAAGAAGTCCATGAAGTATTAACTACATTATATGAACAATAATTACAAGGGACATAAGTTCCATTATCTGCAGGCAAATCATCATAAGTTCCACAAGAATTACCGTCGGTATAATATTTTAATTGTTGATCATCAATTTGGCATGAACCATAATTCACATTCCAATTTTCAGTACATGGAATTTCACATGGAACTGATTGATATTCAAAGAAGGTAGTATTAGAAATCTCTCCACAGAAATTATTATCATATTGTGTTAAATTTCTTGCTTGATCAATAGTATTATTTGGATAACATGTAGAAATATTATACCATTCATTCCAAGAAGTATTTACTAAATTAGGAGTACAATAATCACAAGCAATATTTTGAGTTTCAAAGTAAGTATTATTATTTCCTAAATTCCACAAATCACTTAGCAAATTAGTAATTGAATAACACATTCCATAATTTTCATCATACTCTGTTAAGTTTCTTTCTTGAGGTAAAGTATCATCGGGTTGACAAACATCAGTATTATACCAACTAGTCCATGAACTATTAACTACATTATATGAACAATAATTGCAAGCAATTTCTTGATATTCAAAGAATGTAGTATTTGAAACCTCTCCACAGAAATTATTATCATACTCTGCTAAGTTTCTTTCTTGAAGTATTGTATCATTAGCTCTACAAGAAGTTGAATCATACCATAGACTCCATGAAGTATTTACAAGATTAGGAGTACAATAATCACAAGCAATATTTTGAGTTTCAAAATGAGTATTATTATTTCCTAAATTCCATAAATCACTTGCTAATCCAGTTACTGCATAACATGAATTATAATTCTCATCATATTCTGTTAAATTTCTTTCTTGAGGAAGAGTATCATCAGGTTGACAAACATCAGTATCATACCAACTTGTCCAGGTAGTATTAACTATATTATATGAGCAATAATTGCATGAAACATAAGTTCCATTGTCTGCAGGAAGATTGTCAACTGTACCGCATGAATTGTTGTCAAAATAAGTTTTTAACTGAGTATCATCAATTAAACAACTTCCAATCTGTTCAACCCATTCTTCTGTGCAGGATGATGTTATTGTTATTGTTCTTGTTTCTGAAACACCTTCATTAGGAACAGATGAGTTGTCAAAGCATTTGATTTGCCAATTGTAGGTTCCTGCTGTTAGTGATTTTGTAAATGATTTTGTTGTGCTTTCTGTTATGGTTGTATCTGTCTGGTCTAATGAACCATCTATATACAATGAACAGTTCTTGATGTTGTGTTCGTTGTCTATTGTGTTATACTCAAATGTTATGATTCCTTCATTAGCTGTTGAAGTGTTTGCAGGATTTTCCAAGTTTACTGTTGGAGGGTATTCTTCGTAATGTATTGCAGCATACATGTCAAGTCTTGGATAGTAAACTCCAGGATTTCTATAGTCTTCAAACTTTTTGCCT
>CBDUAR010000039.1:0-3315 GCA_965365175.1 uncultured archaeon
AGTAACATTCTGTTTATAAACCTTATGGTTTGTTACTTTTGATAAGTGACTACACTATAGAAATAGACCAACTAACATGGCTAAGAAGATACCGGCTGTTATGAAAGGCATTGCAGGGTAGAATTTCTTCTTTTCTGCCAAGAAGAACAGGTAACCTAGACCTAAAGTAGCTCCAATTGGCACTAAAATAGCCTGTAATAGGCCATATGAGGCATACATTACTCCTGCAGTGATTATTGGGAAGATTATATCGCCTCCACCCAAAATAGCCACATTTACCTTCATTTTCTTTGCTTTAGCATTCTTAGAAGACTTTGCAAGCATAGCTTTTTGCTTACTATTTAGGTAAGGAACGAAGAATCCTGAGAATATTTTCAATTTGTTTATCTGATATTTGGCCATCTTTTGCATAACTCCTGATTTCCATACAGCCCACATATCATAGATTGAAATTATTATTAGTAGTGCAATAATTGTGTAAATATTTAGTAGAGGGACAAATACTGTCGCAATACCAGGATAGATTAATAATTCAGTTAAGTTATGAACTAGAATGTTTTTTTTGTATATTTTTATATAAGCCAATGGAAGTGCTAAAGCTACTGCGACTATCAAAGCAGTTTTTAATTGCATGGTCCAAGGAGCTAATTTTGCAAAGGCGATTATTGATAAAAATAAAGCTATAGATACTACTGCAAAAAACCAGAAACGTAGTAAGGTTTCTATCTTAAACTTCATTAATAGGAATAATAGTGCTACTGCAATAACAAAAGCAACAATTAATTGTGAGAATATTCCAACATATTCCTTTGGAGTATTAGGTTCTGGAGGTGAGATCCATTGTAAGTAAGGATTTTGAGTTTCTACTATAGTTCCATCTTGTTGCAATGCATCAACCTTAAGAGGGTTAGCATGAATAACTGCTAGACCTATAATTTGTGTAAGAATAAACATTCCTAAAAGAACTGCAGTAATTTTAACACTATGTTTCATTTTTCACCTGTTAATTATTAATAAAAAGTAGTTTTTAATATTATCTTAATCTTAATGTTTCTAGATTTCTTGGAACTGTTGTTTCAACTCTGTTAAGCTTGTAAATTGCCGAAGCTAGATCTAAACATTTTGAAACTTCACCGTGATTGATTATAACTCTCTTTGGTTTTGGTCTTACATTGTTAAAGAAAGATAGTAATTCATTTCTTCCGGAGTGAGCTGTTAAACCATTTATAGTATGGATCTGTAAATTGATCTTAACTATTTCTTCTTTACCTTGAACAATCATTCTTGTTTCTTTTGCTCCTTCTTGTACTTGTCTACCTAATGAACCAACACCCTGATAACAAACAAAGATTATTGAATTAAGTTCGTTGCTTGCAAATTCTTTGAAATATTCTACTGATGCACCTCCAACTAACATACCTGATGTTGCCAAAACAATACAAGGTCCTCCTTCAACTACCTTCTTTCTTTCTTGAGGTGAAGCAACTCTTGAGAATGTTTCTGAAACAAAAGGATTATTATCTTGGAAAATTTGAGTTCTAACTCTTGAACTTAAGAAATCAGGATAAGCTGTATGGATAGCGTTAATATCCCAGATCATACCATCAATATATATTGGAACTTTTGGTAATTTTCCTGCTTTCATTGCATCTTCTAAAATAAGCATTGTTTCTTGAGCTCTACCAAGACCTAATTCTGGGATCAGAACTTTTCCTTTTCTAGCAATTGTATCATTTACATGTTTTAGTAATTCTTCTTCTGATTGAAGTCTTTGAGGTAAAACATCATTTTTTGAACCATATGTGGCCTCAGTAACTATTGTTTCTGCTCTTGGATAATTTGCAACTGCTGGATCTAAAAGTCTTGACTTACCATACTTATGATCTCCCATGTAAACAAAATTATGTAGACCATTTCCAATATTTAAGTGTACAATTGAACTTCCTAAACAGTGTCCTGAGTTGTAAAAAGTAAGTCTTACATCTGGAGTTATATCTGTAACTTCATTATAATTTAAGCAAATACTATGTTTTACCATTTCTTTAATATCTGGTGAACCAAATAATGGTTTTGTTGCTTGTTTGTAAGCTACACCAATAAAATCTAATGATAATAAAGCTGCTATGTCTCTTGTTGGAGGAGTCATATAAACTGGGCCATCATATCCCATCTTGTAAAGATAAGGTAACAAACCAACATGGTCCAAGTGAGCGTGAGAAATAATTACTGCATCAATTTGTGAAATATTAAATTCTGAAATGTTAAAGTAAGGAAATTTATCTGCACCGTGTGAAGCAACATCAATTCCACAATCCATTAGAATTTTTGAATTTGGAGTTTGTAGTAATAAACAACTTCTTCCCACTTGCCTTCCAGCTCCTAAGAAAGAAACTCTAACCCATTCTTCTACTTTTTCTGGAGACCATTCTTTGTATACTTTTTGACCTATTTTATTTAAGAATTTTCTTCTGTAATTATTATTTGCGTATAAAACTTCTCTGATAGAATCTGTAATTTTTGATTTGATTGAAGCTGATCTTTGAATTTGTGGAGTCCATAAAGTTCTGCTTCTTATTTCTTCTACAATTGATCCTTGTTTACCAATTACTAATCCTGGTTTTTTGGCTTCAATGATTACAATACTTCTGTGGAAATCAAAAATAATATTTGTTATTTCTGCTTCTTCTGGAACAATACTTCTAATTTCTTTTTCTACATCTTCTTCTTTTAAAAGAATCTTTTGATCTGCTCTTAATTCTATTCTTTTCTTTATTTCATTAACAATTTCTTTTACTTGTCCTTCTCCTTCTCTGAAGAATTTTTCATTGTCTGTATATAGAACTATGTTTGCACCTTCAAAACTCGCGTCCTTTATTTGGTTTCCTAATTTACCTAGTATAGTCTTTAGAATATCCATTTTATTTTTTCACACCTTATTTTGTAATCAACTTAAATTTGTCTGCCGCTACTTGCTTAACTTTGTCTTTTGTAACAGTAAAGATATCTATCCCATCACCTGAAGCAGGATCTCTTTTAAGAGCAGCATTAATACACTTTCTTGATAGTTCTATTCCTTCTTCAAGAGTCATACCTTCTTTGTATTCTGCATCTAAGATGGGATTACATTGCATCATTCCTGATCCTGTTGCTGCATATTTTTCTTCTTGTTCTAAATATCCATCAGGATAAATATCATATAGATAAAATCCATTATCATCATATCCAGATAATAAGAAGTGAGTAATTGCTATAATCACAGAAGGTTGTCTAATATTTTGATAAATTAAGTCAGCAAATACTGCCCTACTCTTTTTA
>CBDUAR010000040.1:0-3289 GCA_965365175.1 uncultured archaeon
TGCAGTCTATGGGACCTCCACAGATGAATATGGACTTCTAGAATATAAATATTTATAAAATAAAATTTTTTGGTTTTAAAATGACAGAAAAAAGACCAATCGGTGCTAGAAAAACTGGGAAGTTAGAAGGTCAGAAGATTGTAGGAGTTAATGTTGATTCTACTGATGCAAGATGTTATGTTGAATTGACTAGAGCTAATGGAAAAGTTGAAAAGATTGAATTGCATGAAAACTACAGCGTGAGAGTTTACGGAGATTTAGTTTCAAGACCCCATGGTTCAGGGGAATAATTTTTTATACTCTAAATCTAAGATATTCTAATGTACTGGCACATAATTTTAACTGAGAAATGTAACTCTAATTGTAGATATTGCTATGAGAAATCTATGAATGAATTTGAAAACGGATTAGATAAAAAGTGGAAGTTTGATTTTAATGTTCCTTGTGACACTGAAATTAATATTGAAAAGTTAAAAAAATTTATATTACAAGATAAAGATCCGGTGATTATTTTTTATGGTGGAGAACCACTATTACAATTAGATAAAATAAAAGAGATAATTGATGCTTTTGGTGATAGTGTTAGATATTGTATGCAAACAAATGGTAAACTTTTAGATAAAGTTCCTACAGAGTATATGGATAAGTTTTCTAGGATACTAGTTTCTATTGATGGGGATAGAGAGAGAACTGATTATAATAGAGGCAAAGGAACTTATGATACTATTTTGAAAAATATTGATTTTATTAGAAGGTATGGATATGAAGGGGAGATTGTTGCTAGAATGACTATATCATTTCCTGATGTTCATAAACAAGTTAGACATTTGGTTGAGACTGGAAAGTTTGATTCTGTTCACTGGCAAATTGATGCGGGTTTCTATAAGACTGATTTTGATGAAGAAGATTTCAGAGAATTTGTTATTGATTATAATAATTCCGTTTCTAAATTAATTAATTACTGGATTGAGAAGATGGAAGAAGGTAAGGTATTGAAGCTTTATCCATTACTTGGAATTTTTGAGAGTTTTTATTATGGGAAATCTACAAAATTAAGATGTGGTTCAGGTCATGAAGGTTATACAATTACAACAAAGGGAGATATTGCTGCTTGTCCTATTTTGAATAATGTAACTGATTTTTATACTGGAAATTTGGATTCTAAAATTGAAAATTTAAAAGAGTTTGAAGTTGGTGAACCTTGTACAAGTTGTATTTATCAGAAGGTTTGTGGTGGAAGATGTTTGTATGCTAATAGAGCTAAATTATGGCCAGAAGAGGGACAGGAATTAATTTGTGATACTATTAAACATTTGATAAATGAAGTTAAAAGAAATATGTCTAGGATTAGGTCATTGATTTATTCTAACAAGGTAAAAGAAAAAGACTTTGAGTATGAGAAATACTTTGGTCCTGAGATTATTCCCTAGTACAATAATTCTTAAAAAGCCCTATTTAATGATCTTCTTATGCCACACACACTTTACTGGATTTTTGAAGGAGTAGAAAGAGTAGAAAGAGGAAAACTTCCAGACAAAATTCCTATAGATATAAGAACTGAAGCTAACCCTGCTGCAGACACTATGCAAATTGGAGAAGTTAGTAATATTGAGGAATTAAAAATGTTTTTTTCAGATTATAGATGGTCTAAGGGAATAACTTATTTTCTGAGAGATACATCTGAATTAGATAATGATGTTAGAACAAGTCTTTTAGGAATTTTACATACTAAAGAAGATAGAAGATCTGGAGAAGTAGTAGTTCCTGAAGAAGTTCAAGAAAAAAGAAGACCTAGAACATATAGAACAAATCTAATTCCGAAATATAAGAGACCCCAAAAATAAGCATTTATAATTTTGAGTATGAGAAGTACTTTGGACCTGAGATTATTCCTTAGTACAATAATTCTTAAAAAGACGAAAGATATTTATTTTCATGCCAAAATTTACTCTTGATGCTGGAACGACTAAAGATATGAGTCAGCAAATTATTGAAACTAGATTTGAGATGCTTGTAAGAGAGATGGGAGGAAAAGTAGTTGATAGTTCTAGATATAGAGGAAATATAAAAAGTTTACAAAGAGGAGTTATTGGTGCTCAAGAAGAAGTTTATGAGATAGAAGGAGAGGGAAGAGTTGTAATTCAGAGAGTGTTTACTACCGGAAATCCAGGCTATGGTGTTGAGCTTAAAGATTTTGATGAAGAAAGTGACTGTTACAAAGGATTAGTAAAATACCTAAAAGATCCTGAAAATGATGAAGTAATTGCTACAGAATTGAAAAATCATAGAGCCCAAATGGCTAAAATTCTAGGAAGGAAAAATCAAGCTAGTACAGCATAAAGTACACATAATACAATTACTATTGCTGCGATAATATTTTTTTTACCAATTCTTTCTTTTAAGAATATCTTTGCAAATAAGTAAACAAATATTGGACCCAACATAATCATTAGGGTTGTGAAAATAAATCCTAAGGTTAGGTATCCATAATAAACAATAATTCTAAATAAGACCCATAAAGCTCCTGTTATGAATATTTGCTTTCCAATTTTTGGGTCTATCTTTGAGAAGGATGGCCTAAATATTAGATAACTAACAAGTAATACTGCAGTTGATCTTAAGAAATAAAAACTAATAGGAGAATATAAATCAAGAATAAGTCTTGTTATAACTAATTCCATAGAAAAGAAGAATGAACCTGCTATTGCCGCTAAGAAATATTTGTTAAAATCTAAATGATGTTTTTTAATGTGGGTTACAACCAAAGTTAAACCTGCAATTATCGCGGGGATGATAACGTTAAGGTTTCTTTCATATAATCCTTCTACAAAGAAACTAAAAACGATTGCTAATAAAACAGTAAATAAGGGTTCTAATATCAATGCTGGTTCTAAGTTACTTACTTTTTCCCACTTTAATGCATAAAATAGTGCTATGTTTGCTAGTAATGAAACTAAAATAACTGCTGCAAAAATTAAAACATTAGTTAATTCAAATGCTTGGGCATCAAGTTTCCAGAAAAAGTAAAGTAAAGGGATCATTACAATTACTGCTGCTAAAAAAGTAGAAGTTTGGAATAACTTTGGATCAATCTTTTTATGTTTTAGAATAACCTTTTCCATAATCGTTAGTGATGCAAGTGCCACTGCTCCAATAATTGGTAGATATATCATATTGATAAGTAGTTTAAGACTCCTGCAAAACTAACCCATAAGAAATATGGTACTAGTAAATAAGAGGACAATTTATTTATTTTATTTGTAAAGTATATCATTGATGCAATTGAAAC
>CBDUAR010000041.1:0-3110 GCA_965365175.1 uncultured archaeon
ACAATTTCTGAACATAAACAATCTATTTGAGCTTTTATTTTATCATTATATTCTTTAGAGAGATCAATCCCCACTGCTTTAAACTGAATCTCATAACCGCTTCGCTCAGAAATAAGTTCATCTTTCATTTTAAACGAGCCATGAGGAACTTCATCAGTACTCAATAAAGCATCTACTCCTCCAGACACACTTCTACTTGTATCAAGGTAGAATCTTTGTCCAGAATAAATAGGAACTACTCCTTCTTCCATCTTAGGCAACTTCTTAGCTTCACTAGCTCCGAATATTGTTGAAGATGATGAAGCCATACAATATAAATTACTTTCTGGGCTAACAGTGCCCATAACCTTACCAAAAGGTAAAAGGGATGATCCATCTACTTCAAATGACTCAGAATGAAGCAATTTATCATAATCTTGAGGAGGTTCAACTCCCTCAAAACTTCTATCTATTGCGAATACTCTATTTCCGTTAGGTCTATCCTCAACAATTTCCACATTTATTTCTAGAGGTTTATTTTTTAAGTTTACAATTAATTCATAATGTACTCCACTAACAACAAAATTATCTAAGCTTGCCATATTGAATGAAACCGGAAAATCAGTATGATTAATCCCATATTTTGCCATTGCCTCTTTTGAAGCAAGAATTGCTGCAACATTCTGTAAAAATGCAGGGGAAATTGTCTCTCCTTCAAATAATTCTCTATGAACTGGGTTACTATCTCCAGTTAAATCAGCAAACTTTTCAGCATGTTCTAAAGTTGGAAGATAATCAAATCTCATTCGCAGAGTTCCATCTTCTCTACAACTAGATTTATATCTTAAAATTTCTCCTAGTCCTTCATATTCATTATCCATAAGAGTTAGTCTCAAAATGGATTTATAAAATTAACTCTAGTCAATTATAGTGGTTGCATCACAAACTCAGACTTAGCAAAAATATCTTTTCCTTTTATAACTTTAAACATTCCAATAAATCTTTCTCCAGAAAACACACTAACACTATCTCCAGTAACTCCTTTAGCTTGTCCCTTTATATCTTCATTATGAATTGGCCTACCATGAAACACCCTATCCACAATTTCTTTTTTAATTTGAACAACTGGATAAACTTCCGCAACGATTTCTGCAGGTATAATCATCTTTCTCAGCAATTTATCGTTACCTTTTTTGTACTCTTCAACAGCTTTTTCAAAGTCATATAAACTTACAATGGTTTTTTCATCAAAAATTCCTGCCCTTACCCTTCTTAATTCTAACATATGGGCTCCAACTTTCAAATAGTCTCCCAAATCCGAAATTAATTTTCTAATGTACGTTCCTCCTTGAACTTCTGTCTTAAACAAAATATCTTTGCCATCTTTTTCCAACAATTCAAAACTTTTAACTTCTCTTTCTCTTTCTTGTCTTTTAACTCTTGACTTAACCGGAGGAGTTTGTAATATTTTTCCAATAAATTTTTTCTTTATGGCCTCATTTATTTTTTCTAATGGAATATCTTCATGCATCCGCATAATTCCCACATATTCTTTATCCTCTCCAAGAAAAAATCCAGTAAGTTTACAAGCCCTGTTTAACGCAACTGGCAACACTCCAGTAACTTTAGGATCTAATGTTCCAAAGTGGCTTGTTTTTCTAAGATCTAACGTTTTCTTAACAAATTCAGAAACACTAAAACTAGTAGGGCCTGAAGACTTGTCTATATTTATTATTCCAAATTCTAAAAGTTCTTTTATTGATTTCATATTTCTCCTTTAAGATATGCCTTTCTTTTTTCTTCAGGAAATTTTTCTATCGCGTACCTTAACATAGTTCTTGGCATATCTTTATAATACTTTTTAAGAAAATTTTCCAATACATCTAAATCTCTTTTCCCAGCTTCTCTTAGCATCCATCCAACTGCTTTATGTATCAAATCATGATTATCATTCAACAAGACTTCAGCAATTTTTAGAGTGTCTTCAAATTGATTATTTCTAATAAAGATAAATGTAGAAACTATTGCAATTCTTTTCTCCCATAAATTTTCAGATTGAGCATATTCTAATAAAATATCTCTTTCTTTGTCAAGTAAAAAAGTTCCAACAATATTTGGAGCACTCAAATCAACAAGATCCCAGTTGTTCACTCTTCTAGAATTTTTTAAATAAAAATCAAAAATTTCCTTTTTATCTTCTGTTTTATTATATCTATCAATAAGAATAAATAATCCAATCAATCTTTGTTCATGAATTTCTGAATCTAATAATTTTTGTATATCTTCTAAGGGCAAATCTAAATACTTTTTAGCAGTTTTTCTTTGAATAGGAACCTTAATCCCTAAAAATATGTCTCCTTCTCCATATTGTCCTTTTCCAGTTTTAAAAAAACCTTGAAGGATCTGCTTTTGCTCTTTATTTTCTAAACTTTTAAGTTCTTCAATTAGCTTATTTAACATATCTAAAAAATCTCATATAAACTTATATATTTATCCTTATAAAATAAATAATGGGAGATTTCATAAATCTAAGAGAAATGCAAATAATGGTAGATGACTGGGTTTCTCAATTTGATCCTGCTTACTGGCCTCCCCTTTCAATGTTAGCACAATTATCTGAGGAAGTTGGAGAGCTTGCAAGAAATTTAAACAATCAATATGGTGGAAGAGTAAAGAAAGATGCAGATAATATAAAAGGGATGAGCGAAGAAATTTGCGATATAATTTTTGCTTTAGTTTGTTTGGCTAATTCTCACAATATAGATTTAGATAAAGCATGGAAAGAAACTATTTCTAAAAGGTGTAATAGGGATAAGGACAGATACGAAAGGAAATAATCTTTTAAATAAATTTATTAATAACAATTTGCAACAAGATATATGGAAAAATATGAGGTGGTTATTGTGGGTGCTGGGCCGGGAGGTCTCAAGGCCGCCGAAATTCTTGCAAAAGCCGGAAAAAAAGTAATAGTTCTCGAACAAAATAAAATTATTGGAGATAAAGTTTGTGCAGGAGGAATTACTCCTAAAGTTTTTGAGTTAGAGGTTCCAAAGAAAATTATGGGAAAGTGTTTTAAAGAAATTTTATTTAATACTCCCTTACAAAAAACAAAATTAAAGCAGAAGAAGAAC
>CBDUAR010000042.1:0-3002 GCA_965365175.1 uncultured archaeon
TAATTAATCTTGTAATTGGTATTGTTCTTATTTTAGTTGGAGTTGCTCTTAAGTTCTTAGGATTAGGTACGTGGATAAATAATCTTTTTAGTATGAATAAAAAGTAGAATTCTTGAAAATATATGTTAGGAAATAATTAATCTAGTGCAGAAATTCTTATAAATGAAGTATATTCTGTGAAATATAGATTGTAAAATATATAATAAAATATATAAATAAAAATTAAAATGATGTTGTGGCAATTAATTGTAGGAAATATGGTATTGATCTTGCTAATTTTTTCTGTGTCTTTTGTTTTAAGAAAGTTTGATACGGAAGGAAGGATATTTTTTCCTCTTTATATTATCTTATTTTTGTTTAGTTTGGGTTTTGCTTTTAGACTCAATGAGAATACTGCTGTCGTAGATATGGGATTTTATTTTACAGATATAAGTTTTCTTTTTGTGAATGTTATTTTTACTGCTGCACTTCTTTTAGGCCAAAAGAAATACTGGAAATTAAAGTAAAGAAAAAGAGTTAAAAAGGTTTTTTTCTAGGATTTTTAATGTCAAAAGTAATTGTTATGTTATCTGGCGGATTAGACAGCAGACTTGCTGTAAAAATTATGCAAGAGCAAGGCTTTGAAGTTGTGACTTTATTTTTTAATTTACCTTCAGGTACTGGTTGTTGTGATCAAAATTGCTCTTTTAATTTTTCTCAACTTAATGATGTTCAGATGAAAATTATTGATTGTTCTAAAGGGGATTTATTAAAAGAATATTTACAAGTCATAACTAAACCTTCTTATGGCAGAGGAGTAGGAGTTAATCCTTGTGTAGATTGTAGAATTTTTATGTTTAAGAAAGCTAGAGAGTATGCTGATAAAGAGGGAATTGATTTAGTTGTTACAGGAGAAGTTCTTGGAGAGAGGCCAATGAGTCAGATGAAAGGAAGTTTAGATCTTATTGAAAGAGAGTCAGGACTTAAAGGAAGATTGTTGAGACCACTATCTGCTAAATTATTGGAACCTACTGAGGCAGAGAAAAAAGGAATTGTTGATAGAGATAAGTTATATGATATTCAAGGGAGAAGAAGAGAGAAGCAGTTTGAACTTGCTAAGAAGTTTGATATTTCTTATCCTGCTCCTGCTGGAGGATGTTTACTTTGCGAGAGAAATTTGAAAAGTAGATTTCAGTATTTGTTGAAGAGAGGCATGAATGAAGAAGAAATCAAATTGATTAAAGTTGGTAGACATTTTAATATTGGGGGTTGGATTATTTTGGGAAGGGATGAGAAAGAGAATGGTATTGTAGAGAAATCTAATGCAGGAAAAGTGATTACAGCGGAAGAATTAGATTTTATTGGTCCAAGTGCTATAATGTTAGATAAATGCGATGAGGATAAGGTTAGTAAGCTAATTGAGGCTTATTCTAAAGGGATTGACTCAAAAGAAAGAGAGAACTTCAAGGAGTATGCATTATAATGTGTAATTTTATATTTAAAGGATTGAAAAAATTTTGAAAAATTTAAAATATAGATTTCTAAATAGGTTTTGAGAAAAAAGAAGAAAAAATAAAAAAATTTTGTTTTGTCTTTATGCTATACAATATTGATCAATGATTGCTCTACAAGCCTGATACTCTTCATAACTTATATCATTAACCTGAGTAAGTATATCATAGGTTATTCTACCACTTGAATCAAATTCCTGATAATTATGTTCAGAACCACTTAGAATCCCAGTACTATATTCATAATACTTTGAAATAAAGAAATGTACTTTTTCAGGACTAGTATACTGCTCATCGTTAGCTGCAACAGAACATACTTCGGCATCATAACCTGGGCTAATAGAAACCTCTAATATTCCTGCTGCTGCCATTTCTTCCATTGCATCTTGAATATCCTGTGCTGTAAATCCTGGACAGGTTACATCTCCGCTTGTTCCTGAACCTACTCCTTTACAATCCGGGTCTCCAGAAAAAGGCGCACAACAACCATCTGCATGACTATCACATTGTGCATTATCCTGTGCTGGATTACATTGTGTTAGGCAATATTGTGTAAGGTCACTTTGTGTGTCAAAGTATTCACCTGTTTGTCCAAATTCTGCCATACAAGATTTCATGCATGAATCTCCTTTTGCTCTTCCATTACCTCCAGCTACTAATCCAGTAACCGAAGCCGAATAAACTGCTACAACTAAACCAACAATTGCAACAATTGCAACAACCATCGCTAATTTATTATTTTCCATTAATTATTACCTCCTTTCAACTCTTTCTAACAAGCAGAAATCATTAATAATATTTTTATGGGAATTTCTTATTTAAATGTTTTTATTTCATAGAATCAATAATAAATTAGTATTTCAATAAATTTATAATCTTTTTAAAACTAGTTTATTTATGTGTAATTTATGTTTAACAAAACCAGTGTATGAATTTACTAATAAAAGAAAGCTTTGTGGTAGATGTTTTATCAATTGGTTTCAGAAGAAGTTTCTTTATACGATTAGAAAGTTTGAGATGGTTGATCAGGGAGATATAATTGGTTATGAAAATAAAGGAGACTTTAGGGGAGTTGTTTTAGAAGAATTATTAAGAATATTGGAAGAGAAATCTTCTATTGAAATTATTAAGTTGCCAACTAAGAAAAAAATAACTAAGAAAGCTCTAACTTCTACAAAAGATCTTGAATCTGATAAAATAATTAATATTTTAATTAAGAAGAATGCTATGGAGCTGAATGATTTAGGTCCAGTTAATAAAAAAGAAATAAAACCATTGTATTTGTTTTTAGATAGAGAAGTTTTGTTGTATGCTAAGCTTAAGAAGTTAAAGTTTAAGGATATTGTTAAGCCTAAAGAAACTATTGTTAGTGAATTGGAAAATAAACATCCAGAAATAAGACACTCAATTATTCAGAGTTATTTAGATTTATTTTGATCTTCTAATTTTTTCACAAAATTATTTATGAATTTTTTATTATCTTCACCTTTAATTCTCATTTCTTTTATTAAA
>CBDUAR010000043.1:0-2853 GCA_965365175.1 uncultured archaeon
TTAGAGGCGTTCGATAGGTTACTTACAATTATGGATGAATTGCGTGCGCAATGCCCATGGGATAAAAAGCAGACTATGGCATCACTGAGACACTTGACCATTGAAGAGACCTATGAACTTGGCGATGCGATTTTAGACAATAACCTTGATGAAGTTAAAAAAGAATTGGGAGACCTGTTATTGCATATTGTTTTTTATGCGAAGATAGCCAGTGAAACTCAAGATTTTGATATTGCAGATGTTTGCCATGGTATATGCGAGAAGTTAGTAGACCGTCATCCACATATCTACGGTGATATAAATGTTGATAATGAAGAGGATGTAAAACGCAATTGGGAGAAATTAAAATTAAAGGAGGGTAAGGCGAGCGTATTGGAAGGGGTTCCCAACAGTTTACCCGCTTTGGTAAAAGCTAATAGAATTCAGGATAAGGTAGCGGGTGTTGGCTTCGATTGGGAGAAACCTAGCCAGGTGTGGGAGAAAGTTGAGGAAGAGCTCAAGGAGTTTAAAATGGAGGTAGACTCTGGCAATCAGGAAACCATAGAAAATGAATTTGGGGATGTGCTATTTTCTATGGTTAACTATGCTCGATTTTTAAATATAAATCCTGAAAATGCATTGGAGCGAACCAATAAAAAATTCTCAAAGCGATTTCAGTATCTGGAAAATAAGGCTAAAAGTCTGAATAAACCT
The DNA here is from genome assembly GCA_965365175.1 of uncultured archaeon. GTDB lineage: Archaea > Nanobdellota > Nanobdellia > Pacearchaeales > GW2011-AR1 > WJLC01. Next base: position 694 of record CBDUAR010000043.1, read on the forward strand.
CTAAAAGAGATGACTTTAGCGGAAATGGACGTGTTTTGGGAAGAGGCCAAACAACTTTAATACGCGATAACATAAACTCTGAAAAATGGACGCCTTTTAAAAGAAACTGATTGCTGTAAAACGTATTCCAATCAGATTTAGGAATACAATTCTTTAATTTTTTTTAGTTTCTTTTTCCAAAGTTTCAGTTCATCTTTATGACCTTTGATATTACCGTGTACTTCTTTCACGAGGGGATTGTCTTCATCAACATTCGTGAAGAATTGTAAATTATTTTCCAGTTGGTTGATTTGTGCTTTAATTTCATCAATCTTTTTGCTAATAAAGGCGCGCTCATTATCTAGATTCCTGGAGTCTTCTTCACTGTTCAGCTGTTCTAATTTATTTTCAAACTTGATCATTTCAATTTCATTTCTCTCCATTTTTAGTTTCGAAAATAAATTATCTAAAGCCTTGTGAAACTTTCCTTCAATATAACGTTTATCATAAGGTACACGCCCAATTTCTTTCCATAGAGAAATCTGCTCATTTATGGTTGCAATACCTTCTGATTTGTCTTCACTTAACTCCAGATCCTTAATTTTGTTAAGCAATTCCTGTTTTTTGTTGAAAGCTTCAAGTTCAAGCTTATTTGCGGTATTTCTTTTGGAATGAATTCTGTCGAAGTAATAATTACAGGCCGCTTTAAAACGTTTCCAAATTTTATCACTTTCCTTACGAGGTACGTGACCAATTTTTTTCCAGTCACTTTGAATTTTTTTCATTAAAGGTGTTGCAGTCTCAAAATCCTCACTGTCTTTATTGTCTTCTGCAATTTTTATAAGCTCTAGCTTTTTCTGAAGATTGTTGTACTGTTCCTTTTTAAGGTCTTTATAAAAGGCATTCTTTTTTCGATTAAAGGTCCTTACAGCTTCTTTAAATTTAGCCCAGGTAGATTCATTTACTTTCAATGGTACTTTACCTGCATTAAAAAAATCATTTCTTAAGGACTCAACCTCTTTTATTTTTTTCTGCCAACTGCCATGAGAATTTATCTCCTCCAAGGCAATGGCGTTTATCTTTTCTATAATTTCTTCTTTCTTTTCCAGGTTTTTTTCATAAACCTTATCTATTTCTTTAAAATAGAGTTGCCGCTTATCATTTATTAGCTTGGTCGCTGTTTTAAATCGTTCCCATATAACTTCTCTGTGTTCTTTGGCTACAGGACCCAACTCTTCTTTCCATAATTTGTGAAGTTCTTGAAGTTCTCTAAAGGCGTGCAAAACATTGCTCTCTTGAGCAAGTTCTTCGGCCCGTTCAATTATTTTTAGTTTTTTGTCAAGATTATGCTTAAAATCCAAGTCTCGCAGATCTCTGTTCAGATGCAAAAAGTCGTAGAACATCTCAACATGATGATGGTAGCTGTTCCAGGCATTATTGTATTTGTCTCGAGGTATTGGACCCGTATTGCGCCACCGTTCCTGTAATTCTTTAAAGTGCTTGTAGGTCGTATTTATATTCTCTTCAATATTAATTAATCCTTTTAGCTCTTCTATGATCTCAAGTTTATCGGCTAAGTTTTGTTTAAGGTTGTGTTCTAAATCTTTGTAATAGTCGTTTAATTTAGTGCGGTAATCTTTATAAGCTTTCTTATATCTTTTCTTAACAGGAGAACTGTAATAAAAATCTATTTCGTTACCTCCCTCATTCACATATTCAGTCTTTTTTTCTTCAATCAATGACTGAAATTTAGTTTTAAACTCATTGTTAATATGCTGTACATGAGTCCTAATAGCCTGAACTTTTTCGTCTTTCAATAATCTTTCAAGTTCTATGGCCAATGCCTCTAATGACATTTGGTCATATTCTTTGAATTCAATTTTATGACGATCTTTATTGTCTTCGTCCTCGGCATCTTCAGCGTTTGAAGCTTCTATTTCATCTAAGACTTCATCGTTATTCTCGGAATTTTTATCTGAAGATTTACTTGATACTGTCTCTTCTTCTGTTGTACTGACAACTTCCTCTTCTTGTGAAGTCTCATCAGGGGAATCTTGGGCGGTCTCTACATTTACATCGGATTCAACATCAGATGGATTAGAAGTCGAGTCCTTTGTTTCGGAAACCGCGTTGGTAATCTCTCCGGAAGTGTCATTTAATTGAGTATCGGATTCTTTTTCA
>CBDUAR010000044.1:0-2833 GCA_965365175.1 uncultured archaeon
AATGTTAAAGTAGAGGGAGATAAAATAAATACAACTCCTAAACAAATCAAATTAATGCCTTACTATCTTAAAAGGATGGTTAGAAAAGGAACTAATTATGTTGAAGACTCATTTTCAACCGAAGCTAAAGATGTTCAAATAAGAATAAAACCTTTCTTAGTTACAAGAAGAAAAGTTTCTAGAGCGGTTAGAAAAGCTCTAAGAGAAAAAGCAAAAGAAGAATTAATTGCATACACTAAAACAAAGACTGCAGAAGATATCTTCCAAGATGTTCTAAAAAATATTTTACAAAAACAATTAAGTCTTAAATTGAAAAAGATATATCCGTTATCTTTATGCGAAATAAAAGTTCTAAAAGTAGAGAAAGAACTTGAAGCTAAAAAAACGACCAAAAAAGAGTAGTCCATAACTCTTTTAAACTAATTTTTTCTAATAACTTCATGCCTGCGTAGCTCAGTGGCAGAGCGGCTGCCTTGTAAGCAGTAGGTCGGGGGTTCAAATCCCTCCGCAGGCTTATTTAAAAATGTGGCAAGATATAGTAATAACAGTGAGCATAATTTTCTTTGCATATGCATTAGTACCGCAGATCATTCAAGGATTTAGAAGAAGAAAACAAGACATCACTCTCCAAACATCATTAATAACTTCGATAGGAATGTATGCCATAACTGTTGCATATCTAACCCTTAATTTAACGTTCTCAACAATTACTGCTGCAATAACTGGAACACTCTGGGCAATTATAGCTATGCAAAAAATATTTTACAAATAGTACATAAATCTTTAAAAATCAATATTAGTTTGTTTCAAGATGGAATTGAATAGAATAAGTGCATATATCTCAGCATATATAATGGCCCCACTACTGTGTAGATTCGGACTTTATGATAAACCAAGAAAAAGCGATGACGAAGGAAATAAGTTAGAAAGAGATGCTAAACAAATACCAAGAATGCAAATTTCATCTCCAAGAAAAGTTCAATACAAATCAAAAACTGTTTCCAGAACAGGCGGTACAAGGGGAAGAAGAGGATAATTACTGAATAATTATATCTGCCTTACCATCTTCAACTAAAATTTTGGCTACCTCAACAGAAATGTTTGCAATTTCACCTTTTTGAAAAGGACCAACTTTGTTCCCTTCTAAATCTATTAATTCATCAACATCTTCTTTGAAAACAATAAGTTCATTTTTCTTTAATTCTTCTTCCTTTCCACTTAATATTTCGCTAAGCTTTTTATCAGAAGCGTCGATACATTTCATTAATTCCTCAAATAGCTCTTTTTCCACTAAAAGCATATTTTCAAAATCCTGCTTGGAGATCCCTGTTTCAGCAGCAATCAAAACTAAATTAAGAATCTTTTTTCTCCTTCTCAACATTAGCTCTTTAAACAAAGTAATTGCATTTTCTAGTTGTTTTTTTGTCTTAATTACCACATCTGAGAAAGCATCATCGTGTTTTGTGGAAATCTCTTTCTTTTCCTTAAGATAATCTGATACTTCGTTAATAAACTTCTTAGATAATGGCTGCAATTGCTCTGAATATCTCTCTTTTCTGGCTGCTTCATATATGTCATTATAGGTTATCATGATCCTGGAAGTAATTGTTGATTTTTAATCATTACTATAAATTTATATATAAGTTTGGATAATTACAATCACTATGTTTAAGTTCTTAAAAGAAAAAATAAGCAAGTGGGTAAAAAAGGTCTCAGAAAAACCCGCAGAAGAAATAGAGGAGCCTATAAAAGAAAAAATCAAGGAAACTGTAAAAAAAGTTGAAAAAAAGAAGAAAGAGACTAAAAAGAAACCTGAAAAAAAGGAAAAGATCGCTGAAAAAGCTCCAGAACCAGTAAAAGAAGAACCAAAAAAAGGTTTTTTTCAAAAAATAAAGGAAAAAATACTCAAGGTAAAAATTTCTGAAGACGATTTTGAAGTTTATTCTGAAGAATTAGAAATGCTATTATTAGAAAACAACGTTGCACTAGATGTTGCAGAAAAAATCATCAAAGAACTAAAAGAAAGAATAGTAGGTAAAGAACTTTTGAAGAAAGAAATTGAAGGAGAAATCACTGATTCACTAAGGGAGATAATTGAAGAAATACTAATTGAACCATTTGACCTCATTAAAAAAATAAAAGAGAAAAAGGGACCATATGTAATACTATTTTGTGGAATTAATGGAACTGGAAAGACAACAACTTTAGCCAAATTAGCAAATACCTTCAAAAAAGAAGGAATTTCTAGTGTCTTTGCTGCAGCAGATACTTTCAGAGCAGCTTCTATTGAACAAATAAAAAAACATGGAGAAAAATTAGGAATAAAAGTTATCTCGCATGATTACGGAACTGATCCTGCAGCAGTTGGTTTTGATGCAATAAAATATGCTGAGAAAAATAATATTGATTGCGTGCTAATTGATACTGCTGGAAGAATGCATACTGCAAAAAACTTAATGGCACAAATTGAAAAAGTTGCAAAAGTAACTAAACCAGACACAAAAATATTTGTTGGAGAAAGTATTACTGGAAATGATGCTATAGAACAAGTAAAAAGTTTTGACTGGGCAGTTCAAATAGATGGGATAATCCTAACAAAAGCAGATATTGATGAAAAAGGTGGAACTGCTTTATCAGTAGGATATGTTACAAAAAAACCGATACTCTATTTAGGAATTGGCCAAGAATATGATAAAATAGAAAAATTTGATAAACAAAAATTCATAGAAAAATTAGGACTAAAAGAATGAAGATAAAAGTCCGAAAAAATAAAAAGCCAATATTAAATCCCGAAAATTACAACGAATATATTTCTATAAGAAATCCCGGAGCA
>CBDUAR010000045.1:0-2794 GCA_965365175.1 uncultured archaeon
ATCCTCCAGAAAAATGTTGAGGAGTAGAAGAAGCGGGACAACCAGTACCATTACTTAAACAAACACCAGATAAATTTAATTCACTAGCATCATGCCCAACACCATTAGGACCAACATATGATACTACAAAGAAAGTTCCACCTAAAATTAATAACGCTGTAAAAAGCCAATAATATACTTCTTATCAACCTCTATTTTCATAATATAACTAAAAAGAATTATTATTTAAACCTAACGACTTCAACAAATTTAAAAACTCTGAAAAATTAGTTATATCATGAAAGATAAAGGTGTAAGAATAGCTGCAATAATTTCTGGAACAGTAATACTTGTAACAATACTAGCAATTTATACAATATTCCAATTTATCCCCACTGAAACAATTTCTGTAAATGGACAATCACAACTGGAAGTTACTCCTGATTTAATAACAATCAATTTCAATCTAGAGACAATTGCAGATACCGCATCGGAAGCAAAAGATTCTAATCAAATAAAATACAATAATTTAATTTCTGCGCTAAAAGCTTTAGAAATTCCTGAAGAAGAAATAAAAACTACAAATATAAACATCTACCCTTATTATACTTGGAATGATGGAGAAAGAAAAGAAGAAGGATATCGTGCAACACACACCATTCAAATAGAACTTCCAATAGATGAATCAGACAAAACAAGTGAAATCATTGACGCAGGAGTTAATTCTGGAGCTCTAATTAATTACATAAATTTTGAATTAAGCAAAGAATTACGAGAAGAAACAAAATCAAAAGCAACATTAGAAGCAACTGAAGATGCCAGAGTAAAAGCAGAATCAATCGCTGAAGGTTTAGGAAAAAGTTTAGGAAAGATAGTTTCAGTAACAGATTCTAATTTTAATTATTATCCCGGACCATTATATGCTAGAAGTGAAGAAATGGCAATTGCAGATGCAGGAGTTGAAGCAAAAGAATCTGTTCAATCAATAACTCCTGGCGATCAAACAGTATATGCCACAGTAAATATCATCTATAAGATAAAATAATTCTTTACCATAACCTTATAAACCCCTAAATTTTAGATTTTATATAACAAACGTGTTAGTAAGTCTTGAGCAATCATGTCTCGAATGACTTGCGCTCAAGAATTTATTTCTTGATATATTGTTAAAATGGAAAAGTTTACGAAACTAGGACTTAGCAAAGAATTAACCGATGTTTTGAAAGAATTCAAATTCACAGAACCATCGGAAATTCAGGAGAAGGCAATCCCTGTAGCTTTGGCTGGAAAAGATATTATTGGAGGATCAGCAACTGGAAGCGGAAAAACTCTAGCATTCTCATCTTCAATTATTGAAAAACTTAAAAAAAATGGCTATGTTCAAGCATTAATTCTAACTCCAACAAGAGAACTTGCAGAACAAGTTGCAAAATCAATAAGAGACTTTGGTAAAAATAAACAATTAAACGTATTAGCAATTTATGGGGGAGTAAGCATTGAACCTCAGATACGTAAAATGGGTATAACTGATATAGTGGTAGGAACTCCTGGAAGAATTTTAGATCACATAAACAGAAGAACATTAAGATTAGACAAAGTTAAATTTCTAGTTTTAGATGAAGTAGACAGAATGTTAGATATGGGTTTCAGAAGAGATGTTGAAAGAATAATTAGAGAGTGTCCTAAAAACAGACAAACTATGATGTTCTCTGCCACAATCTCTGTAGATTTAGATTACCTAGCTAAAAAATACACAAAACAGCCTGTTGAAATAGCTGTAGAATCGTATGTAGATCCTACTAAACTAAAACAAATTTATTATGATGTTCCAGATAATAAAAAATTCTCACTACTTGTTAACCTATTGAAAAATGAAGATGCTGATTTAGTAATGGTTTTTTGTAATACTAGAAGAAATGTTGATTTTATTACTGAAAATTTGATCAAAAATGGAATAGCCGCAAAAGCAATTCATGGAAGAATTGATCAGAAAAAGAGAATAAGGATTTTAGAAGAATTCCATAAAAAAGGTTTAGGAGTTTTAGTCTGTACAGATGTTGCAGCAAGAGGATTAGATATCAAAGGAGTTTCACACGTATACAACTACGATAGTCCAATTGAATCAAAAGATTATATTCATAGAGTGGGAAGAACTGCAAGAGCAGGAGAGAATGGAAAAGCAATAACAATTTTAGCTAGTAGAGATTATGAAAACTTTAGAAAATTACTACATGCTACTGAAATCAAAATAGATCCTAAAGAATTACCTCAAATGGAAAGAATTCATATTTCAATAGAAACTAGAATGAATAAAAGAAACAGAAGTGATGGACCTAGAAGAGATTCAAGAGGCCCAAGAAGAGGAAGATCAGATTCAAGAGGACCGAGAAGAGATTCTAGAGGTTCATACGGCAGAAGACCGGATAGTAGAGGACCAAGAAGAGATTCAAGACCTAGAAGATAGTTAATAACTAAATTTATAAAAGCCAATAATTCTAATATATAATGTCCAGAAAAAGATTAAAAAACCATAAGCATAGAGCTATGAATAAGAGATTAATGGGGAATAAAAAACCTCGAGAAAAAGTTAATTCTAAAAAGAAAGAATAATTTTTTTATTAATGGAAAAGAAATGGTATGTCTATATTCTTGAATGTCAAGATGGATCATTTTATACAGGCGTTACAAATGATATTGATGCTAGAATGAAAGCTCATGCTGAAGGAAAAGGGAGCAAATATGTCTACAAAAAAGGTTTTAAGAAATTAATAAAAGCCAAACCTTCAGGTTCGAAGATAGTATTGAATATGCTGAG
>CBDUAR010000046.1:0-2509 GCA_965365175.1 uncultured archaeon
CATCAGGATTTAATCATATTCCACTGGCTCCGAAGATAACATCTCTGGGTGGAGAACAGATAAGGAAACTGGATTAAAAGAATCAATTGAATCTCAACCTCAACAAGTGAAACAAAACTTTGATGAAAAATATATGACTTTGATTGGATCATTGAATAGTTATGGATTTGATGCAGACCTTTATTACAATATAGATAACTTTGCAGAAAAAATAGCTTTAGTTCCAACTTCAGCTAAAACAAATCAAGGCGTGCAAGAATTAATTATGATGTTATGTGGTCTTAGTCAAAAATACTTAGGAGAAAGATTAGAATTAGGTAAAGACGCTAAGGGAGTAATGTTAGAAGTTAAGAAAGATAAAGCAATGAATTATGCTGAAGCAATTCTATACGATGGTGAACTTAAAAAAACAGATGAAATTGCAGTAGCAAACTTTGATGGAGATCCGATTATAACTAAAATAAGAATTCTAGAAGAAATTCAGCCATTAAGAGCTAAATTCAAGGCAACAGATAAAGCAATTGCTTCTACAGGATTAAGAATGCAACTAGTTGAAAAAGATAGTATTCTTCCGGGAATGCCTTTTGAAATATACAAAGATAATTTAAAAGAAATAAAAGAAAAATTCAAGAAAGAGATATCCGAAAATATCAAAACTCAAAAACAAGGCATCATTGCTAAAGCAGATTCTCTAGGAAGTCTAGAAGCACTATTAGTATTATTGAAACAAGCAAATGTTCCAGTTGTTAGAGCAGGAATTGGAAAGATAAACAAGTCAGATTTAATCTCCGCAAAAGCTAATCTAGATATTAATGAACTTGATGCAATCATAATTGGATTTAATGTGGAACCTGATGAAGAAGTTGAAGAAATTAAAGGAAACATTAAAATAATAACTAACGATGTTGTTTACAAATTAATTGACGACTTAAAAGAATACAGAGTTCAAAAACAAAAAGATATTGAAAAGAAAAGATTGATGGAACTTGCTACAATATGTAAATTAGAAATCTTATCCCAATATGTTTTTAGAAATACAAATCCTGCAATCTTTGGTGTTAGAGTTGCTGGAGGAAAATTAATTTCAGGATTAAACGTAATAAATGAAGATGAAGAAAAAGTAGGGAAAATAAAAAACATTCAAGCAGATAAACAATCAGTACAAGAAGCAACAGAAGGGAAAGAAGTTGCTATATCTATTTCAGGAGTTAATTTTGAAAGACAACTTAAGGATAAAAAGTTCTTATACTCTGATATGGGTGAATCTCAATTTAAAAATTTCAAGAAAAACAAAGATTTGCTTTCTCCTTCTGAAATGAATATTTTGAGAGAGATCTCTGAAGTTAAGAGAAAATCTAAACCTGAATGGGGTATGTGAACAACCTAATCTAAAGGCAAATACCAATCTTTCGTTTCTGGATCCTGATTAAATCCATGATCTTCTGCAAAACCATCGTAAACTACTAAAGCACTCTCTAAAGGTAGATGTATTTTACCATCGCCGTAATGAACCCGCGTCCAGTTATTATTATGTCCGCTTTGAATGCCCAGTCTACTCATGCCCAAAAATCTAGCAGTATCCTTTCCTAGCTCTAACAAAACATCTCTAAATTTAATAGCATAAAGACCTTTTGGACTCTGTCTAGGGATTTCTTCATCCGGAATAGTTTCTGGATCAATACCTGCCAATAGATATGGATTAATCCCCTGAATTTGGGTTATCTTTAAAGTCTGGGGATCATCTATAGAAAAAGACACTATTGCATTGGGTTCACCCCTATGCATCAACATTTCCCCAAATAATCCATCAACAAAAACATTATGATTAATCCTAGTATCTTCATTTATCCACCCCCATTTTGGATGACGCCCATATACCACTCCCGGAATAGCTACTTCCACTTCATAATCTCTTAATCTTTCTTCAGATAATGGAGTAGAATCTCTAGCATTATCAATTAGTATCTCAGATAGCCTAGTAGATGGAACTTCAAATTCACGAATTTTATCTAATGTAAGATAATTGCCTCTTACGTATCTCCTATTGCTCTTTCTATCAGAAAATCTATTTGGATTAAATTTCCAAGCCGTCTGTGCCAATCTTAACTGACCAAAGTCAATTAGTGAATGATCTTGGCATTGTTCCTTAATCGCCCTAGCTCGTCTATCAAAAGAATGTTCACAATCCCACTCTTGAACTACAAATAATAACGCTTCCTTTCCCAACAACTCTTCAATATTCCTTAATCCAATAAAAGGCAGACAGTAACCCAATTCTTTTACATAAGGATATTCATCGATATTCTCCAATTCTTCCATATCAAGAGGATTCTCAGAAACCAATGTTGCCAGTTCATGTAATGAACGAGGATCATCAACAGCAGGATGAGCTTTCTTGGCTTGATTCCCATGATATTCAAGTATCATTTTTCCTATATTTACCATGGAATCGACCAATTTTTATTGGTTTATAAATTTACTTCTAGGGAGTTAATAACACTTTGACTTT
>CBDUAR010000047.1:0-1985 GCA_965365175.1 uncultured archaeon
TACGGCCTGTGTCTGTTTGTCCCGTGCCTGCTTCGCTGACCCGCCAGCAGAATCACCCTCTACTAAATATAATTCAGTATCATCAGATTTTTTATCCGAACAATCTGCAAGCTTACCGGGTAATCCTCCCAATGAAAATGCGTTCTTTCTTCTAACCAATTCTTTAGCTTTCTTAGCAGCAAGTCTAGCCTTAGCAGAATCTAAAGCTTTTGAGGTAATCTTTTTTGCGATTGCAGGATTCTCTTCAAAAAATTCTGATAATGCAGCCGTAACAATAGAATCTACAAAACCTTTTACTTCTGAATTTCCTAACTTAGTTTTTGTCTGACCTTCGAATTGCGGATCTGCTAATTTGACACTGATAACTGTAGTATTTCCTTCTCTAACATCGTCACCTGTTAAACTATCATTCTTCAACATTCCTTTCTTCTTAGCATAATCATTAATTACTCTAGTTAAAGCAGTTTTATAACCCGAAACATGAGTTCCACCCTCGACAGTATTAATTGTATTTACAAAACCAAAAATATTTTCTTGATAACTTGAATTATATTGAACAGCAACTTCAACTACAATATTCTCTCCTTCCCTCTTAAAATAAATCGGTTTAGGATAAAGGGCATCTTTCTTTCTATTTATCCACTTAACAAATTCCATTAATCCTCCAGCAGCATAAAATTCTTCCTTCTTATCTTTCTTAGCATCAGTAAGTTGGATTTTCAATCCGGCATTCAAGAAAGCAATTTCTTTGAATCTAGTTTCTAAAATTTTATAATCAAAATCTAAAGTAGAAAATATTTCTCCATCTGGCCAGAAAGTGACTTTAGTCCCAGTATCATTATCATTACACTTTCCAACAACCTTTAATTTTCCTTTGGGAGATCCTCTAGAATATTCTTGAGTATAAATCTTTCCTCCTCTCTTAATCTCAACAATTAATTTTGTGGATAATGCATTTACACAAGATACACCAACACCATGTAATCCCCCCGAAATTGCATAACTTCCTTTATCAAATTTTCCACCAGCATGAAGTTTTGTTAAAGCTACTTCGACAGCGGGTATTTTGAACTTAGGATGAACATCCACCGGAATACCCCTACCATTATCTTCTATAGTCGCAGATCCATCGGCATTCAATGAAACTTTAATTAAATTGCAATGTCCTCCAAGAGCTTCATCTACAGAATTATCTACCACCTCGTATACTAAATGATGTAAACCATCCTTACCTGTAGAACCAATATACATTGCAGGTCTCTTTCTAACACCTTCAAGACCTTCTAAAACACTTATTGATTCAGCACCATATCCTTGTTTTTTATCTGACATTTTTCAATATTATTTTAAGAATATTTTAAATTCTAATAGTATAAATGAAAATTGCTTTTTAAATCTTGCTCCTCAATTTTAGCCATTTTACGACGAGAAAAGGTAAAATTTAAATTTTAACGTTAAATTTATAAAAATAAGACTAATCAAAATAAAACATGAAAAAGTACATAAAAATAACATTGATAGCAATAATTTTCTTGGCTATAGCCTCGATGATCTCTGCTAGTTTAACCGGTTTTACTATAAATAAATATGATTATACTACCGCAATTTGTGATGAAAATAATTTTTGTCAAGATCATTTAATTTCTTGTGAGAACGATAAACTAACAAATATAGTTCCTATAACTGGGGCATTTGTACAGAATTCTGAAGAATGGATTGACCCAAGAGAAAGAAAAGAAAATTACTGTTCTTAAGCTCCAATCTTCCTACAATCTAATTCTATATCTCTTATTATTCCCCCATCAGAGTTGCATTGGTTCCTACAAGTGCCTCCATAAGAAACTTTTATACCTACAACATAATACCCTTCGGGACAATTCACACTTTTATCAACACCTATCCAATTAGAATTTCCGTAACTAAGGTTAACATTTTCTCCCCAACCAATTTCTAACTCGTCTGCACTATGTCCAAAAGTTGAAGGA
>CBDUAR010000048.1:0-1861 GCA_965365175.1 uncultured archaeon
AAAATTCTATAATTATATCTCCAACACCTGAAGACATTATAACTAAAGGAATACCTTTTTCATTAAGAAATTCTAAAAACTCTTCAACACCTTCTCTAAGAATTAATTTATTTGATTCAACCATATCTTTAACAGCTTCCTGAATCGTTTCCAGATTTAATCCCGAAGCTATTAACAATTCAAAATGTTTACTCCACCACTCTTGCATCTTTTCCTTTTTCTCAACTAAAGGAATATTAGGATCAATTTCAACAGGATGGTATTCATCAAATAATGCATTAGCCTTATCAGCATAATCTTTTGTCAAATAATCTCCATTTCTTAAATAAGAAATAGATGTAGGAGCTCTTTCCACTCCAGCAAAACACTTAGTCAAAGTTCTATCAAAATCTGCTAATACATGAAATTTATCTAATCCTGCAGAAAGTATTTCATCCTTAACTTCCTCAAAATCTTCTGAAACTATCACCTTTTTCATATTTTTTTCACCATATATGTATCTTTTAATTTGTAACTAAGCTTTTTATAATATTCCCTTACCCCTACTCCGGAAATAATTTTCAACTCTCTACCCTTAGCAATCTTCTCAGCTTCTGAAATTAACCACTTACCTAGACCTTGATGTTGTGAAGCAATCTTACTCTTCTCTCCTAACTTCAAAGCCTGACCATAAACATGAACCTCTCTCACAATAGCTTCTTTAGCAATTCTCAACCTTAATAATCCAAATAACAAATCATCTTTATTCACAATCTCTAAAAAATATTCATCACCTCCAGAAGACTTATACTTAGTAACTTTCAATTTCAAATCCAAATTAATCTCTTTATTATCTCTCAAAGCAAATCCTATTTCCCTATATCTAATCTCTTCTAGTTTAGCTTTTTTATCTCTCAAAACTTTTTCAATATCATTTCTCAAATCAATCTTAGTTGTTCCTGCAACAATATAATCTGGAGGAATCTCCCTCATAACTCTCATAACTCTACAATATCTTGGAATAACTTTCAACATCTCTATTAATAACTCCTGAATCTTTTCTTTAGAATAAGGTTTATACTTCTTTTTCCAATACATATCTTCTAATTCAGAACAAGGCATAACTTGACAAGGATATAACTTTAATTGATCTGGTTTAAAATTTTCATCTGAGAATAATTTCTTGAATAATCTCAAATCTTTCTTAGGAGTACTTCCAGGTAATCCTGGCATTATATGATATCCAATTTTAAATCCTGCATCTTTCAATTTTCTAGTTGCATCAATAACATCTTGAACTGTATGTCCTCTTTTTACTTTTTCATAAATCTTATCATCAATAATCTGAACTCCTAATTCAACTCTTGTACACCCAAACTCTCTCATTCTTTCTATATTCAAAACATCTGGTCTAGTCTCAATACATAATGCAACACATCTTTGCTTAGATTTCTCATTTAATTTCTGAGCACTTTTCAAATCTTTAGAAACCTTACCATTTAATGCATCATATAATCCTTTTACAAACTCATATTGGAATTTTTTAGGATACTGTAAGAAAGTTCCGCCCATGATAATTAATTCAACCTTATCTGTTGGATGATTCATTACTTTGAATGCTTCTAATCTACCCTTAACTTGCTTAAAAGAATCAAACTTAACATCACTTGCCCTTAGAACAACAGGACTTTTAGGAGTATAACTTTGAGGAACATCTAAATTAGGACAGAATACACAACACCCATGCTTACATTTTCTTGGAGGCAACATAACAGCAACAGGAGTAATACCTGAAATTGTTTTTGTTGGTTTTCTTATCTCTCCTTTCTCTGGAATTTTCATAATAACAAAAGAACTCTAAGCTTTAAAATGGTTTATGTTT
>CBDUAR010000049.1:0-1793 GCA_965365175.1 uncultured archaeon
ATTTCATTTTTTTCATCTTCTTGTTTGTCAATAGATAAATTTTCTAACAATTGTGGAATTAATGCATTTAAATCAGAAGGATGTTGTTCAGAATAAACCTTGATTGTCTCCTCTTCAACATTTTCAGAATCTTTGATTTCTATTTCTAGTTCTGTTTCTTTAACTTTTAGATCGTGAGTATTTCTTAAAACAAAATAAGCTCCCTTGTTTTTTGCGTGTTCTTCTATTTGTGCAAACTTAACATCTGAAACTTTTCCTACCTCTAGTACTCCTCTAACTCTTAATAGTAAGATTTTATCTTCTATTTGGTATTTATTTATTTCAGAAATTATTTTACTTGTTGCGGTTAAGGCATTATTAACATTAATTTCAATAGAAACTATAGGTTTTACTTTTAGTTCTACTTTCTTCATTGTTTCTAAAGCTTCGGTATCTACAATATAGAAACTTCCATTTTCTAAATCTTCAAGTTCTTGGAAATTATTTGGAAAAATAGGTCCAGGATAAACAAAGTTTTCGTATTGGAAGTCCATATGTAAGTGTCCTAAGGCATAATAGTCTGCTTTGGGTAACAAGTCTGCCTCAATTGCATCAATTGGCAGAGTTCCTTTTGCTTTATCTAGAGTTGTATGCAACATAAATATCTTGAACATTCCAGGAGCATCATTTATCCTAATTCTTCTAAGATCTTCTATTTCTAATCCTGATTTTTTACCAGGATAACCATATAGTGCTACGTTTTCGTGTAATACTGGACTCAACATTAGTTTATCTTCTACTTCTTGAACGTTTGTTACATTCTTACAAAAACCTGCTCTTTCTAAAACGTCTAAAAAGGTTTTACCAGATACAGAATAATCATGAGAACCTGCTACAATAAAGCAAGGAATGTTTGCTTCTTTCAATTTTCTGAATTCTGTGAAGGTGTCTTTTAATATTTCAATCGGAGGATAGGCTGAATCAAATAGATCTCCAACTATTAAAACAAAATCAACTCTTTCTTTAATACATCTATCAAGAGCCATTTTGAACGATTGAAAGTTTAAATCCTGCATGGGCTGCTGTTTCCAGCCTCCCAAATGTACGTCCGAAATATGGGCAAATCTTACCATCTTTTACTATATTTTGAAGATAGTAGTGGTATATAAAATTGAGTATAGTGAAATGTATCAATTATTACAATAATGATTAAAAAGATTTATAATATTAGAAACATACTTCTGATTATAAAAAATGAGGTTTAATGTATTAATTGGAGGTCAAGCCGGACAGGGTCCAAATATCCTTACTCATACTCTAGGTAAGGCCCTAATTAGGAAAGGGTTCTATGTTTTTTACTATAGAGATTATCAATCTTTGATTAGAGGGGGCCATAATTTTAATGTTTTGACTTTTTCAAATGAACCTGTTTATAGTAATGATTCTGAAATTGATATTTTAGTTGCTCTAGACGAAAATACTCTTAAAATCCATAAACCAAAAGTTAAGAAAAAATCAGCAATCCTTGAAGGAAAAGGAACAAATATGTTTTTTGCTGGAAGACTTTTCAAATCACTTGGTTTAGAATTTGAAGTATTAGATAAAGAGCTTAAAGAATTAGAAAAAAGATATGAAGAGAATGTTAAGCAAGCAAAAGAAGGTTATGATCATGAAGAACAGGCATTTAGTTTGGACCTCCCAGAAGTTGATGAAGTTATTGAAGGAGAGGATAGATTTTTTAGAAATGGGAGTAAGGCAATATCAGAAGGTGCAATTAAATCTGGTTTAGATATTTATTATGCATATCCTATGAC
>CBDUAR010000050.1:0-1727 GCA_965365175.1 uncultured archaeon
ATTTTGCTCCAACTAGGCTGTTTGGACTTCTTTGTTACTACGTTTAGGATTTTACCATAAATGCAAAAATCCAGCGCCCTTTCCTGTGTGCAGCAGTACTAAGGCTCTGGATTTTTTTTGGTATTTTGAATGATACTCGTTTCTGCACATCGATCATACCCAGATTTTATTATTTAAAGAACTGATACAAAGATAATCATTTTTTTTTAATAACCAAATAAAACACTTTTTTATCTTTATTGGAAAAATAATCACCTAATTCTTTGGTAGTTACATTTTATTTTGTAACTTAGCCCAAAAGAATACAGATATGAGTAACGAAACACTCTTCAAAAACAACCATGAGGTAGAAACTTTAAAGAACTACCTCTACAAAAATCGCCTTGCAGAGGACGAGATTGACAGACGTTTAACAGACTTTGGGGAGTACTTCTACAAGGAGGGCTTCGATCACGGATGTGTTGTTCAACGGAATGTGCGAAAGAAGATAGAATCTGCACAGGCTAAGTGTAGAAACGATGCTTTTGCGAGAATCTTTGAGGTTATAGATGATGAACATTCTCAATTAATATTAAATAAGAAGAAATAATGAAAAAAGAAACCAATCTAAAGACCAAGTACGTTGCCTATTACCGAGTAAGCACTGAGAGACAAGACTTAGACACTCAGAAGAGAGTCTTACGAAAGCACCTCAACGAGGAAGATATCATTGCAGAGTTCGAGGAGATAGAATCTGGATCAACGATGTATACGAATCCTAATTTGAATGCTGCTGTGGAGTTTTGCAAGGAGAACAATTGTATTCTTGCTTCCGTGAAGATAGATAGGCTTGGTCGCAATTTATCACATGCTGTAAAGGTTGCTGAGGAATTAGACTATTGGATATTCATTCCACATCTAAACCAGCCAGGAACTAAAATCCCTATACTAATATTCTCCATCTTCTCAGCTATAGCACAGTCTGAGAGAGAGTGGATATCAGAGAGAACAAAGGAAAAACTTCAATCTTTAAAGGCACAGGGCGTTACATTCGGAAGAAAGAAACCCCTAACGCCTAAGCAGAAAGCTATTAAGTCTAGCAGAGCCTCTATGACGATGCTCTCTACAAGATTCAATGACCCAAAATATAAGAAGGCAAAGAAGTTCATCTTGAAGAGAATGGACGAATGGATGGAGAAGAATGGAAAGACTGCTAGGAAGTATTGGAGTAGGCAGTATGATGATATATACCAAGAGATAGCCGATGAGTTGAATGACTTAGGAGCTGAAGTACCAGATTATTTAAGACGTAGGGATAAGTTTTTATCTCGACACATACTTGATATATATAGAAATGAAACAAAAACAGTTACATTACAGTATCAATTTGAGGAACTTGAACGAATCACAAAGGAACGATCTACAGAGAAAAGTGGGGTCGTTTCTAGCAACAAGCAAGATTCATTCAAGTCAGGTTGAAAGCGTTTGGAGCCTTGAGTAGTTAATCTATTCATCGGCAAAATGTTAACTGGTTTAAGGACCTTTCTAAGAATACTATCCCCTAAACAAAAAAGAAAAAAACATGGAGGAATTCAGACCTAGACTTAATAAACATGAGTACAATACTATTCTCAAATTAAGGT
This sequence comes from uncultured archaeon, assembly GCA_965365175.1. Taxonomy (GTDB): domain Archaea; phylum Nanobdellota; class Nanobdellia; order Pacearchaeales; family GW2011-AR1; genus WJLC01. Next base: position 1,623 of record CBDUAR010000050.1, read on the forward strand.
CAAAAGATGACAAAATTCTCATAATTGGTGATTTACATACACCTTTTTCAAAATATGGATATCTAAAATTCTGTAAGAATACCTATAAGAAGTATGGCTGCAACA
>CBDUAR010000051.1:0-1677 GCA_965365175.1 uncultured archaeon
TTGAAAAATTGTTACAACCTGTTTCATCGTTAGACTAAGTTAGTACCTTTTTGCATCTTTAGACTAACTTAGTACCCTTTTTTTAAAATGAGAACAAATCCAAGGTTGATCGATGCTGCTTAGTAAGTCACAAAATGAGAAGAGATAAAAACAAAAGAGAAGGGAATAAAAGTAAAAGATCCATTTTGATCACAAATCGTTCAATGATGAATTTTAATAACCAATTAAATGCTCAAAAGAGAGCTGAGCGGAGGAAACAAATGCAGTTAAATTCTAGACTTCGACAAAGAGAGAAAAAACAGAAAGCAAATAAATACTTTAATGTCGAAGAAAATGATGGAAGTTTTTGGAGAAATCATTATGAAAATCTTAGAAGAAAAAGAAACAATATTCATGCAACTGTAGAAACAATTTCTCTTGAAGAAGAAGAAAATGAAGACAAAGGAAATATTGTTTCTGTTATGCTTGAAAAAGATAATAAAAAAACAAAAAATCTAAAACAAAAAGAAGACCTGGTCGAAGATTATAGTTCATATTATCAAAAAAAATTCAGATGGACTAGAAAAGTATCAAGAAATCAAAAAAATGCTTTGATATAGAAGAAGAAAATGGAAGGTTTTGGAGATTAAAGAATAATATACATGCAACTGTAGAAACAATTTCTTTGGAAGAAGATGAAAAGGAAGAAAAAGGAAATATTTCTTATGTTATGTTAGAAATACCAAAAATATTATCTCAAAAAGGAAAAAATCGAAATAATTTGGATGTAGGTGTAGAAACAATTTCTTTTCAAGAAGATGAAAATGAACTGGAAGGAAATATTTCTGATGTTATGTTAGAAATATCAAAAATCCCATCCCGAAAAAGAAAAAATCAAACCAGCAGCACTAATTTAAATAAAAGAAAAAAATATAAACAATCAAATGAATATACAAAAAAGAAGATGGCAGAATTACGAAAGAGAAGAGAAGATGAAAGGATAAAAGAAAGAAGACAACAACAAAGTAGGTCAAGAAAGCAACGTCGAGAACGAGCAAGAAATCTTAATAAAATAGAATGTTGGGATCTAACACCAGAAGAAGTTGATACCATATTAAAAGAAAAGGAAAAAACAGGAACATTAAACTTGTTTTTTAGAGACATTAACAAGAATGTATCAAAAGCTGTTTTATTATATTACTTAAATTCTGGTTATGCTAGATTTGGTCAGTATCATCAATTTGATAAAACTATTGAAGGAATGCCTATGAACTTAAAGAATATTTGTGATGAAGTAAATAACGAAATATTAACTGATGAAGAGTTATTTAGTGTAATCAAAGAATTCTCCGACAAACATTCTTATACAGAAGATTTACTTCTAGCTTGTGCTGCTTGTGGATTCCGAGAATTTCAAGCCACAATAGACGCAGATAAAGAAAAAAGTTTTCAAGAAGTAAAATTTAAAAGTTTAACAAAGAAACAAGATGAATTATTATGTTATACTGATGCTCAAAACTTAAATTTAGAACATTTAATTCAAAATGGTCCAATTATGATTACAGCTGATGAAATTGGTCATATTGAAATGGTGGAACCGTGGAAAATAATATCTTATTATGAAAGAGGAAATAAAAGATATCACATCTGACCCCACATTAAATTGATTTTGGCTAAATATTTTGATAATTATCAAAT
>CBDUAR010000052.1:0-1625 GCA_965365175.1 uncultured archaeon
ATTATTATTATTATTATTATTATTATTATTATTATTATTATTATTATTATTATAGAAAAGTTTATTAATTAAAGAAAAATCAAAAAAATTCAGAAATCCTTTTTAAACTATTCCATAAGAAATCAGGGGGTGGGAGTCTAATAACAAATTAAGTGATTTTTAACGTTTTAATTATATACTCCTAAATCTACATAATTTTACAGATAACTTTATAAATAATCTTCTTGTATTTCAATTATGCAATCAGAAAAAATCCCTTATGTAGCAATTCTTAATAAGATGATAGTTACTAAAGAAGGTAAGAGGTTAGGATTTGTTAAGGATGTTATTTTTGAAACTAGATCTGGAGAATTAATTAGTATAGTAGTAAAAGATGATACTCCATACATTAAAAATCTTAATTTAGAAAGAAGTACAAGCGATGAACTTTTAATACCTTATTCTGCTATAATTGCTATGGGTGATTTTTTAATTGTTTCAGAAGAAGATTTAATATAATTCTAAAACATAAATATTTAAAAACACATATTTTCACTAAATAATATGATAAAAGTAGTAGGATTTAACTTTAGGAAGATAAGTGTAGAGAAAACTAAAGATAGTCTTAAAGATGTTAAAATTAACACAAAAATAGATATTTCTGATATAGATGAAGCAAAATCAGATTTTATTAAAAAAGATGAAAAAATTCTTAGAATAAAATTTACTTATATAATTGAATACAGCCCAAAAATAGCAAATATAGAATTACAAGGGAACATTATTCTAACTACAAGTAAAGACGAATCTAAAAATATCTTAGATAGTTGGAAAGACAAAAAGATGTCTGAAACCTTTAGAATTAGTTTATTTAATATGATCTTAAGGAAATCTAATGTAAAAGCACTTCAATTAGAAGAAGAAATGAATTTACCATTACATATACCTTTTCCTTCTTTAAAGGCAGCTAAGAAAGAATAATTATAAACGCCCTTCAAGAACATTCGTTAATTTTATAAATAAAGATACTATCTAAAATTAAGAGGTGTTTGCACCTCAGAAGCATAATTCTGAAAAAATTTAGGATGAAAGACAAAGATGAAGCAATCCATCAGGCAATGGTTGGCCATTTAGCTGGTAGCTATGAAGAAGCAAAAAAAATAATTGATGCAAGAGAGGCTGCACGTAAGAAATCTGATCTAGTAATACTTTACAGAGATGTTAGTTTAGTAAGAAGAGTTTTCCCAAATGCAATAGATGAAACAATATATAGTCCCAAATTTCCAATAAGAATGGCTTACGTTGATTGTGGGGCAATAAGTAAAGCATCGCATATGGAACAACCTGAAGAAAGTCAACACCTTGCACTAGGAAAACTTAAAGAATTACGTTCTAGGAGGGAAAAAGGACAAAGAAAAAATAGATTAGTTGCAGAGGTAGGAGATTATCCTTATGAAGGAAAGAGAGGTATCTTTTTGAGTAATGGGTCACGTAAAGCTGTTCATAAGAGAGAAACACAAACCTATGATGAAAAACATGATTTATATAGAATACAATTTAGACGTGTTGGAGGAGATTATGCTTTAGGAATGTTTAAGGCATGGGAAAGACACACAATAAATGATGAGGCTTCACTAGTTCTCTAT